>NZ_DGMK01000012.1:0-53971 GCF_002388365.1 Idiomarina sp. UBA4520 | reverse complement strand
CACAGAATATTGAACACTCTCGAGAATACGATTTTCATTGTCAGATGCAAAGGTATCTAGGAAAACTTATTGTCAAATAAGTGAGACAAATAAGAGCTAATATGAATGAGAAAAAAGTGCTTATAACAACTATTATCACTCCTGAACTAGCTTAACCTATCACCAACCAGCAGCTAAATCCGAAATATTGGTAACTGTCCAGTGAAGTTAAGCTAGGTTATCTCACCCAGCGCAGCAAGATAATTGGCTAACATCTTTAGTAAACGTTTGAGCGCATAATTTTAAGCCTTCTACCATCGTAAGGTATGGGAAGAGCTCATCAGCCAACTCATTGACTGTCATTCCTGCTCTTATCGCCATTACAGCAGCCTGAATCAACTCACCGGCTTCTCCTGCGACGACTTGAACACCGAGCAGTCGGCCGCTGCCACTCTCTGCGACAATTTTTATAAACCCTTGGGTATTGAAGTTAACCAATGCCCGTGGGACATTTTCAAGGCCCAACGTGCGGCTTTCGGTGACGTAACCACCAGTTTTAGCATCAGCTTCTGATAAACCCACCGTGGCGACTTGTGGATCAGTAAAGATAACCTTGGGCATTGCACTGAGATCAAGATGCGCATCACCGCCCGTCATGTTAATAGCGGCTCGGCTGCCGCCTGCGGCGGCGACATAGACAAACTGCGGCTGATTCGTACAGTCGCCTGCCGCATATACTCTTGAGTTAGAGGTTTGCATGCGCTCGTTAATCGTTATTGTACCGCGTTCAGTTTGTACACCGATGGTTTTTAAATCGAGGTTTTCCGTATTGGGCGTACGGCCTGTGGCCACGAGCAGTTGTTCTGCTTTTAATGTTCCGGCATTGGTTTTGAGAATGAAGTGTTGTCCGTCGTAACGCACTTCGCTGGCTTCTGTATGCTCAAGCACATTGATGCCTTCGCGATCAAAAACAGTCGCTATTGCTTCACCAATGGCAGGCTCGTCTTGGGATAACACCCGATTGCGGGCCAAAACAGTAACTTCACTACCGAGACGCGCGAAGGCTTGTGCTAACTCAAGAGCAACGACCGAGGCTCCAATAATAAGGAGGCGCTTAGGAATGTCATTTAGCTCTAATGCGCTTGTCGAAGTAAGGTAAGGGGTTTCAGCTAAGCCGGGGATGGGGGGGTGTGCGGGTCGGGCCCCGGTGCCGATAAAAGCACGGTCAAAGTAAATCGTTTGCTCACCGCCATCGCGAAGTGATACGGAAAGAGTTTCATCGTTTATAAAGCGGGCTTCGCCGTTAATAACGGTAATGGCGGAATTCTCTCTAAGAATACTCTGGTATTTGGATTCACGGAGTTCTTCTACCCGAGCCTGTTGTTGCTCGAGGAGAGCTGATCGATTTACCTTAAGAGTATGAGTACTTAAGCCTTTATCAAAAGAGCTTTCTCGCCGCAGTTGGGCGATATGAGCCGCTCGGATCATGATTTTAGACGGGACACAGCCAATATTGACACAAGTTCCGCCAATAGTACCTCTCTCAATGAGCGTCACTCGGGCACCTCCCTCGGTCGCTTTGAGTGCCGCAGCCATCGCACTGCCGCCGCTACCAATGACAGCAATGTGTAAATTGTTACTACTCATAACGGTTACTCCTTGGTCTTTCAGTTTTACAGCAGCTATAAGGCATTGTGATGTTTCATGACTGATTTTTTGGTGCCGTTGCTTTCAGTGTTGATGGGTATCCTGCATTTGTCGTTGCTTCAGTGAGCTGCTTAACTGACGTTTTTTCGTCGTCGAATGTCACGGTTGCATCCCGCTCTTCAAAACGGACATCGACGGCGCTCACACCTGCGACTTGGCCAAGTGCAGCTTTGACGGTAATTGGGCAGGTGACGCATGTCATACCGGGTACTGATAGCGTGACGGTTTTCTCAGCCGCCAATGCGGGCATGCTAAACAGTAAAAATAAAATGGTTGTTATCATTGCTTTTTTCATCGTGTATTGCCTCCTAGTAAAAGAAAGGAACAACATAGGGGTACGCCAGTGCTGTTAAAGTAAGCACCGCAACGAGCCAAAACATCACTTTGTAGCTCTTACGAGCACTTGGCGTTGCGCAGGTGTTATCAGGGTTGCAGTCATCAGCACGCCGGTATATTCGACGCCAGGCAAAGAATATGGCAATCAATGCAATGGCAATAAAAATGGGTCGATAAGGCTCAAGTGCTGTGAGGCTCCCAATCCAGGCCCCGGATACACCGAGTGCAAGTAATATGAGGGGACCCAGACAACACGCAGATGCCAGAGTCGCTGCGATCCCTCCCGCGAGAAGAGAGCCCCGACCAGATTTTGAATTTGACATAAGAGTAACTCCTTCGGGCATTTTGCTTTAATGTGTTAATCTTAGACCCGTACCTCACTACGGAAGCAATAGCTATGTTAAAAAAACGCAACGTAATGACAATTGGCACGCTGGCCAAAACAGCCGGCGTGGGCGTGGAAACGGTGCGCTATTATCAGCGCCGAGGGCTAATGAGCGAGCCGGAGAAGCCGTATGGGGGAATTCGACATTACGACGAACAAGCGCTTGCTCGGCTTCATTTTATTCGCGCGTCTCAATGGCTTGGATTTAGTCTGGATGAAATTGGTGAGCTATTAACTCTGCAAGATGGCGCTCATTGCGATGAAGCACGGGAGCTTGGGGAGCAAAAGCTCATCAGTGTTCGTCGAAAGATATCGCACTTACAGCAAATTGAACAAGCGCTGAATGAGTTGGTGCAAAAATGCAGCGCCGGACACGGAGATGTCTATTGTCCACTGATGGCGTCGCTTAATGACGGGGTTGAGGACGCTACCACGGACAAACATAAGGTGCGCTAGTCTGTGTAAAACTTTTGAGTGGAGTTCTTTAACTGAATTGCTTTATAGCTAACGCCAGCCATACACAAGAATCCCCATACCGGTTAGCACAAACGTCGTGCCAATCAGGTCGAAATTGGATAGTGGCGATTTATCGACAATTCGCAGCCAGACTATGGCAGTTAACACGTAAATACCACCATAAGCTGCGTAGACCCGCCCGCTTTCCGCTGGATGAAGTGTTAATAAGTAAGCAAATAAAGCTAAGCTTATTGCTGCCGGAATGAGCAACCAAACGGAATGGCCCTCTTTGAGCCATAGGTAGGGTAAATAGCAACCGACAATTTCGGCAATTGCGGTGGCAATAAATAACCCGAGCGTTTTCAATAAAAATAATGCACTCATTATCAGTTGTCCCTACACGCTTCATCAGGATCTTCTAGTTCTACCGTTGTATGGCTTAAAGCATAGGGCGCAAGGACGTTATCGATGTGCTGTTTTAAGTCGCTACGGGCCTCGATATCAAGATTTTCAGTTAACACCAAATGAACGGTTAATACATGCTCCTCGCCGTCTAGTGACCAAAAATGCAAATGGTGTAGGTCAGCAACATGAGGTAGCTCCAGTAAAGCGTCCGCGACTTGTTTGTAGGTTTTTTTGTCTGGCGTGGCCTGTATGAAGAGCTTCAGCGTTGCCCACAGGTTGCGTAGTACATTCACTAAAATAAATAGCGTAAAGCCAATCGACAATATAGGGTCGAGAATCGGCCAGTCTACGAACAGCAAAACAATACCAACGATAAGTACAGCGACCCAGCCGAGAACATCCTCCAGCAAGTGCCAGTTAATAACGCGTTCGTTTAACGTTTTGCCCTCTGACAATTTGTAAGCAGCAAATCCATTAACTGTAATGCCAACGACGGCTAAAGCAATCATGCCATCAGCGACGGGCATCTGAGGGTTCCAGAGTCTGGGAATTGCTTCCACAAGTACCCAGGCAGAGCCTGCGATTAACACAACGGCATTAATAAATGCACCGGCAAGATTCAGTCTTTTATAACCGTAGGTAAAGTGTTGGTTAGCCTGTTTTTTGCCAAGTTTATTTAGTATCCACGCGAGACCTAACGACAGGCTATCGCCAAGATCATGAACGGCATCAGCTAAAATGGCGGTACTGTTGGTAAGAAAACCACCAATGAACTCAATAATGGTAAAAACAAAGTTAAGCAGAAATGCCCAACCTAATCGGTTGGACGGCATGTCCTTTGAGTGATCATGGTTATGGTGATGTCCCATAATACGTTCCTCTTTTAATAAAAGGGGGCGACAATAACCGCCCCCTTAAATGCTATTGAACCCTAACGGCTTAAATCCTTAATTTTTTGTTTCGAAAACCAAGGATAGAGCACGGGTAAGATAACCAATGTCAGCAGAGTAGCTGATACCAAACCACCAACAATGACGGTAGCCAGTGGGCGTTGAATTTCAGCCCCTGCACCGGTTGCAAACAGCATGGGAATGAGTCCTAACGCTGAGGTTATTGCAGTCATCAATACTGGGCGGAGTCGCGACCATGCGCCATCAAACACGGCATCATTAACCGCATGCCCATCGGTTATTCTCTGGTTAATACTCTCGACCAGAACTACACCGTTTAGTACCGCCACACCAAACAGCGTGATGAAACCCACGGCGCTGGGCACCGATAAGTACTGTCCTGACACATAGAGAGCCACAATACCGCCGATGACTGCCAATGGTACATTCACCAAAATCAACATGGCTTGACCCATGGTGCCGAAAGCAAAATAAAGCAGCAGGGCGATGAGTGCCAGCGATATGGGAACGACAATGGACAAGCGCTCCTGTGCTCGTTGTTGACTTTCGAACTGGCCACCAATATCGACTGAGTAACCGGTTGGTAAATCCACCTTCTCGTCAATCGCCTTCCGAATATCGGCAACCACGCTACCCATGTCACGACCCTGAACGTTCGATTGAATCACAACGCGACGCTGTACATCATCACGACGGATTTGCGGTGGTCCTGATTCAATTGCGACGTGGGCGACTTCGCCTACGGTTACCCAGGCTCCCGAAGGAGTTAACAAGCGTAACGAGCGAATAGACTCCGGCGTATCGCGGAATTGCTTGGCCAGCCGCACGTAAATATCATAGCGCTCATTACCGCGAATGATCTGGCCTGCCGAAGCGCCACCCAAGCCATTGTCGACAACGCTCAGTACATCGGAGACATTTAAGCCGTAGCGTGAGAGTTGTTGGCGTTTCGGCGAAACCACGAGTTGTGCTTCACCTTTTATTTGCTCCATCGCTACTGCAACGGCCCCGTCAACTTGCTTGACGGCACTTTCTATTTCCTGGCCTTTACGGGCCAACACGTCAAGCTCGGGTCCAAATAGTTTGATGGCTAGCTGCGATTTTACACCTGATAGCAGTTCATCAACCCGTGTTGCGATAGGTTGTGAAAAATTAAACAACAAGCCTGGGTGAGCATCGAGTTTTGCCTCCATTTTTTCTTGTAAGGCGTAGCGATCCGATGCTGTTGTCCATTCAGACTGCGGCTTGAGACCCACGTATATCTCGATGTTGCTGATAGGCTCTGGATCACCACCCACTTCAGCTCGTCCAATGCGGCTGAGTGCGTAGGTGGTTTCCGGGAACGACATCAGGATTTTTTCAAGCTTCGGAGCCACCTCTAAGGCCGTTTCAAGGTTAGAGGAGGGGGCTAATGTCACGCGAATATTAATCGTGCCTTCTTCCAATTCGGGCGCAAATTCTGTGCCGAGACGAGGCACTAACACCAAAGCGCCGACAAACAGCACACCGGCCAGGGGAATAACAGCCTTTTTACTGCGTAACGCCACCGATAATAGTCTTTTATAACCATTATCTAGTGGTTTAAGCAGTTTATTTTCACGAGGCTTAATACCCCGACTGAAAAAGTAACTGGCTAATGCCGGGACAACCATAATGGCCACAAAAACCGCGGAGATAATGGCCAACATAATACTGATCGCCATGGGCTCAAATAATTTAGCTTCAACACCCTGAAAACTAAACAGTGGCATAAAGACCACCAAGATAATCATGGCGGCAAAGAATACCGGTCGTGCCACTTCGTTAGCCGCTTCCTTAACTCGCAGCTTGATACCATGGCTATCGAGTTTGGCTGCCTGAGGATCCGGGTCGCGGTGCTCTGTGCGTTGCTCGGCGTCGCCTTGGTGTTCACTATCCGGACGACTTAAGTGCTTAAAGATGTTTTCAACCATCACCACGGAGCCGTCGACCAGCATACCAATGGCAACAGCAATCCCGCCCAGCGACATCAGGTTAGCTGACATGCCCATCGCGGACATTACCATCAGGGCAATGGCGATAGAAACGGGAATGGACAGTAACACTAAAAAAGTAGCGCGTATGTTGAGCAAAAACAGTGCTAATACTGCGATAATAAAGACAAAGGCAATGAGCAGTGAATATGCGACCGTAGATACGGCTTTTTGTATTAAATCGGCCTGATCATAATACGGCTCAAAGGTGACACCCTCGGGTAATGCTTGCTGAATAAGCGGAATGCGCTTTTTAATACCGTCGATGGTGGCTTTGGTATTCGAGCCCATGCGTTTGAGCACAATACCCGACACCACTTCGCCCAGCTGGTTGACCTCGCCGTCGACTTTACGCGACATTGAGACCGCTCCCTGGCGAATTTCACTGCCGATTTCGACGTCGGCAACCTGGCCCAGTGTTACGGAAACGCCGTCAACGGTTTTGAGCGGTATTTGTCGTATTTGTTGCAGGCCTTTTTTACCGCTTTCCAGCCAGCCGGTGCCGCGAATAACCAACTGCTCCTGACCGCGGGGCATATACCAACCACCAACGTTACCGTTATTCTTGTTGACCGCGCTCATCACATCTTGCTGTGTGAGTTCGTAAGACAGTAACTTCGCGGGATTTAGGTTAACCTGATATTGCTTAACCTTACCGCCAAAGGACAAGACTTCGGTAATTCCCTCAACGGGCATTAGTAGCAGTTTAACCACATAGTCGTTAAGACTGCGTAGCTCCATACTGCTGACACCGGAGCCCGGTTCGGCAAGTAGCAGATACTGATAAACCTGGCCGAGGCCGGAAGAGTTAGGACCCATTTCGGGTGTACCTACGCCTTCGGGTATCAACTCCTTTGCCGCCTGCAGTCGTTCAAACACCAGTTGCCGGGCAAAGTAGATATCGACACTCTCGTCAAATACCACGGTAATGCCCGATAAACCTGTTTTTGAGATTGACCGAACTTCTTTGACGTCGGGCAGGGCATACATCACCGACTCTATCGGATAGGTAATAAGCTGCTCGACTTCGGTCGCTGCTAATCCTGGTGCTTCCGTATTTACCGTTACCTGAACGTTGGTAACATCGGGAAAGGCATCCAGATTAAGTTTGGGAATAATAAAAAATGACGCAATGCTGATGCTGAATAAAGCCAATACCAATAACAGGCGATTGGCGACAGCAAACTGAATAATGCGCTGAAACATACAACCTCCTGTTAGTGGTTATGTGGGTCAAAACCGCCTTTAGCGATTTGTGAGCGAACGAAAAACGCGCCGTTATCGACGTACTCTGTGCCTTCCTTAACGCCTCGAATGACTTTCCACGGACCCTTTTCATCAACCAATTCGACTTTCTTCGGTTCAAACTTTCCGGGTTCGTGCTCAATGAATATCTGCCAGTCACCATCAGATGCCCGCATTAAGGCTGAGTCCTTAACTGCAAGCACCGGTCCATCCGACTTGACTGAGAAATAAACATCCGCAAATAAACCAGGGTGTAATTGGTCCTTTTCGTTATTTACCGCAAGTCGTACCGTTCGGGTGCGGGTTTTATCGTCGATTGTGTGGCCTTCCTGAATGACTTTTGCCGCAAAGCGCTGATTGTCGACACTCACTGTAACAGGATCACCAAACTGCACACTAAGGTCAGCTGAGCCTGGTAGACGAGCATTAACCCACAAGGTTTCTTCTTGTAGCACTTCAACCAAGTGATTACCGGCATTAACTTGCTGGCCTTGCTTGAAGTTATCGCTAACCACAATCCCGCCAATTTCTGAGGTCAGTTGGTATTCGCCGACAGGGTAGTCAGCTTTACTTAAACGCTTAATATCACTGGCTGACATACCAAATGCTTTGAGTTGCGCTTGCGCTGAGGTAAAGGCGTTTTTCGCTTCGACAAAGCGTTTTTCACCAACAGTTGACTCACCGAGTGACTGCACGCGTTGCCATTCGTTAAGTGTGACCAAATACTGACTTTGCGCCTCCGCCATGGTGGCGCTGAAGAGGGTTGCCAGCGGCTCACCTTTTTCGACGTGGTCGCCAATACTGACAAAACGTTTGAGCACGGTCGAGTCGATGCGCGGACTCACGATGTAGCTATTAAAGTCGTTAGCAACCACCTCGCCCGGGGCATAAACCGGATATTCAATGACTTGAGTTTGCAAGGTTCGCGTGGTGATATCTGCCATGGACAGCTGCTTGCTGGATAGCTCCACGCCTGAGCTTTCCTTATGTTCACCTTGCTCGTGTTTGCCTTCTTCCTTGTGGGTATCTTCTTTTTCGTCGTGTCCGTGTTCATCCTGCGCCATAACCGAAAAGCTCAGCGCAAGTGCTATTGCTGCGTATAAAGGTTTTACTGACATCGTTTACTCTCCAATCTCTGCGTTTGTTTGCTGGCTTAACGGCGATAACGTCAGCGCTTTACTGAGTTCGCCTGAACGGTACAACCATTCAATGGCGGCCAACCGATATTGTGTTTGCAGCGCTATCCCTGCAAATTGGCTATCGAGCTGCTGTTGCACAGCGGTGAGGTAGTCGGTGGTGGATAGGTCACCGGCGAGCCAGGACTGTTCAATCACCTGCATCGACTCATCCTGCCGAGATTGAAAGTCTCTTTGCCAGCTTTGCCACTGTTTTTTCACAAAACGATAATTGTTAAGAGATGATTTCAGTGCTGCTTGCCATTGTTGCCTTAGTGCAATCAAACGTTTTTCTTCAGCAACAGCTTCGCTATTGGCTGCGCGTACTGCATCGCTGTAGTTATTGCGAATCTGTAGTGGAATGCTGAATGATAAGCCAACTACTGTTTCGTTATCGCTCTCGCCCGCTTCGACGCCTACGGTTGGGTTGGCGGTGGTTAACGAGCGTTTCCAGTCGACATCGGCGCGCTTTAATTGCCATTGCAGGTAAGCAGCTTTTAACGCCGGATGTTGTTGCCAGCGAGCCGTTAACGCAGGTTCAACGTTAAATAGCTCCTCATTCACGGAGAGTTGACCGACGTCAATCGTGGTTAGCAGAGCGTTTAACTCTGCTTCAGCGGATTGCAGCTGTTGATAAGCCGCTGCCGTTTGTTGCAGTTGCCGACTTAGTGCGAGTACCGTCAGTTGTTCGTCGACGGCACCTAAGTCACCGGCTTTACGTCGTTCGGCAACCAGGCTTATCGCCTGTTTAACGATTTTCTCTTGTTGCTCGGCCAGTGCGTAACGCTGTTTTGCATCCAGCCATTGCACATAGGCATTCAACAAAGTTTTAGCATGCGATGTCGCCGACTGGCGATAAATACTCACTGCCATAGCCGTCATGGCGTCACTCTGACTGGCCCTTGCTTCATTGCGAGTGCTCCAGTCCAGCGTCTGGCTTAGACCAACAGCGTAATTATTGATGTCACCCTCGCGCTCTAAGCGTGACGATAAGCTAGGGTTGTACAAAGGCTGATTTAATTGTTTGCCCTGTTGGATCAGCGCTTCAGCCTGCTGTTGAGCGGCTTCAACACTGGGGTGTTGCTGCACAGTTTTTTGCCATTGCTCGGGCAACTGTTGTGCATTGGCGTAGCTTGAACTTATTGCCAGACTTACGGCAACAAACAAGCGTTTGCTATGTGTCGAAAACGGACCCATAGATAGACTCCTCAGTCATATTACTGCGTAAAATAATGATTTAGTTGCGCTGCTAAAGCAGCGTATTAGGCAGCTATGAGGAGATGGGAGGCCGGAACAGCGGCGATGATAGTGGGTTAGTGTAAAACTCAGTATACCCAAGACGTATTGTGCCCATTCGTGGTAACGCGAGAGTTTTTTCAGCCTTCATGGCATATAAATGAAATGAACCATGGCAGTGACAGCAATGATGGTAGTCAAAGCTGATTTCGCCACTTTTAGGGAGATTGCGCTTATCGATGTGGGATTCGTCATGCTCAAAATTGAGGTGTTGCTCAGAAGAGGATTGGTGAGATTGATGCACGTCAGCAACCGACTGACTGATTTGAGTCAGAACGGCAGCAAGCACCAGTATTAAAAATCCGAGTCTAAGCATCATTACCTGCAGTTCTAAATAAGCAGCTTAACGGTACATTAATTAAAAATAGTTTTCAACTAGTGCATTCTGAATCGCCACTAGTTCACTAGACACTCAGTAGCCTAACGAAGCTCCGCTGGACAACCTTAAAAAATTGTGTAAGTACGTTGTGTAACCTCCGGAAATTTAGACGTCTCGGTTACAACTAACAGATTCTATTTCATCAATTTTATTAAGAATTGTACACGCAATAACTTTGCTTTGGCCAGTACAACTTGTTCTAATTGAAGTGAGTTGCTTCTCAAGATCTTGCAAAGAAGTAATTTGAGAGCGTATGTGCATTATGTGTTCATCAATCAGGGTATTAACGGCTGAGCAAGGTTGATGTGGATTGTCTTGATAATCTTGTAATCTGCGGGTTTCAGATAATGAAAGGCCTATAGCTCTGCAGCTACATACAAACTTAAGTCTTTTGTAATGTTTTTCAGTGTATACTCGATATCCGTTATAACTACGAGCTGGTAAAGGTAACAAACCCTTTTTTTCATAGAACCTTATTGTCTGGGTTTGAATTCCTAATAAGTCTGCTAGTTGACCAATACGCATAAGAAAATTTCCTATCTAGTTAAGTAATTTCTTGACCTTATAGTAACTTTATAGTTTTTAATTGTGAAACTATATATTTAAGGTAAGTAATACGATGGCTAGTTCCTTTGATACGGTTCGAACAAATGGCGACTCAAAAAATGCCTACGAAGAGTCAGGTAAACGGCTCATCGTTTACTCTGTAGCAAAAATGGATTGCCCATCAGAAGAACGAATGATTCGCTTGGCCTGAATGGGTTTGAGGAAATTCATTCATTATCCTTCGACTTGTCAAACCGTCGGCTGAAGGTATTACATGATGGTGAGACAGCCTTTATTACTTCTAAATTAGAGACTCTAGGTTTGGGGGCCTCGCTTGAAAGAGACACTGCTGCGGACTCCGAGGCAATCAAAGCTGAGGAGTTTTCGGCAAGTTCGGATAAGCAGGAGTCCCGCACCTTGTGTTGGTTGCTCACCATCAATACTCTTCTGTTCTTGGTGGAAATGACTGCCGGACTGCTTTGGCAGTCTGCTGGTTTGATTGGGGAATCTTTAGATAATTTTGCCGATGCGGCAGTTTACGGGCTTTCTCTTTATGCCGTAGCGCGTAGTGTTAATATGCAAATACGTGCTGCGCACCTAGCTGGCGTACTACAACTGGTTTTGGCTCTGGGTGTACTTGCAGAAGTTGTGAGACGCTTCGTATTCGGGAGTGAACCTGAGTCACTTGCGATGATGGGGATTGCATTTGTCGCGTTGATTGGCAATACCATCTGTCTTCTACTTATCTCCAAACATAGAGGAGGTGGTGCGCATATGAAAGCAAGTTGGATTTTTTCAGCTAATGATGTAGTGATTAACCTTGGCGTAATCATCGCTGGCACCCTCGTTGCGTTGACCGGGTCGAATTACCCAGATCTTATTATAGGTAGCATAGCAGGTTTAATCGTGCTTAACGGGTCAAGACGCATTTTTGCACTGAAGGGGAACTGAATGTCCTGCGTTGATAAAGGATTTTCGCCCTATATTTCTCTGTTAATTTCTGGTTTAACTGTAGTCCTTGACCAAGTGATCAAGTGGCAGACGCAGCAATCAATAGCTTACGGTGATTCGATTTCATTGACCCCTTTTTTCAATTGGGTACACACTTGGAACACTGGTGCGGCATTTGGCCTGCTTTCAAATGGTGGAGGTTGGCAGCGCTATTTTTTTATTGGGGTTGCTCTGCTAATGTCTGTGGCTTTAACGAGGTTGATCTTTAATAAAGTAAGTAAACGGGATGGCATTAGCTACGGGCTGATTCTTGGGGGGGCGGTTGGGAACCTCATTGACCGACTGTTTCGTGGCTATGTTGTCGACTCCCTTCATCTAGGTTGGCAAACGTGGCAATTGCCAGTTTTTAATATTGCCGATATTGCAATTACCCTAGGAGTTATCCTATTACTGTTAAGCAACTTGCAGGTCTCAATGATACCGAATCTACCGGGTTCTAAGTAAATAGTAAGTATAATAATTAATATGGCCGAGCTTATTTTGGATGGATTAGGAATTTATATTGAGTGGGGTAATTGAATGAAAATATCTTGGTTTTTAATACTGACTGTGCTCATTCATAGCTCTTTTGCCTGTGCTCCTGTGGCTGGTACTTTCAGTCAGTCTTCAATAAAGAGTGCAGGAGTTGCGTATGACTTAGTCTTAGAAATTGAGCGTGAAAATCAAGACTTAAATAAATCAATATATGATAGTAAACAACAAACACAACCTCATATTAGTTGCATTACTGGTTATAACCTCTTAATTTCAGCCGTGCCTGTTATTTTGGCACCCAACTCAAACTCGGTAGGTTTTGACCAAAGCCTGACTCACCAACCCCCTGTACCTCCACCAAACGCGTAACCGTTAACTTAGACTTTTTAAAACCTATAAGTTAATGGAGAAGCAACATGAAGTATTTATACTTCGTGGCAGCCTTTTGCTTAGGTGCGCTAGTGCCTGTGGCGACGGCTGCGACGACAGATTTAAAGCTGAAAGAAGCGTTACAAAAAACGATCAAGAATAACCCTGAGTTACTGGAGTATGATTATAAAATACGAGCTGCAGGAGCACTGATAGAGCAGGCTGAGTTTTCAGCGAACCCAAGGGTATCTGCGGAAATAGAAAACTTTGCCGGCTCAGGACGGCTAGAAGGTATCAGTAACTCAGAATTGACCGTATCCTTTTCTCAGCTCATAGAGTTAGGGGACAAACGGCAGTTACGAGTTAAAGCTGCAACCGAAAAAGAGAAAGCTCAGCGAGCAGAGTTTGAGTATCGTCAAATTGAGGTTTTGGCAGAAACCACACAGCGTTTCTATGACATTTTAAAACTTCAGCAAGTCGCGCATACCAGCGAGCGTCAAATTCAGCGAACTGAGCGACTGATAAAAGTGGCACAGGAGCGTGTAGAAGCTGGCGCGGTGCCTAAATCCGAGGTTATTCGCATTAAATTACAGTTAGAGCGCCAATACGCTTTCTCTGACGAGTTGAACGGTAAACTGAAAAAGCAACAAGCTGAACTGGCTTCAATGTGGGCAGGCGAGCTCAATTTTACGCGCGTCTCTGGAGACTTTACTTTTCCGCTAAGCCTCCCGGAAAAAGCCA
This sequence comes from Idiomarina sp. UBA4520, assembly GCF_002388365.1. Classification (NCBI taxonomy): domain Bacteria; kingdom Pseudomonadati; phylum Pseudomonadota; class Gammaproteobacteria; order Alteromonadales; family Idiomarinaceae; genus Idiomarina; species Idiomarina sp. UBA4520. The sequence continues at coordinate 40,544 of NZ_DGMK01000012.1, read as the reverse complement.
ACGTGTTATCGGCTGTTAATCGGGCGCCGGAGTATTTGCGTTTACTGGACTCTGAGCAACTTCTACAAGCGCAAGCCAGAGCGTTAGCAGCGGACTCAAAGTCGGATATTACCGTTGGTGTCGGGGCTCGCTACAATAATGAGTTCGATGATGTAGGTTTAATCGTCCAGGCATCGATGCCATTGCAGTTCACTGACCCTAACGTCGGTCGCATAAAACAAAGCCGATTACTGCATCAGTCTAACCTGGCGCAGCAAAAACAGGTTCGGCAGCAACTAAAATCACTGGCTTTATCGCTAGTGCACAGTTTGCAAACTCACCAAAGTTATCTGCAAAAGATAAATCAGCGACTGATGCCATTATCTGAGCAATTACTTGAACAGACTCAACAGGGTTACGCACGCGGAACGCATTCTTTGTTGCAAGTGTTAGACGCGCAAACGGAGTTAGCCAAACTCGAGTACGAAAAAGTTTCTCGGAAACATGCGATTTACAGCGACATCATCGAATTAGAGCGCATGACCGGACAGCCGTTTTTAGGAGTACAACAATGAAACTCAACACATTGATTACAATTATCTGCATTGCCAGTTTTTCACTGCCCGCATTGGCTTATGAGAAAGAACACGAAGAGCATGAAGCACCCCATACCAATTTAAGTGATGCAGCAATAGAAAACGCGAAATTAACGTTGGCAACAGCGAGCGCTCAAAGCATTCGAGTAAAGCAAACAATTTTCGGTGTAATAGCCCCCAATAATAACAATATTGTGCATATCGGAGCGAAGTACAAAGGTATTGTTACGTCACTAAAGGCCAATATCGGCGATGCCATAAAAGCCGGGCAAACTCTGGCTGTTGTTGAGAATGTTACGACAGGCACGGCATTTGAAGTCATCAGCCCAATTAGCGGAGAGGTAACTGCACGTTTTACCAATGTTGGTGAAGTGGTTGAGCAAAAGCCATTATTTGAAGTCCTGGATCCATCATCGGTCTGGGTAGAGCTTTCAGCGTTCCCGGAGAACATTGAGTCGTTAGCAGAAGAGCAAACGACCTATGTGTACGACTTGCATCATCATAAAACCGTCGAAGGAACTGTGTCTTATATCTCGCCACAAATGACTGGCGGACATATTGCACGCGCACGTATCGAGTTGCCCAATCAGTCGGGGCATTGGCGACCGGGAATGCACGTAAAAGCGGATGTCGTTACAGACAGCTTTAACGCGAGCTTGGCGATAAACAATGATGCTGTTCAACGTTTAGACGATAACCCCGTTGTTTTTATTAAAGAGGGTAATCGTTTCGAAGCCAGGGAAGTTGAGTTAGGCCGAACTGACGGTGAATACACCGAGGTGTTATCGGGTATTGAGAATGGCGAAAGTTATGTCGTTGAAAACAGCTACTTGATAAAGGCTGACATTCTAAAACAAGGCGCAGGCCACAGCGATTAGGGAGAGTAAACAATGATAGATGCACTCATTCGCTTTGCTGTTGAGCGTCGATGGCTGGTGCTTGCCGCAACTTTGTTAGTAGCAGCTGCGGGCGTTTATAGCACATTAAAGCTACCCATCGATGCTGTGCCGGATATTACCAATGTTCAGGTACAGATAAATTCAGAAGCGCCAGGCTATTCGCCATTAGAAACCGAACAACGTATTTCTTATCCGGTGGAAACCGCGATGGCAGGTTTACCAAAGCTGGACTACACCCGCTCGATCTCACGCTATGGGTTGTCGCAAGTTACCGTGGTGTTTGAAGAGGGCACCGATATTTACTGGGCTAGACAGCAAATCAGTGAGCGATTGCAAAAGGTAAGGGGAGAAGTACCCGACGGTATCGAGCCGACGATGGGGCCAATAGCCTCCGGCCTTGGTGAAATTGTTAATTATGTAGTACGCGCGAAAGAGGGGGCTACCAATGCCGATGGCGAGGCGTATACGCCCGAGCAGTTGCGTACCATCCAGGATTGGATCATTAAGCCGCAACTGGTCAAGGTGCCCGGTGTTACCGAGATTAATAGTGTGGGGGGTTATGAAAAGCAATACCAGGTGGCTCCCATCCCCGGTCGTATGCTGGCCTATAAAGTGACCATGCAGGACCTTTTGGCAGCATTGGATCTTAACAATAGAAACGCTGGTGCCGGTTATATCGAGAAAAATGGTGAGCAATGGTTGGTGCGTTCGCCTGGACAGCTTAAGACACTTGACGATATTCGTGATGTGGTCGTGATAAAACGTGATGATGCACCGGTGCGCGTGAGTGACGTGGCTGAGGTCAAACTGGGAGAACAATTACGCACTGGCGCTTCAACCTCGGGCGAGAGCGAGGTGGTATTGGGCACGGCCATGATGCTTATTGGCGAAAACAGTCGCATCGTTGCACAGAATGTCGCCAATAAAATTGAGGAGGTGCAACGAAGCTTGCCAGACGGGGTGGTGATTGAAACGGTGTATAACCGTACTTCTCTCGTTGATAAAACTATTGCAACGGTCGAGAAAAACCTGTTTGAAGGTGCGGTGCTGGTTATTGTGGTGCTTTTCATTCTGCTTGGAAATGTCCGTGCAGCACTGATTACGGCGTGCGTTATTCCCTTGAGTATGCTGTTTGCGGTAAGCGGCATGGTCGCCAACAAGGTGTCTGGTAATTTAATGAGCCTGGGCGCAATTGATTTTGGTATTATCGTCGATGGTGCGGTCATTGTGGTTGAAAACGCTTTGCGACGGCTTGGAATTGCACAGCAACGCTTAGGCCGGGTACTTACCACTAAAGAGCGCTTAATTGAAGTAACCCATAGTACTCGTGAGGTATTTAACCCTGCGGTATTTGGTGTGCTTATCATTATGCTGGTGTACTTGCCCATATTTGCGTTAAGTGGTGTTGAAGGCAAAATGTTTCATCCCATGGCGTTTACTGTCGTAGCCGCGCTTTTAGGGGCTCTGATTTTCAGCGTTACCTTTGTACCCGCTGCTATTGCAATATTTGTCCGTGGCAATATTAAGCACGGTGAAAACCGAATAATGCGAGCCGCCCGCAAAGTGTATCAGCCGGTTTTACGGCAAACACTGAAGCTTCCAGTTGTCATTATTTTGCTTGGCTTTGGGCTGTTTGCGGTATCAATGTTTCAGGCGAGTCGCATGGGAACTGAGTTTTTGCCACAGCTTGATGAAGGCGATATTGCCATGCAAGCCTTGCGCATTCCGGGGACTGGCTTGCAGCAGTCTATAGCAATGCAAAAAGATGTCGAGTCTGTGGTGTCACGCTTTGACGAAGTTAAACTGGTATTCTCAAAAATTGGTACCCCGGATGTTGCGACCGACCCGATGCCACCGAGCGTCGCTGATACCATTATTATTTTAAAGGAGCGTGAGGACTGGCTAAACCCAGAAAAAACCAAAGAGCAACTGGTTGCTGAAATACGAACTGCTGTGCAAGAGCTTCCCGGTAATAAGTACGAGTTCACTCAACCGATTGAAATGCGGTTTAACGAACTTATTGCAGGCGTTCGAGCTGACTTGGGGGTTCGTATTTATGGCGATGACTTGCAAACGCTTAAACGGTTAGGCGACTCAGCCGCGGCAGTCATTCGCACCGTTGATGGCGCTGCTGATGTTCGGGTTGAACAAATGACCGGTTTATCGACACTCTCAGTTATACCTAAGCGTGATCATTTAGCGTTATTAGGCCTAACAGTCGCTGATGTACAGCGAGCAGTTCAAGCTGCGGTTGGTGGAGTTCAGTCAGGGATTATTTACGAGGGGGATAAACGCTTCAAGCTAATGGTACGTCTCGACAAAGAATGGCGTAAGAGCATTGAACAGCTTAAATCACTGCCTATTGATCTGCCTGCCGGCAACCCTGAGCTGCGCTATGTGCCGTTGGGAGAGGTCGCCGAATTGAGTTTGGAAAGTGGACCGAACCAAATTAACCGAGAAAGCAGCAAACGCAATGTTATTGTGAGTGCGAATGTTGAAGATCGTGATTTGGGCTCTTTTGTGGCAGATGTTCAGGATGCGCTAACGACTGAGGTTGATTTGCCAGCAGGTTATTGGGTTAACTACGACGGTACCTTTGAACAGCTGCAATCAGCTTCCCAACGGTTGAGTTTGGTTGTGCCATTAGCGCTGCTATTAATTATTGGCCTGCTATACAGTGCGTTTAATTCGCTGAGCAGTGCACTCGTCATATTCACAGGCGTTCCCTTAGCGCTGACCGGCGGGATATTCGCATTAGCGCTGCGTGATATGCCGCTATCAATTTCCGCTGCAGTCGGCTTCATTGCACTGTCGGGCGTGGCGGTTTTGAACGGCGTGGTCATGCTGACATTCATACGGCAACTGCTGCGCGACGGACTGCCATTGAAAGATGCGGTGTTTGAAGGCGCGCAACAGCGGTTAAGACCTGTACTGATGACTGCTCTCGTAGCTAGCCTGGGCTTTGTCCCTATGGCATTTAATACCGGTGTGGGTGCCGAAGTGCAGCGGCCGTTAGCGACAGTGGTTATTGGCGGTATTGTATCGTCAACATTGCTGACGTTGGTGGTGCTTCCAGCGCTTTATTATTTAGTGCAGCGTTTTAAAGAATAGAGAGTTAGGTCATTGAGCGCAGTTAGAGCACGCTTTTATGAGCGAGCTTTAACTGCCTCAACTCACGCGAACGTCGCCTTGGCTTTGGAAGGCGGTAACGTCAGGTTATAGGCCTGTGTTACTAAGCGTGTTACATCCGTTGCTCAGAAACGAAAAAGCCCCGCACTAAGTGCAGGGCTTTAGAAAGAAGTTGGTGCCCGGAGGCGGAATCGAACCACCGACACGAGGATTTTCAATCCTCTGCTCTACCGACTGAGCTATCCGGGCAACGGCGTGTATTAAACGTTTTTTTCGGTTTCGAGTCAACCGCTTTTCGTGCCTTTTTTACTGTTTGCTCAGTAATTGCACATTAAGCGGTTGTTTTGGTGAATTATTCAACGCTTAAGTAGGTGCTGCCGGCCAAACACTTCTCGTAAAAGTTTGTCCAGCGAACACCGGCTCTTGGTGCGAGACCACCATTTCGAACCTGACGGTCAATTTGCTTTTTCACCGCTTTCGCCATGTATTCTGTATTGTATTGCATGGTTTGCAGTACTTTTTCAGCGGAAGTACCTGGCACCACTTCTTCAATGTAGAAGTCGCCACGCTCGTCATCGTGACAATATACGTGCACTTCTGTCAGTCGGCCAAAGAGGTTATGCATGTCGCCCATCACGTCCTGATACGCACCCGTTAAGAATAGCCCGACATGATAATCTTCGCCCTTACGCAAAGAGTGCATTGGAATGTTATCGCTAATTTCGGTGCCTTCAATGTATTTGCCCAGCTTACCGTCACTGTCACACGTAATATCAGCAATAGAGCAACGCACTTCCGGCTTCTCGTTTAAACGCGAAATAGGCACTATTGGCAGTACCTGACCAATGGCCCAGGTGTCTGCGGCTGACTGAAAAATAGAAAAGTTACATAAGTACTGGCTGGCGAGCATATCTTCAAGCTCTTCCAGCTCCTGAATAACATAAGCGTCTTTGTCCAGCGACTGATGAATGTCTGCCAGTATTTGCCAGTACATGGTATCCAGCTTCGCCATTTCCTGTAGCGACAAAATACCCAGTTTAAAGGCTTCATAAGCATTCTGCTTGTAGCCAGCGGCATCGTTATAGCGCTCTTGCGGATGGAACTGGTCACCCGACTGGTGCAGTTCACGCATATTCTTCACTAAAATATGCTCGTCCTCGCTAGGGCTGACATCGAAATTGGTACTGGCTGGCTTTATTTCACCGACAATGTTGGTGACGACACAGCTGTGGTGGGCGGTCATTGCGCGGCCACTTTCACTGACTAAATTCGGGTGCGGAACCTCTTCTAAGTCACACACCTGTTTGACGCCCCAAACTACGTCGGCAACGTATTCTTCGGTTGAATAATTACGAGAAGAGTCGTTGGTGGTACTGGTGCCGTCGTAGTCAATGCCCAAACCGCCGCCAATATCTAAGTACTCGAGCGGTACGCCTTCCTGAATGAGCTTGGCGTACAAACGTGCGCCTTCGCTGACCGCTTCTTTTATCTTACGAATATCAGACAGCTGGCTACCAATATGGAAGTGCAAGAGCTTGGCACAATGCAACATGTCCTCCTGGCGCAAACGTTCAATCACGTTCAGTATCTCGGCAATGCTTAGGCCAAATTTGGCGCGGTCACCGCTGGAGCCAGCCCATTTACCGGCACTTTTCACCATCATTTTTGAGCGCAGACCAATCATAGGTTCAACGCCTAATTCTTTGGCCAGCGGAATCAGCATTTCCAGCTCGCTGTACTTCTCAATGACTATGATCATCTTACGGCGTAGCTGACGGCCCAGCAGCGCCAGTGTCAGATAGTCTTTGTCTTTGTAGCCGTTCAGTATGGTCAGCGCATCTGGGTTATCGTTATACGCCATAACGGCCATAAGTTCCGGCTTTGAACCTGCTTCCAGTCCGTAGTTGTACGGTTCACCAGCATCCATTATTTCTTCAACCACTTCACGCATTTGGTTGACTTTAATCGGGAATACACCGCAATACTTGCCTTTGTAGTCGGCGTCCTGAATTTGCTGGGCAAAGGTCTCGTTAATAATTTCGACTTGCGAGCGAAGAATGTCGTGAAAACGAATAACCGCCGGCAGCTCAATGCCTTCGGCTTTTATCTCTTCAACCACTTCCTGCATATCAATCGCTAAGTCTGGCAGTCGATGATTTGGACGAATTTGGATATTGCCGTTTTCACCAATAGAAAAATAGCCCGCGCCCCAACGGTTAACGCCATACAGCTCTTCTGCTTGATCAATATTCCAGTCTGACATTAATTAGGCTCCTGAGCGCTCTAAAACAAGTAACAGCTCGCGCACCACTTTGGCCGCGAATACATTGGAGTTGCCGGTAGGGTCTATCGGCGGTGAAAGCTCAACAGCGTCGGCGCCGACCAAGTTCTTTTGACGCAGAATTTTCATGAGGCTGACGAACGAATGAAAGTCTTCGCCACCTGGTTCGGGCGTGCCTGTGCCCGGGAAAAATGACGGGTCGAAGTAATCCAAATCTAACGTCAAATATACCGGTCTGTCTGCCGCAATGGCTTCAACGCTTTCTAAAAACGCCTGACGCGATGTACGAATGGTTTTGTGCTCTTTCATCCACTGATATTCATCGCGAGTGCCGGAACGAATGCCGTACTGAATAAGCTCGTGACCGGGACCGAAGTGGTCCACCGAGCGACGAATTATCGACGCGTGTGAATAGTGGTAACCGAGGAACCCGTCGCGCAAATCAGCGTGAGCATCTAAATGCAGCAAAACCAAGTCGGGGTATTGCTTTAAATACTTAACGATAGGAGCGTAGGAAATGGAGTGCTCGCCGCCTAACGTCAGTAGCTTGATGTTTTCTTTGGCTAAGTCGACGTTGTCAAAAATTTGGTTAAAGTCACTCAGTGCATGATGCCATTGCTGTTCTTCGTCATCGTCAAAGCCCAGTCGCAAATTACCTAAATCGTAAAAGGTATGGTCTTCAAGGTCGGCATCTAAATACGGCGAGTAAGACTCGATGTCTTCAGAAACCGAGCGCAGGCCATCCGGCCCCTCTTTGGTGCCTTTGCGAAAACAGGCGGTGCCGTCAAATCCGAACCCTAAAATATGAGTATGACCCGAATGCAATTCGGTACTGTGTTCCGCGCCAAAATATGGGCGAATAGGATCGTTCAACGATACGGGTAATGACAATGCGGGCATGCGCTTTGGTGACCTCTCTTTCTAGTCGTCGGCTTGCGTCGATTTCTGCCGATTCTTCTTAATCGGGTTAAACAGACTTTGTTGAATATTAATGAGCTCTTCGCTCAGTTTTTTGCGTTTTGTCCAGGTGTCTGACAGCGGCGTTGCACTTAGCTCATTGGCGCTGACGCCGGCCATAACACGGGTCTGATTCTGGCGGACTAATTCTACCGCATGAACGCCCAAACGTGTTGCTAAAATTCTGTCCATAGCAGTGGGGCGACCACCGCGTTGCACGTGTCCTAATAAACACGGACGACAAGGTAAGTTAAGACGATCTTCCAGCTGCTCTGCAAGTCGAACCGCGCCACCGGGCCACTGGTTTTCACACAGCACCATTACGTAGCTGGAGTCTCCGCGAACACGTTGCACTGACTCAATGTGTTTTACCAGCGCCTCGACCGTCAACGGTTTGTCTTTTTGCAGCTCCGGCAGAATCATACGCTCTGCACCGCTTGCCATAGCACTGCTTATACCAATATAGCCAGCATTACGCCCCATTACTTCAACAATAAACACGCGATCCATGGCTTCTGCGGTATCGCGAATTTTATCCAGGGCGTCCATAGCGGTTTCCACGGCCGTGTCATATCCAATAGTGTGATCGGTGCCGTACAGATCATTATCGATAGTGCCGGGCACACCAATGACTGGTCCGTTCCAAAATTTCGCTAAATGGTCAGCACCACGGAAAGAGCCATCGCCACCAATAACGACAAAAGCGTCAATTTGGTGCGCGTCTAAATTCGTTGCCGCTTCGCGTCCGCCTTCATCGGTTTTAAAGCGTTCGCTTCGAGCACTTTTAATAATGGTGCCCGAATACTGCATAATGTGCTCGACGTCTTCCCTGTCCAGGCGCACGAAGTCGTTGCTCAGTAAGCCTTCGTAGCCGTGGCGAAAACCAATGACTTCAATGCCATAATTTTCCGCGGCCAATACCACGGCGCGAATGGCGGCGTTCATCCCTGGCGCGTCACCGCCGCTGGTAATCAATGCTATTCTGTTTATTGTGTTATCAGATGACACAATCTGTACTCCTTGATAATGTCTTATGCGTAGCTTAAACGACCTGTCAGCCGTCACCAAGAGGAAATTTCATGAACACCGACGTGTCACGTTTTGATTATTCTGAATTAGCGCAATGGGCGCAGTCGTGCTTAACCAATTCCGGGGCTTCGGGCGAGGTCGCTCGTAATGTGGCTTATTATCTTTTAGAAGGTGATTTACTGGGTTTTAGTACGCATGGCTTAATTCGATTGTTGAATAATTGCCAGTGGTTACAAGACGGAAAAAGCCTGCCAAAAGGGCAGCCTGTGGTATTAAGTGAACGTGCAGCCGTCGCAAATTGGGATGCACAGTTTCTGCCGGGACCTTATGTGGTTCCGCAAGCGGTTAATGCGGCGTGCGATATGGCGAAACAGGCGGGAACAGGGACCGTGGTATTGCGCCGGAGCCAACATGTCGCTTCGCTGGCGGCGTATTTAACCATTGCCACCGATAAAGGCATGGTTGTGAATTTAATGTGCTCGACTCCGGGGCAACGAGCGGTGGCACCGTTTGGCGGAAAAGAGGCCGTGTTTTCGCCGAATCCGTTTGCGGTGGGGGTACCCAGCTCAAAAGATCCGATGCTGTTTGATATCAGCTTTTCGATGACAGCGGCGGGTAAGGTGCGCCAGGCAAAAGCCAATGGCGAGAAATTACCTTATAAAGCATTGATAAAGCCGAACGGTGAATGGACCGATGACCCGCTCAGCTTCTTTGAGTCGCCGGGCAGTGCTATTGCGCCTCTTGGTGGCGAGCAATTGGGCTATAAAGGGTACGGTTTAACCTTGTTTAGTGAAATCTGGTCTATGGCGCTGGCACAATACGGTCGTGTGCAAGGAGCTGATGACGGCGATGCAAATACCGTATGGGTTCAGGTGATTGACCCGGCAGCCTTTGGTGATAAAAGCGAGTTTCTGAAGCAAGTTGACAGTTTGCTGGACGATGCGCGCAACAGCGCTCCTGCTGACTCCGACGCACCGGTTCGTGTGCCGGGCGAAGCTGCCCTTGCCCGTAAGCGCGAGCAGCTCAAGAAAGGCGTTATCTACGCACCCTCGACACTTAAAGTGTTAAAACGTTGTGCCGAGTTCTGTGGAGTTGAACTGCCTAAGGTTGCAACCGGGTAATTCGCCAACCATCGCCATCGCGGGTGTACTGATAACGATCGTGAAGGCGGTGTTTGCCGCCTTGCCAGAATTCAAAGGTGTCCGGTATAACTCGATATCCACCCCAGTGACGTGGGCGTGGCACTTCGGTATCGGCGTACTCTTTTAATAGCGCTTGATAATGGCTTTCTAACACATCTCGACTGTCGACCGGGCGACTTTGCTGGGAGGCAAGGGCGGCCACTTGGCTTTCTTTCGGGCGTGAATGAAAGTAGGCGTCGTTTTCCTCGTCACTTAATTCCACTGCTTTACCGGCAATGCTGACTTGTCGCTCAAGCGCAAGCCAGGCGAAATGCAGCGAAACCTGACTGTTTCCGCGAATATCGTCGCCTTTATGGCTGTTTTTATTGGTGTAAAAGCAAAAGCCTTGCTCGTTATAGCCTTTTAGCAACACTATGCGTTGGCTTGGCACACCTTCTGCATTAACCGTTGCTACCGTCATCGCTGTTGGGTCAGTCAGCACACCGCTATCAATGGCGTGTTTCATCCAGTGTTCGAACTGCTCAACCGGGCTGGCAAATAATTGCTCTCGGTGCAAACTGCCTAAACCGTATTCACGGCGCATGGCCTGTAAATCCATAGTGGTTCCTTTTATTACACCTGTTATAACTTAATGATTGTCCTGATAACGCTTGCGGATTTTTTCCATTGCATCCAGGTTATCCAGCATAAGGCCGACTAACTCTGGGTCAAAAAACTGACCGCTGTGTTTCAGCAGATAGTCTGCGGCTTCTTCCGCGTCCTGCGCATCACGGTAGCTGCGCTGAGTGCGTAGTGCATCGTAATGGCTGGTTATTGACAAAATACGGGCATTGAGATTAATGGCGTCGCCGGTTTTCTGCGCGGGAAAGCCAGAGCCGTCCCAACGTTCATGAATGTCCTGCGCGATGCCGGCCGCTATTTTAGCCACTGCAGTATCCGTTTGCTGCAAATAATCATGCCCTTGTATGACTTTTTGCATGATCTCTTCATAGTCATGAATGCTCAGAGCGTCAGCACGTTGCGCTAACTCCAGCTGCACCGACACTTTACCAATATCATATACCGATGCGGCTTGCTTTAACGCTTGCGCCTGCTCGTGGTCACAACCGGCTGCAATAGCCAGCTGTCCAGCCATTTCTGCCGAACGTTTCACGTGGTGACTGACTTCATCAATAGAGCGTTTCTCGATGGCTTCGCCTACGCTGTACAGAAGTTCGCGCTGCGCTTCTCGCTCGCTCTCGGTAGCCTGTAAGTTATCAATGGCAATGGAGCTATTATTCACAAATAGACCTAAGAGGTTTTGATCCAACTCAGACAAGTCGCGAACACCCTTAATGAACAGTAAATATTGGCGTGAGCTACTGGTCTTATAAAGACCGTAATAGTTGTTGTTTACGATGCGAAAGTCGACGTTTTTTGAGCTTTGCTGCATGGGGCGCACAATATCCCAGTCAATTTCGCTATTGACTGGGTCGCCCACAGCCTGCTCGAAGTCCCCAGTGCCGCCAATAATTTCAAAGGGCTCGTTGGTGTCTGAGCTGGCGGTGAGTGCATCAATGCGGCAATACATGGCGTCATCGCTGTGAGTAATTAATGCGACCAACTGCTCTAAAATGCCCTGACAGAGTCCTTGCATTGAACGCGCTGAAAACACTTCCGCTGAGGCATTAATGACTTTTTCGAGTCCGCGTTTATTTCGCTCAATAGCGTTTAAGTCGCGGTAAGCGCGTAAGCATGAGTACATTAATGTGACCAGCTTGCGGTATGTCAGCTCAGTTTTTTCTTTGTAGTCATCAATATCAAATCGGGCAATGACATCTTCTTCTGGCGCCTGACCCGGCTGGCCAGTACGAAGCACAATGCGTATTAAGCGGTTTTTTAATTCTTCGCGCACCCATTTGGCTACGTCTAAGCCAGCGTGGTCGGTTTCCATAACCACATCGAGCAACATCATGGCAATATCGCGATTTTTATTCAAAAAAGCGATAGCTTCCTTGCCTGAGTGAACCGAATGGAACTCCAGCGGGCGACCATCGAGACGAAACTCGCTGAGTGCCATTTTGGTTATCGTGTGAATTTCTTCATCATCATCGACAATGAGAATATGGTACGGTTCGACGGCCTCGTCGCTGACTGACTCTACTTCGTCTTCTGCGAATAGAAAGTCATCACTCATTAGTCGTTGTCTCCCTTCGTATAAACACGTTCACCGGCAACATAGGTGGCTTGCACATTTGTACGCCAAATATCTTCAGCGTCGACTGCAAATGGGTCCTGGTCCACAATAATAAAGTCGGCCCATTTGCCCGGCTCTAAAGAGCCAAGTTGCTGCTCCTGCCATGCAGAGTAGGCGGCATCAATAGTGAAAGAACGCAGTGCTTGTGCACGGCTCATGCTCTCATCGGCATACCAACCGCCTTCTGGCATATTTTCACGATCCTGACGGGTCACGGCGGCATGTAAGCCATAAAACGGGTTGGCAAGTTCAACCGGGAAGTCAGAGCCGGAGGCAACGATAGTGCCTTGTTGCAGGAACGTCTGCCAGGCATAGGCGCCTTTCATGCGCGCTTTGCCTAAACGATCTTCCGCCATGTTCTTGTCACTGGTCGCGTGAGTTGGCTGCATGGATGCGACTAAGTTCAATTCTTTAAACCGGTGCAGGTCATCGGGGTGCACAATTTGTGAATGTTCAATGCGGTTACGCAAATTACGGCCACCCATTGTTTCGTAGGCTTTTTCGATATTATTCAGTACAACTCGGTTGGCACGGTCACCGATAGCGTGTGTATTAACCTGGAATCCGTTTGGAATAATTAACCGGTAAAGCGACATCATTTGTTCTTGTGAGGTCACCATAAGACCGTGATTACCATGGTCGTCGCTATAATCTTCGATAAGCGCCGCACCGCGGCTTCCTAAAGCGCCGTCTGCGTATATTTTGACACTACGAATTGTTAGCTTGTCGTCGTCGGTATGGTAAGGGCCCTCAGCCAAAAGTTGCGGTAGTTTAGGCTCTGTAGCTGCGAGCATGCCATAAATACGCAGCGGCATTAGTCCTTGATTATGTAGTCCTTTATAAACCGATACTTCATCTGCGCTTATACCGGCGTCGTGAACCGACGTAATACCACGCTCGACTAAATGTTCGAAGGCCAGCTGAAACGCCTGTCGTTGTTGCTCAAAGCTAGCTTCCGGTATGACTTTTTCGACCAGTTGCATGGCGTTATCAATGAGTACACCGGTAGGCTCGCCATTTTCGTCTTTAACAATTTCGCCACCATCAGGAGACACGGTGTCTTTATCAATACCGGCTAAACGCAGTGCTTCTGAATTAGCCCAGCCGGCATGACCGTCTACGCGGGTTAGCCAAACGGGGCGTTCATTAACTAACTCGTCAAGGTCGCTGGCGCGCGGAAAACGCTTCTCTTCCCAGTTTTCCTGGTTCCAGCTGCGTCCAGTGATCCACGGCAGTGCTTGTTGTTCGTCAGCGTAGCGTTTAACTCGCTGAGCCGCGTCCTGAACTGATGTGCTGTCGCGTAAATCGACTTGTAATAAACTGTTACCCAAGCCCAGCACATGGCCATGTGCGTCAATGAGTCCTGGGAGAACGGTTTTACCTTGTAAGTTGACGATATCATCCGTACTTGAGTAGCGTTCGTTGAGTTCGTCACCACCAATAGCTTTTATTTTACCGTTGTCGACCAGTATTGATGAAAACTGCTGTAAAACGGCGTTTTCTCCGGCTGGGCTGGTTAATGTATAACCATTGGCATTGGTATATAAGGTGTCAGCGCCTGCAGCCGTGCTTAGAAGCGCGCTGGCAAGAGTCGCTGTAGCTATTGACGTTAACGAAAAACGACGTGAAAAAGACATACTCAAAACACTCTTTATTTTTTAATTTAACTCACACTATAGCGTTTTTTGCCCTGAATAAACCAGACAGCATAATAAACTTTTTGTTAACGAAACTAACAACTCATCTGGGATAGACAACATCGCCGACCGAAATACTTGCTGTCTGTTATATTTTAGGTATGCTAAAAGTTAATTTTAGAACGAGTGATTTGGACGTCGGAATGAAGATTCTCATTATAGACCCTGAGTTTTTTATGCGTGCAGGGCTGATACAACTTTTAACAAACTATGCGAATCAGCCTTCGATTTATGAAGCCGACTCATTTGAGGTCGCTGAAAGTTATTTATCGGCCGATAAATACGACCTTATTTTCCTGGATATGGATTTACCGGACGCTGAAATCCGCCCGGCACTGCAGAAAATTAAAAAAGAAGCCCCTATGGCGCATTTGGTTGTATTTACACGCCCGCGCTCTATTTCGGAAGTGCGCCAGGTATTGGCGGTAGGGGTACGTAGCTATTTACCGAAAGACAGTACTGCAGAGCAGGCGAAATTAGCCGTTCGCGCATTGCTAAACGGCGATCGTTACATTCCCGATGACCCTTACCTGAATGAGCCTCGTGACAAGTCCAGCGGCGCCGAGGGCTTTTTGTCGCCACGTCAGCTGGAAATTATGCAGTTACTGGCGCAAGGTCTTTCTAATAAAGAAATCGCTAACATTTTGGGGATTACCGAAGGCACGATACGTGTGCATTTGTCTGCGATATTTAAAGCCATAAAAGTGTCCAACCGCACCGAAGCGACACTGTGGTATTTGCTGCGTCAAAAGAAGTTAGTTGACTGATAACTCCGTATGTCGTTAAACCATCTTATTGCTGAGCTGGAAAAGCATCAACATGCGCCCACCGAGCAGTGGGACCCACCCTACTGTGGAGAAATTCCAATACGCATTGACGGCGACGGCTGTTGGTATTATCAAGGCAGTGAAATTAAGCGGCAGGCGCTTGTGAAACTTTTCGCTTCGGTGCTTGTAAAAGAAGACGATGACTACTTTTTGATCACGCCGGCTGAAAAAGTGAAAATTACCGTCGATGATGCGCCTTTTATGGTGGTCGATTGGGAGCAACGCACAGAAGATGGTGAAAGCCTCTTGCTGTTAACAACCAATATCGGTGATACTCTTGTTTTGAGTTCTGAACATCCGTTACAAATTAAAGAGGGTGTTCCTTACGTCGTGATGCCAAGAGAGCTCGAAGCGAAAGTGCATCGAAATGTATTTTATCAGTGGGTATCGATTGCACAGACTCGAGAAGTCGATGGAGCGGAAGAATATTTTCTTTCCAGTGCGGGCGAGACCTTTGTGTTGGGCAGTATGAAGTAGGACGTTGCGGTAAATTCGTCTATGGTAAGAACAAGAACAGTCTATCTGGTTGAGCAGCAACCTGAGCGCCGACAACATTTTGAAACGGTTCTGACCTTTATTGGTGAATCTGTCAAAGTAGTCGAGCCGTCGCAATTGTTGGATCTCAGCCCGACTGAAGCGCTCTGCATTATTGCTGGAACCGGGGTTGATAACCTTAGGGACTTAGCCAGTAACGTTCCACACCTGCCTTTTATTTGCGCGGCCAGCGAGCACCAAAGTGCGTTGGAAAAAGCGAACGTCCTGGGCCCACTGGACGACTCTTTTGACTATTCGAGTTTATCGAACCTGCTGCATTACTGTCAGGCCTACCATCAACAAATGCCTGGCCGTAAGATTAAGAAAGAACACCCGAAACGTTCTCACTTAGAGCAAACCCTTGTTGGTCAGGGGCGTGCTATGAAGCATGTCAGACAGCTTATTGAGCAAGTGGCGGGCTCTGACGCAAACGTACTGATTCTTGGCGAGTCGGGAACGGGTAAAGAAGTGGTCGCACGCGGCGTTCACGATTTGTCGCAGCGACACAAAGGACCCTTTGTGCCAGTGAACTGCGGTGCCATTCCTGGTGACCTGTTAGAAAGTGAATTATTCGGTCACGAAAAAGGCGCTTTTACGGGGGCTATAGGCGCTCGGAAAGGACGTTTCGAGCTGGCGCAAGGCGGTACTCTGTTTCTGGATGAAATTGGCGATATGCCAATGCCAATGCAGGTAAAGTTACTGCGTGTTCTTCAAGAGCGTACGTTCGAACGGGTTGGTGGTACTAAAAGTATTGCCGCCGACGTTCGTGTCGTAGCAGCCACTCACCGTGAGCTCGAACAAATGATTATTGACGGTAACTTCAGGGAAGACTTGTATTACCGTTTGAATGTGTTCCCAATTGAGATGCCGGCGCTGCGTGAGCGTCAGGAAGACGTACCGCTGCTTATGCAAGAACTGACACAGCGCTTTAAAAAAGAGCAGGGGGTAGGAGTTCGTTTTACCGACCGAGCGTTGGAATCCTTGTCTTATCATCGCTGGCCGGGCAACGTGCGAGAGCTGACCAACCTTATTGAGCGCTTGACCATAATGCACCCTGACAGCTTGGTTGATGTGTCTGACTTACCTCCTAAGTATCAGCATATTGATCACAGCAGTCCGACCCCCGATTACCCGGAAGAGGTGCTTGAACGTGAAGCACTGAACGCTATTTTCTCAGACTCTGAAGACGACGAGGATATCGAGGAGTCGACAAGCGCTTCATTAGACTCGGAGCTACCCGACGACGGTGTGAACCTAAAAGACATGCTCAGCGAGATTGAAACCGGCATGATAGCCCAAGCACTGGAAAAGTCCGATTGGGTTGTGGCGAAAGCGGCTGAGCTACTCAGTATGCGGCGCACCACCTTGGTCGAGAAAATGAAAAAGTACGGTATTCAAAAAGACGACTAACTCTGCCGCCGATTTTTTGACATCTTAACTCATTGAAATAAAACAATAATTTGCTGGCATCCATTTTGCATTACTAAGCCTAATTAAAACTTAGTGTGAAGTGGGAGATGTCAGTATGGCGACCTACCATCAAATTATTGATGCGATGCCAAATGCCGTAATTTTGCTCGACAGTCACGGTGTTGTGGACTACTGCAATGACAATGCGCAATCATTACTGGAACACTCGCTCAAAGGCGAAGTATGGCGTGATCTTGTCGCGACACTGTTCGCTCCCAAAGCCGATGACTGGCACGAAGTGTCGTTAAAAAATGGGCGACGAGTTCGTATAGATACCTCTGAGGTGAATGAAAAACCAGGCCAGCTAATTGTCTTAACTGATTTAACCGAAACTCGGCAACTGCAACAGCGTATTTCTCACTTACAGCGTTTATCATCAATGGGGAAAATGGTGGCGTCGTTAGCGCACCAAATACGAACCCCTTTGTCAGCTGCGATTCTCTACGCACAAAACTTATCACAAGGCATGATATCGCCGGTTAAGCAGCAACGTTTCTCCCATAAATTACTGTCTCGTTTGCATAACCTCGAACAGCAGGTCAATGACATGCTGTTGTTTGCTAAAAGCGGCGAAAAGCCCGTCTTGGAAGAACTGACAACGGACAGCTTATTGAGTACGGTTGCTTCAAATGTTGAGTCTTATGCGGCACAGCATCATGTCAATATTGTCATGCCTGAATGCGGGCACAGTGCTGTGTTGAAAGGGAATAAAACCGCACTAACTGGTGCATTACAGAATTTGATTAATAACGCCATAGATGCCAGCCAGGCGGGCCAGGAGGTACTGGTCAAAACACATGTCGAAGGTAATAACTGGTGTGTTTCCGTCATAGATGCAGGTGCTGGCATTGATAAAGAAAAGCAAGCGCAAATATTTACGCCCTTTTTTACCGGAAAATCAAATGGCACCGGGCTTGGTTTAGCTGTCGTACAAACGGTTTTACGAGCTCATCATGGCCGCATTGACTGGGAAAGCGAGCCGGGTAAAGGCAGTTGCTTCACACTCTCTATTCCGGTTCATTGCTTTAATGAGCAACCGGTAAGCGAGGTGCGTTATGGCTAACGGTGAAACTATGAATGCACGAAATGTTCTGGTCGTCGAAGACGATGTTTCCCTTCGCGAGGCTATTGTCGACACACTTGAGCTGGCTGATTGTGAGTGTATTGAAGCGGCTAACGGCGAAGAAGCGCTCATTGCGCTGAAAGACAATAAAGTGTCGTTAGTAATAAGCGATGTGCAAATGCCGGGTGTTGATGGCTTGCAGCTGCTGCGCAGCATGAATCGTCAACAGTTTGATATTCCAGTCATTATGATGACAGCCTTTGCCAAAGTTGACGACGCTGTCGTGGCTATGCGTGAAGGCGCTGTCGATTATTTGACGAAGCCGTTTTCCATCGAAAAGTTACAAACACTGGTGCAACGGTATTTACCGGACGGTGCTATTGACGACGTGAGTCCGGTAGCGGAAGAATCGTCCAGTCAACAGGTGTTTGCCATGGCGAAACGTGTCGCAGACAGTGATGCCAGTGTGATGATCACAGGCCCAAGTGGCACCGGTAAAGAAGTGCTGGCGCGCTATATCCATAAACAATCCAGTCGAGCACAGGCGCCTTTTGTTGCCATTAACTGCGCAGCAATTCCTGAAAATATGCTGGAGTCCATGCTGTTTGGCTATGAGAAAGGTGCATTTACCGGCGCAACACAGTCGCAGCCGGGTAAGTTTGAACTGGCGCAGGGCGGTACTATTTTGCTCGATGAAGTCACGGAAATGCCGTTGCACTTACAGGCAAAGCTTTTGCGCGTGATTCAGGAAAAGCAGGTAGAGCGTTTAGGCTCCCGGAAGACCATTCAATTGGATGTTAGAATTCTGGCGACATCGAATAGAGACTTGCAGCAAGCAGTGACCGAAGGCGAGTTTCGTGAAGACTTGATGTATCGCTTAAATGTGTTTCCTCTGCACTGGCGGCCGTTGGCTGAGCGTCCCGCCGATATTCTGCCGTTGGCAGAAAACCTGTTGCAGCGGCACAAACAGCGCTCGGGCATTAAAACGCCAGTGTCGTTTAGTGAGCATGCTAAACATTGCTTAATCCAGTATCACTGGCCGGGTAATGTCAGGGAATTGGAGAATGTGGTTCAGCGCGCGCTGGTGTTGCATCGCAATGAAGTGATTGAGCCTGATGACTTAATGCTGGAGTTAAACCAAAGCACCGAGTCCGATGCCAATAGCGAAGCTGTATTTCCTGAGCAAGTGAGTTACTCACAAAACTCAACGAAAGACACACTCGAAGGTGCATCGGAGTCAGCCGATAAATTAGATGATTCGTTGTTTCACCAAGAGTATCGAATTATTAAAGACGCACTTCAGCGGCACCAGGGAAAACGTAAGCCGGTTGCCGATGAGCTGGGCATTAGCCCACGCACGCTGCGTTACAAATTAGCAAAAATCCGCGAACAAGGTCTCTCCATAAATTAAAGTTGGCATTCCACTTGCATAATATCTGTTAAGAATTGTTAATGATGATTTTTTGACGGGGTGAATTATGAAAGTGGAAGCCAACGCTCTCTACCAGCAGATGCAGGCTATGTCTGCACAAGCGTCTCAAAGCGACAAGGCAACCAATGTAAATGCCCTTCCGGGAAATACTGCGAACGCCGACTTCTCGAATATGCTGAAAAGCGCTATCGATAATGTTAACGAGCTGCAGCAAACCTCGGGCGACTTAAAAACTCGTATGGAGCTTGGTGACCCCAATGTAACGTTGGAACAAACCATGATAGCCAGTCAAAAATCAAGCATTGCCTTTGAGGCAACCGTTCAGGTACGCAACAAGATAGTCGATGCGTACAAAGAAATCATGTCAATGCCGGTATAAACCGCAGTAGCACTGGAGATTTGAATTGTGGCTGAATCAACAGACTTAATGGTGCAGGACAATGCACTTCCGGACTCTCCGGACACAGGCGCTTCGGGTGAAGGCAATGAGAAATCCGGCATTATGGATATGCTGGGCAACTTTGACATGCTGCGCCAGGTTATTGTGGTACTGGCACTGGCTATCTGTGTTGCTATTGCCGTATTCATTATGCTGTGGGCGCAAGAGCCGACCTATCGACCTTTGGGTAAGCTGGAAACCGAAGAGTTAGTCAGCACGCTGGACTATATGGATGCCAATGGCATTGACTATAAAGTGAACGGCAATACGGTTTCTGTGCCTGAAGAAAAATACGATGCGATAAAGTTAGAGTTGACTCGTGCGGGTGTCAGCTATGGCAATGCTGAGTCAGATGGCTCTGAAATTTTAATGAGCGAACCGGGCTTTGGTGTCAGTCAGCGTCTGGAAAGAGAGCGCTTAATTCACTCTCGCGAAGTACAGTTAGCCCGTGCTATTGAAGAGATGAAAAAGATATCAGCCGCGCGCGTGCTGCTGGCTGTACCTAAGCAGAACGTTTTTGCCCGCCGTGAGAAGCAGCCAAAAGCGTCGGTTATGCTGAATGTTCGTGGCGGTACTTCATTGAGCGAAGAAGAAGTCGCGTCGATTGTCGACATGGTGGCTTCTTCGGTTACAGGTTTAAGCACCGAGCATGTCACCGTTACCGATCAGGCCGGCCGTTTATTAAATTCTGGTTCGCAAAGTGCACTGGCTGCTAAAAGCTCGCGCGAATATCAAATTGAACAAAAACGCGAAGCAGAATATTTAGAAAAAATTGACAGTATTCTGATTCCAGTGCTGGGTTATGACAACTATACGGCGCAGGTGGATGTCACTATGGACTTCACTCAGCGTGAATCAACGCAGCGCCAGTTTAACCCTGATATGCCGGCGATTCGCAGTGAAATGACCGTAGAAAATCGTTCTACAGGTAGTCCTATTGGCGGTATTCCGGGCGCGTTAACCAACCAGCCTCCACTAGAGTCGGATATACCGGAAGAGGCGGGGCCAGGCAGAGCCGGCGGTTCTGTGAATGGCAGTAGTCACCGTGAAGCGACACGTAACTATGAGCTGGATAATTCAATTACACACACAAGAAACCAAACCGGTACTATCGAGCGCTTGAGCGTTTCGGTTGCCGTGAACCATGAGCAAGTCACTGGTGAAGGTGGTGAGGCACAACAACAAGCGCGCAGTGCGGAAGAGCTCGCCAATATTCGCCGCTTGCTGCAAGGTGGTTTAGGTTTCAATATTAACCGTGGCGATGCATTGGAAGTGGTGTCTGTACCCTTTGCTCAATTGCCGCAGGTTGGTGACGGTGAAACGCCTTTGTGGGAAGAGCCTTGGTTCTGGCGTGCATTCCGCTTAGTCATGGGCGCACTGGTTATTATGGTCTTGATATTAGCCGTTGTTCGTCCGATGCTTAAGAAACTGATGAATCCTGAAGCGGATGTCGAGGACGATGCAGAAGCGCTTTATGAAAATGAAGAGGAAATGGGCGATGAAACCATTGATCTGTTATCCTCGCAGTTTGATGAGAGTGCGGTTGGGTTTGGTGCTGACGGAAGTCTGCAATTACCTGACTTGCATAAAGATGAAGACTTGTTGAAAGCGGTTCGAGCGCTGGTTGCCAACGAGCCTGAACTGTCTTCGCAAGTTGTCAAAGCATGGTTGAACGAAGATGCCTGATCAAGATATGAAAACTAAACGCGGCAAGGTTGAGTTCGATGTGAACTCCCTTGAGGGCGTTGAAAAAGCGGCTATATTGCTGCTGAGTCTTTCTGAAGAAGACGCAGCACAAATTCTGAAGCACCTTGAGCCTAAGCAGGTACAGAAGGTGGGTATGGCCATGGCAAGTCTGGAAGATTTCAACCAGGACAAAGTCAACGCCGTTCACCATTTGTTCCTGGAAGAGATTCAGAAGTTCACCAATATTGGCTTCAAGAGTGAAGAGTTTGTGCGTAAGGCACTGACCTCAGCGCTGGGTGAAGACAAAGCCGGCAACCTGATTGAGCAAATTGTCATGGGCGGTGGCTCGAAAGGTCTCGACTCATTGAAGTGGATGGACTCGAAGCAGGTTGCCACCATTATTCGTAACGAACACCCGCAAATTCAGACTATTGTTCTGTCGTATCTTGACCCTGAGCAAAGCGCCGAAATTATGGCGCAGTTCCCGGAGAAGGTTCGCTTAGACCTAATGATGCGCATTGCCAACTTAGAAGAAGTTCAACCAGCAGCACTGCAAGAGTTGAACGAGATTATGGAGAAACAGTTCGCTGGTCAGGCAGGCGCTCAGGCAGCGAAGATGGGTGGCCTGAAAGCCGCAGCGAATATCATGAACTACCTGGACACCAATATCGAAGGCCAGTTGATGGACTCTATCCGCGAGCAGGACGAAGAGATGAGCCAGAACATTCAGGACTTGATGTTTGTTTTCGAAAACCTGGTGGATGTCGACGACCGTGGTATTCAGACCTTGCTGCGTGAGGTCGAGGGCGAAACGTTGCAAAAAGCAATGAAAGGCGCAGACGAAGCCGTTCAGGAGAAAATTTTCAAGAATATGTCGAAGCGTGCCGGAGATATGCTGCGTGATGATCTTGAAGCCATGGGCCCTATACGTATTAGTGACGTAGAGGCGGCGCAGAAAGATATTCTTGCGGCGGCCCGTCGATTAGCTGACGCTGGCGAAATGATGCTTGGCGGTGGCGGCGGTGAAGAGTTCCTATAAGGATTAAAGCTGTATGAGCGACAACCGCGACGACAATACGCATTTCAGTCACTGGGATTTACCGGACATGACCTCGCAGGAACTGCGCGAAGGGTCCCAGGTAAATGCGTTAAACAAACCAAAACGCTGGCAGTATGAGCCGCCGGAAGCGGACGACAATGACGAAGAAGAGTTGCAGCCGTTAACCGCTGAACAGCTGGAAGAAATTCGTCAGGCAGCTCGCGATGAGGGCTATCAGGAAGGTTTTGAAAACGGTCGCACAGACGGCCTCAAAAAAGGCTACGACGAAGGTTATGAAGCCGGCAAAGAAGAAGGTGTTGCAGCCGGTAAAGAAGAAGGTATAGCGGCCGGTAACGAGGTTATAGAAGAACAACGAACAAAGCTTGATGCTTTGCTACAAAGTTTGTCGACGCCGAATGAACGTATTACCGAAGCGGTGCAGGAAGAGCTCATTGATATGGTCAGCGAACTGACCCGTGTCATTTGTCTGGATGCGGCTGAGCACTCGAAAGATATGATAGTCAATGCCGTTCGCGAGGCAGTATCGGTATTACCAGTCACCGATCAGCGAGTGGTTATACACTTAAACCCAGACGACATAGAGCTTATTGAGTCGGTTTACAGTGAGTCTGAGCTGAAAGAAAAAGGCTGGTTGCTGAACAAAGATGAATTGCTGGAGCGCGGTGGTTGTCGTGTGACCACCGAGAGCTCGACCATTGATTACAGCTTAGAGACTCGTATGGAAGATGTCTTCAGCCGCGTTAAGGGGTAACCCATGAGCGAACCAGAAGCCCTTATTCATGAACTTCGTAAAAAACGCCAGCGTATTGAAAAGCCGTCGGTGGCGGTATCGGGCTATTTAACTCGCGTTGTTGGCCTAATGTTTGAAGCGGTCGGCTGTCGCGCCCCTGTCGGCTCAAGTGTCGCTGTCGAAGCAGCCAGTGGCGATATTGAAGCCGAAGTCGTGGGCTTTGAAGGTAATATTAGTTATTTAATGCCAACGGAGGACGCGTTAGGTGTGGTTCCCGGAGCTCGCGTACGCCCCTTAAGCCGGAAGAACCAACTGCCGTTAGGCATGGAGTTACTCGGACGGGTTATTGACGCGCGTGGAGAGCCACTCGACGGCAAAGGCCCTATTTTTTCTGACGGTAAAACCTACCGCAGTAAACCCATGAACCCATTGAATCGCCGCCAGGTAAAACAACCACTGGATGTTGGTGTGACAGCAATTAATGCCTGCTTAACCGTCGGGCAGGGGCAGCGTATGGGTCTGTTTGCCGGCAGTGGTGTTGGCAAAAGTGTGTTGCTTGGCATGATGACCCGAGGCACTAACGCTGATGTCATTGTTGTTGGCCTGATTGGTGAGCGGGGTCGTGAGGTCAAAGAGTTTATTGAAGAGATACTGGGTGAGGAAGGTTTGGAAAAAGCCGTGGTTATCGCCGCTCCGGCTGACCAGTCTCCTCTTATTCGTTTGCGCGGTTGTGAAACGGCAGCACAAGTAGCGGAGTATTTCCGTGACCAAGGCTTAAACGTTTTGCTGCTAATGGATTCGCTCACTCGTTACGCCATGGCGCAACGTGAAATTGCCCTGGCGGTTGGTGAGCCCCCGGCAACCAAGGGCTATCCACCGTCTGTATTTGCCAAATTGCCGGCACTTGTCGAGCGTGCGGGTAACGGCGGCGACGGGCAAGGCTCTGTCACGGCGTTTTATACTGTTTTAACCGAAGGTGATGACTTACAGGATCCGATTGCGGACTCAGCGCGAGCCATTCTTGATGGACACATCGTTTTAAACCGTGAGCTGGCAGATTCCGGTCACTACCCGGCCATTGATGTTGAAGCTTCCATTAGCCGGGTGATGCCGCAAGTGGTTTCTGAAGAGCACATGAAACAAGCTATTCAGGTGCGTCAGTGGTATTCGAATTATCGTCGTAACCGAGATCTTATCTCTATTGGCGCCTATACCCGCGGAAGTGACCCGGCTATTGATCAAGCCATTGCAATGCAGCCAAAAGTTGCTCAGTTTCTTCAACAGCCAATGAAACAGGTGGTTAGCTACGATGAGAGCTTGTTGGAACTGAATCAATTAATTCATCCGAATCAGCAACAGTCAGCCGGTAGCTAGATAAATGGCCGAATTAAGCCAACTAAAAATGCTGCTGGACTTGGAACAACAGCGTGAAGATAAGACCGCAAAAGACTTTGCTGAGGTGCAACAGCAGGTTCAGGATAACCAGATGCGACTGGACGGCATGTCAAAATACCGACTCGACTACTTGAATCAGCTACAACAGCGGGGTCAGGGCGGCATTCAGTCGATGCAGGTGAGCCAATACCATGCGTTTGTCGGCAAACTCGATGAGGGTGTTGAACAATTGCACCACGAAGTTGTTAAGTTGCAGCAGGTGTTGGCTCAGCGTAAAGAGCGGTGGTTGGCGCAGCGTCGAAAACGAGAGTCTATCGAGCACCTGATTAAAGAAAAAGAAAAGCGTGAGCAAAAGGTGCAAGCACGTAAAGAGCAAAAGAATTTGGACGACTTTTCCAGCCAACGCTTTATTCGGGATAAAAAAGCCTGACGCAAATAGTTGGAACGCTTCTTGCTTTATTTTGAGCAAGTCAGTTATTCAGGACATGAAACTATGCAACAGCTGCTGAATTTAACAGAATCAACGGAAAACTTTGTCCGCACCGGCGGCAAGGCGGGTGGCAAAGCTTTGGGTAAAGAGCTTTCGCTTGGCGCAGGTGATAGCGCTGAAGGCGAGTTTTCTCGTTTGATGATGCAACAAACCGAAAAAGGCAAAGAGTTCCAGCAAGTAAAGCTGACACCGGAGCAAACCAGTATCAAGAAAGCGATTGGTGATGAAGGGCGTCGGAATGTTGGCGGGCCGGTGGAAAGTAATCTGTTTGAGTTACTGCAGGAAATGCAGCAGCAGATGGCCGAAGTGTCTAGCGAAGAGGGAGAGGCAGAGTTATCGGCCGATGAGGTTGCTGCGGTGGTCAATATTGATGAAACGCAGCTGGAGAAAACCGGTGATATCGAGCTAAGCGACGCTGACCTTGAAGAATTACTGGCTGTGTTTGTGGATAAACTCAGTCATCAACAAGGTGAGCAAAAAGAGTTCTCGGCTGAACAGCGGCAAAGTCTTGCCGAAAGTATGTTGGCAAAAATGACCGACGAGCAGAAACAGCAGTTGATGGAGCAATTAAATGCGATTGCCAAAGGGGGGGCAGATGCAGCCGATCAAAAGTTCATTGTGCAATTGCTTGAACCCATGATGCCTAAGTCCGATGCGGATAAATTGTTGGTTGGTAAAGAGTCTAATAAGCAGGTATCACATGCATTGTTGGCGGCGCTACGAGACGTCGCACCTGAATCAAAGCAGGAGTCACAAAAAAGTTCTGATCCTGCGCAGTTAATGAAACAACTGGAAGCCCAGTTAGCGGCGCTGAAAGAGAACGGCAATACGGATGCTAAGGCGCTTACGGGCAAAGAACGTGGCAAATTGGAACAATTAATGGCAGAGCTTCGTCAGTTAATGGCAGGAGCGTCTGACAATAAAGAATCACTGACGAAAGAACAGGCGACTAAAGCAGAACAACTGATTGCCGATTTAAGACAAACACTGAAACAAAGTAGTGATAAGGCATCGGCGGTAGGAGCTTCGACTGATGCGAAGTCTGGTAAAGCGGAATTTGCGATAAGCGCGACAGACTCAAACAAAGGTCAAAGCGAACCCAGGGCCGAGCAGTTAGCGAAAGCGGATAAAAATACTAAAGCTGAGCTTGCCGCTGACGGTCAGGTAAAAGGCGACAAAGCGTTGAAACCTGATGGTGAGTTGGCGACTAAAACGGCCGAAAATGCCCAGGTGAATCAAGCGTTCAGAAACACAGTCGATGCATTGTCTGATGCTGGAGCCGCCAAAGCAATACAAGGTCAAATGGTGTCGACGGCTCAAGGCACTGTAGCAGCATCAGAAAGCAGCTCGGCGAATACTTTGCAGGCACTACAAAGACCGTTAGATTTGCAGCAGACCGAAGCGTCACAAAAACTGCAAGAGCGCATCAATATTATGATGAGCAAAAACATTCAGCGGGCTGATATACGGCTTGACCCGCCTGAACTTGGTAACGTACAGATACGAGTGAACGTGAGCGGTGAGCAGACAACGGTTCAGTTCCAGGTGCAAAATGCGCAAGCCCGAGAAGCGATAGAATCGGCAATGCCGCGTTTGCGGGAAATGATGGAGCAGCAAGGCCTGAACTTAGCGGATACTCAGGTCGGTGAGCAGGCTAGGGATGGTAGTGATACAGGCGACGGTGAAAATGCCTCAGGATCGGAAGCTGAACACTGGACGCAGGAATCTGAAATCGCCTTGCAGGATGGTCAGGTTGTGACCGATGGCCGCGTGGATTTTTACGTATAACGGTGACGTTGGAGGCCTATTCAGGCTATAGTAACAACATAAAGACCGATATAGCGTTGACCCAAGGAAAGCAAGATGGCTGAAGACAATAATACAGAGCAAAACGAAGAGCAGGAAGGCAAAGGCGGTAAGAAGAAAAAGCTGATACTGTTCGGCGTTATAGGCTTGGTACTGATTTCTACAGTTGTATTGGTCCTGTGGCTCTTTGGCGGAACTTCGTCGAATGAACAAGCGCCAGAGCGCGCGTCGGAGCAGACAAGTAATGATTTTGAGAACGCGTCAGCTCCTGAAATTGGCAATGCGCTGTATGTTGGTATGCCGCGTCCATTTGTGTTTATCGTGCCGGGAGACTCAAGAGAGCGGACGGTGCAGATAAAAGCGCAATTAATGGTACGCGGTGAGGAAAACGAAGAGCTGGCGAAAAAACATATCCCGTTGATTGAAGGCACGTTACATGAAGTGTTCTCATCATCGACGGCAGACCGATTAAAAACGGCGGAAGGCAAAGGACAATTGCGCGAATTAGCGTTAACGGAAGTGCGAGGTGCACTTCAGGAAGTGACCGGGAAGCCCGTCGTCGAACAAGTTTTATTTACCAGTTTGGTAATGCAATAAGTGAGCAACTATGGCTGTGAGCGACTTACTATCACAAGACGAAATTGACGCACTCTTACACGGCGTTGACGACGTAGAAGAAGAGGATTCGGAGGGGCAAGAAGCCTCGGCGGATGCGCTCGACTATGACTTTTCGTCGCAAGACCGAATTGTTCGTGGGCGTATGCCAACTCTCGAAATCGTTAATGAACGGTTCGCTCGTCATATGCGCGTAAGCTTATTCAATATGATGCGTCGTACTGCCGAGGTCTCCATTAACGGTGTGCAAATGATTAAATTCGGCGAGTATGTGCATACACTGTTTGTTCCAACGAGTTTGAACATGGTGCGTTTTCGTCCGCTTAAAGGTACTGCGCTGATAACTATGGAAGCTCGTCTGGTCTTTATTTTGGTCGACAATTTCTTCGGTGGCGATGGTCGTTATCATGCAAAAATAGAAGGTCGTGAGTTTACGCCGACTGAACGCCGTATTATTCAAATGCTGCTGAAGTTGGTCTTTGAGGACTATAAAGAAGCCTGGGCTCCGGTCATGGATGTCGGCTTTGAGTATCTGGATTCCGAAGTAAACCCGGCTATGGCTAACATTGTGAGTCCGACAGAAGTTATTGTCATAAGCTCGTTCCATATTGAGCTTGATGGTGGCGGTGGTGACTTCCATATTGCCTTACCGTACTCCATGCTTGAGCCTATCCGAGAGCTGCTAGACGCCGGTGTTCAGTCAGACAAAGAAGATACCGATATGCGCTGGAGTAAAGCGCTGCGTGATGAAATTATGGACGTTCCGGTTGAAATGATTGCGAAACTTGCGGAAACCGAAATGTCGCTACGGGAAGTCATGGACTTGCAGGAAGGCGACGTTATTCCTCTGGAAGTGCCGGATGATTTAACCGTTCTGATAGAGGACTTACCAACGTTCCATGCGAAAATGGGGCGCTCAAGAGACAATGTGGCGTTGAAAATTTCGGATAAAATTAAACGTCCGGAAACCGTCAAATCCGATATTCACATGTTGACGCGTGGTGGTCGCCGAATAGGCGGAGATGCTGAGCTTCAACAGTTAGAAGAAGACATTGATTTATAATAATTGCTGCTTAGAAAGTGAGGTTGCAAAATGAGTAACGACGATAAAGATATGGATGACTGGGAAGCAGCAATGGCTGAACAGGCAGCTGCAGAAGATGAAGAGTCTTCAGAAGGCGATGCATCGGAAAGCGAAAAGCCAAGTAATGCCAGTCATTCAGGCATGGACAACGTGCAAACCGCAGAGCTGGAAGAGCTTAACGAAGATGCGCCGGTTGGTGAAGAAGAGAAGCGTAAACTGGATGCAATTCTTGATATTCCGGTCACTATTTCAATGGAAGTAGGGCGTAGCCAAATAAGCATTCGTAACTTACTTCAGCTGAATCAGGGCTCTGTTGTTGAATTAGAACGTGTTGCTGGGGAACCCTTGGATGTTTTGGTGAATGGTACCTTGATTGCGCACGGCGAAGTGGTTGTTGTTAATGATAAATTCGGGATACGATTAACCGATGTTATTAGTCAAATTGAGCGTATTCGCA
The DNA here is from genome assembly GCF_002388365.1 of Idiomarina sp. UBA4520. NCBI lineage: Bacteria > Pseudomonadati > Pseudomonadota > Gammaproteobacteria > Alteromonadales > Idiomarinaceae > Idiomarina > Idiomarina sp. UBA4520. The sequence continues at coordinate 11,511 of NZ_DGMK01000012.1, read as the reverse complement.
AGCTTCGTTAGTTTGCTGGCGCTGCCGGTGACGGCACTTGCCCAAACCGAGCAAAAAGCAATAGTGTCCGGTAATGATATAGGCGCCATGGTATTGGCGCTTTTTGCCGTTTTAGTGGTCATTGTTGTATTGGCGTCACTGTTAAAACGGTTTAACCTGAAATTTCAGGGCGCTTCGGGTATGAAAGTGCTAAGTAGCGTGTCCTTAGGCGCCAAAGAGCGCTTGGTCATTGTCGATGTTGGGGGCGAAAAACTGTTGTTAGGTGTTACCCAGCAGCGCATTGACTGTTTAAAAGAACTACCGTCCGATATCAACCTGGAAGGAAAACAAGAACAATGAACCGCTGGTGGTATCTCATATTATTTACGGCGTTTTTGCTGATACCTGAGCAAGCTTTAGCCTGGCAGGATCTTTCCGCGGTGACCGTCAAAACTAATCCTGACGGCACTCAAGAGTACTCAGTAACACTGCAAATTCTCGCGATAATGACCGCGCTGACCTTTATACCGGCAATGGTCATTATGATGACGTCTTTCACTCGAATTATTATTGTTTTGGCGATACTGCGCCAGGCTATAGGTTTACAGCAGTCACCGTCGAATCAGGTGTTATTGGGTATTGCATTGTTTTTGAGTTTTTTCATTATGTCGCCGGTACTGAATGAAATTAATGACAAAGCTTTGCAGCCCTATATGAATGAAGAAATTCAGTCACTGGAAGCCGTTGACCGAGCCAAAGCACCGTTAAAAGCCTTTATGCTGGCGCAAACACGGTTAACTGATCTGGAAACCTTTATTGATATTTCTGGTGAAGAGGGCATTGAAGCGCCAGAAGACGTGCCGATGTCTATTTTGATCCCGTCTTTTATTACCTCAGAGCTCAAAACGGCCTTCCAAATTGGCTTTATGCTGTTTATTCCATTCCTAATCATCGACTTAGTGGTCGCCAGTGTTCTTATGGCCATGGGTATGATGATGTTATCGCCAATGATTGTGTCACTTCCCTTTAAGCTGATGTTATTTGTGTTAGTGGATGGCTGGAGTCTGACCATGAGTACGCTGGCCGGAAGTTTCGGGGTCTAGGAGGACGTATGTCACCAGAAATGTTTTTGGATATTTTTCAGGAAGCGCTGAAAACTATTGTGATTATGGTGGCATTCATCATTTTGCCCGGGTTGTTGGTCGGGTTAGTGGTTGCTGTTTTTCAGGCCGCCACCTCAATTAACGAACAGACCTTAAGTTTCTTACCTCGTTTATTAGTGACGCTTGCTGTTATCGGTCTTGGGGGGCATTTCCTGACCGAAACGGTGATGGACTTTACCATCGAAATGTTTAATCGGATTCCTGAAGTGGTTGGCTAATGGACTTGGTCACTTCTGTTGTCCTGGAGTGGCTAGAGCAACATCTCTGGCCGTTAACACGGGTCTCCGCCATGATAGGCAGTATGGCGCTATTTTCCGGCACTCTAGTTAACGCGCGTATTAAAGTTTTCCTGTCGTTAGCCATCATACTGGCGGTTTCCCCTGCATTACCTGAGGTGTCAACTGGTGTTGAAATGACATCAGTGGGTGGTTTTTTAGTGACCGCGCAACAAGTGGTTATTGGTGTAGCCTTGGGGCTGGTATCGCTGCTTTTCCTACAAATATTTGTACTTGGCGGCCAGGTTATAGCTATGCAGATTGGTTTGGGGTTTGCGTCGATGGTTGACCCCACGAATGGCCAGCAGGTACCGGTTATTGCGCAATTTTTTCTAATGCTTGCCAGTTTAGTATTTCTAGCCTTTGATGGTCATTTATTGATGATTCACATGATAATGGCCAGTTTTGAGGCTGTGCCCGTTGGCATGACCGGGCTGGATGCTGATGCTTTTATGGCGATTGCTGAATATGGTGCGGTGATGTTCTCAGCCGCTTTAGCCGCGATGCTCTCCGGTGTTATTGCTATTTTACTCATTAATTTAGGTTTCGGCGTAATGACACGAGCAGCACCACAACTGAACATTTTCGCAATAGGTTTCCCAATTACTATGGTGAGTGGTTTGGTCGTACTTTGGTTGACAATGGGCGGCTTCATTTTCCATTTTGAAAATCAATGGCAGCGTGCAATTGAAGTGATGTGCACAGTTATTGGCTCTCAGTGTAGCTAGACTCGGGGATAAGGTAGAGAGTAATGGCAGAGACTGATCAGGAACGCACAGAAGACCCCACGGAGCGACGAAAACAGCAGGCCCGCGAGAAGGGCCAGGTTGCGCGCTCCAAAGAAATGGGAACGGCGTTTGTATTGGTGAGCGCTGCTATTGCGTTTATGTGGTTTGGTGATTGGTTGTATGAGGGTGCTCGCAATGTGTTCCAAACGATGTTTACTATCGACCGTCAGCAAGCCTTTGATACCACAAAAATTTACGAAGCTTTTGGTATTGCCTTCGGCTTTATCATGTGGCCAGTACTCATTATTTTCGCTTTTGTTTTAGTGGCCACCTTTTTCGGTAATAGCTGGTTGGGTGGTATTTCCTTCTCGACCAAAGCCATGGCGCCTAAATTCAGTCGTATGAACCCCCTTAACGGCTTTAAACGCATGTTTGGTATTCAAGCTTTAGTCGAGCTTGTTAAAGCCATTGCCAAGTTTTCGGTTGTTGCTGTTTCGGCGTACTTTTTGTTGAAATGGCAGTTTGTCGATATTCTCCAAATGTCGATGGGGCAAATGCCAAATATGATAGGGAATGCGCTTGATATTCTGCTATGGATGTTCTTACTACTTTGCTGTTCAATCTTTTTGATTGTGGTGATCGATGCGCCTTTCCAGTTATGGAAACACAACAAAGACTTACGCATGACGAAACAGGAAGTCAAAGACGAACATAAAGATACAGAGGGTAGCCCGGAAGTTAAAGGTCGTATTCGTCGCTTGCAAATGGAAATGGCTAATCGCCGTATGATGCAGGAAGTGCCAAAAGCAGATGTCGTGGTGACCAACCCGACCCATTATGCGGTGGCGTTAAAATATGAAGATGGTGGCTCACAAGCCCCCGTGTTACTGGCAAAAGGAACCGACGAGACGGCGGCGAAAATTCGGGAAATTGCTTTGGAGTATGACATTCCATTGGTGCAGTCGCCCGCATTGGCGCGTTCTGTTTACCACACTACGGAGCTGGAGAAAGAAATCCCGCAAGGACTGTTCGTTGCTGTTGCACAAATTCTTGCCTATGTGTATCAGTTGCGCCTGTTTAAGCAAGGTCAGGCGAAACGTCCGAAAAAGCCTGACAGCGAGTCACCAATTCCCGAAGATTTGCGCTACTAACAGCGCTGCTATATCATTCGCCACCATTCGTGCCGATGTCGGCAGTGGTTAAATTGGAAGCAGTTATGGCTGAACTTAATTTGTGCCTGGCGCAACTGGACTTTACCGTTGGCGCAATTCACAACAATACCGCATTAATTTTAAAAACCATTCGTGAGCAGGGTCAGCAACACGACATTATCGTGTTCCCTGAGTTGGCCATTACGGGGTACCCGCCAGAAGACTTACTGTTAAGAAACGATTTAAGTCAGGCTGTCGACAACGCCGTGGAGCAAATTAGCGCAGCAGCGTCTGACTGTGTGGTTATTGTCGGACACCCACAGCATGTTGGTGGCGAGCTTTTTAATGCCATGTCGGTACTGCATCGCGGTGAGTGCCTATTACGTTATTTCAAGCAGCGCTTACCTAATCATGGTGTGTTTGACGAGCAGCGTTACTTTATTCCGGGTCATGAAAGTCAGGTGTTCGAGTGGCATGGCGTCCGCATTGGCCTACAAATATGTGAAGATTTGTGGCATCCCGAGCCATTACAACGATTGGCTGAAGACGATATTGATTTTGTCTTATCGATAAACGCGTCGCCTTATGAGCTGAATAAGCATGAGCAACGTTTGGGTGTATTGAGACAACGCGTATCGGAGTCGTCTAAGCCCATTGTGTACCTAAATAACTGTGGTGGACAAGACGAGCTGGTTTTCGATGGACATTCTCTTGTGATGGATGACGATGGTCAATTGCTGGCCGAGCTGCCGCATTGTCAGACAGCATTGACAAGTTTGAGCTATAAAAGCAGCAGGTTTCAATGCGAGAGCTTCCCTCCACGTAAGTCGCAAAATGACTTAGCCAATGTGTATGACGCTCTGGTTTTAGCGGTTAGAGATTATGTCACGAAAAATGGATTCCCAGGTGTCGTGTTAGGCTTATCTGGCGGTATTGATTCGGCATTAACTCTGGCTATCGCTGTTGATGCGTTGGGTGCTGATAAAGTTCAGGCCGTGATGATGCCCTTCCGGTATACCTCAGACATGAGCCTTGAAGATGCTGAAAAGCAGGCGAATACGCTTGGCGTTCAATATGACTCTGTGCCTATTGAGCCAATGTTCGACCAATTCATGCAGCAATTAACGCCGCTTTTTAAAGGTGCGGAAACCGACACAACGGAAGAAAACTTACAATCACGTTGTCGTGGTGTACTGCTTATGGCGCTGTCGAATAAAACTGGGTCGTTGGTGCTGACAACGGGTAATAAAAGTGAAATGGCTGTGGGTTATGCAACGCTTTATGGCGATATGTGCGGAGGCTTTGCGCCGATAAAGGATGTGCCTAAATTGTTGGTGTATCAGTTGGCTGAATATCGAAACACATTAGGCGACTGTATTCCTCAGCGAGTGATAGATCGCCCGCCTTCAGCGGAGTTAGCGCCGGACCAAGTCGATTCAGACTCGCTGCCCGACTATGGCGATTTAGACCGAATTCTGGCATTGTATGTAGAGAGAGACTGGTCAGTAACAGATATTGTTGCTGCAGGGTTTAGCGAAGAAGATGTTCGCCGGGTAGTTCGATTGGTCGACCTGAACGAATACAAACGGCGACAATCAGCGGTGGGTCCGAAAGTGACACCAAGAAACTTTGGCAAAGATCGCCGTTATCCTATTACCAGTCATTATCGCTATGAATTGCAACGACAAGGGCAATAGGGAAGCGTTATGAAAAAAGTTGAAGCCATTATAAAACCTTTCAAGCTTGATGATGTGAGAGAAGCATTGTCAGAAGTCGGTATTGCCGGCATGACTGTGTCTGAGGTTAAAGGCTTCGGTCGTCAGAAAGGCCACACTGAGCTGTATCGTGGTGCAGAGTATATGGTCGACTTTTTGCCGAAGGTAAAATTAGAAGTAGTCGTTGGCGATGATGATGTCGAACGGTGTATTGAGGCCATTATGGAAACCGCTCAAACCGGCAAAATAGGTGATGGCAAAATCTTCATTACCGATATTGAACGAGTCATTCGCATTCGAACCGGTGAGGAAAATGAAGACGCGGTTTAAACAACCGCGCCTTTCTCATTAATTGCTGACTAACTGATTCCCCGGGAAGTTAGCTCTTAACACTTTCAAAGCGTCTTCGCGTAACTCTGGTAAATCTAACTGATCGTAACTTTCTACCATCATTGCCAGAGCATTTTCCACTTCTGGCGTATCAGAAAAGTGCTCCAGAATGTAGCGTCCTCGATTGGCCGCTGCTAAATAAGCTTGGCGATCCATATAATACTGAGCAACAGCTAATTCTTTTTTCGCCAGACGACTCTTTATAGCGACTAACCGTTTTTTTGCATCGGCCGCATATTCACTGTCCGGGTATTTGCGAACTAATTCTGCAAAGTCCTTAAACGCTTCTTCAGCCATTGAAGAGTCGCGGTCAGAGCGGTCAACGCCAAACATTGCATGAATACCGTTGTGCTCAGCGCGCTGGTTGACCAGACCACGCATATACATGGCGTAATCAATGTCTTTATGATTCGGATTAAGACTAATAAAGCGATCAATCGCGGCTAGTGCTTCTTCTGTGTTATCTAACTTGTAGTGCAAGTAAATAAGGTCGAGTTGCACCTGGTGCGCGTAAGGACCAAACGGGAAGCGTCGGTTCAGATTCGACAGCTGCTCTTGAGCTAAATTAAAGTTACCTGCCGCCATACTTTCACGAGCTTGCTCGTAAAGTGACTCAATTTGGGTTTTAGCAACTTGTTGTTCTTCGTCAGGTTGGCTCGAACAACCAACAGCCATAAAGCAAAGAGCTGTGGATAATACAATGTGTCGGCCGAGTTGTTTACTTAACATATTTAGCAGTATTCCCTATATTTTTTTGGCGCTGCACGGGCAAACCGTTACACTAGCATATTCTTGCATTCTAACGCAGCCTTTAAGGCTTTGACAGTCGAAACCGAATATATGAATAAACGTATTGAATTAGAAGCTATTGTTCCTGAGTCATTAACAGGAAAACGATTAGACCAGGCACTTGCTGAGTTGTTCCCGGACTATTCTCGCTCTCGTTTAAAAGGGTGGATAACCGAGGAGAAGGTTTCGGTTGATGCCGAGGTCGTGAAGAAGCCCCGCGAGAAAGTCGAGACCGGCATGTTAGTGGCCGTGGATGCGGAAATTGAAAGTGAAGAGCGTCACATTCCGCAGCCGGTAGAGTTGGATATTGTTTATCAGGACGATGACATTTTGGTGATTAATAAGCCAGCAGGTCTGGTTGTTCACCCCGGCGCTGGTGCTCCGGACCGGACTTTGTTAAATGGTCTGCTGCACTATGACCCACAACTAGACTTGGTGCCACGTGCCGGCATTATTCATCGTTTGGATAAAGATACCACCGGCCTGATGGTGGTTGCCCGTAATGTCCCTGCGCAAACACAGTTAGTGTCGATGATGCAGGCTCGGGAAATCACACGAGAGTATGAAGCTGTGTGTAATGGTGTCATGACAGCAGGTGGCATGGTCGATGAGCCTATTGGTCGACACCCGACAAAGCGCACGCACATGGCCGTGGTTCAGTCCGGAAAGCCCGCAGTGACTCATTATCGAGTATTAGACCGCTATCGAGCTCACACCTTGTTGCGCTTGCGTCTGGAATCTGGACGAACGCATCAAATTCGTGTGCACATGGCACATATCAAACATCCGCTGGTTGGTGACTTGACCTATGGAGGCCGTCCGCGCCCGCCGAAACAAGCCGATGATCAATTCTTACAAACTCTGAGAAACTTTAATCGACAAGCTTTGCACGCCGCATCTCTGGGGTTACATCATCCCATTACAGGTGAATGGCTTGAATTCCACGTTGACCGTCCGGACGATTTTGAATATTTAATTGAAGAGTTGAAGCGTGACGCAAAACGTTTTTCATCCTAATTGGACGCTGCCTGACAATGTTGGTGTTGCAATTACAACAAGGGCGTTTGGCAACCTAGCGGTTCATGTGGGCGATGATCCCGCTGCTGTGCTGTTGAGACGACGGCGTTTAGAGCGTGAATTGTCGTTACCCCATTCAGCGGTGTGGTTGCAGCAACAACATACGAGCAATGTATTGTCATGGCCTTTTAAAACAAGCATAGCGGATGCTGCTTATAGTTCTCAGCCCGGCAGTGTATGCGCGGTATTGACCGCAGACTGTTTACCTATACTTATTTGTTCATCCGACGGCAAAGAAATAGCGGCAATTCATGCTGGATGGCGAGGTTTGGCAGATGGCGTGTTGCAAAAGGCATTAGAAAAGTTCTCTGCAGATCCATCGAGTTTAAGTGTTTGGATAGGTCCAGCGATTAGCTCAGATGCGTTTGAAGTTGGTCAGGATGTTTTCGATGCGTTTGTCTCGATTAACTCTGACGCGAAACCGTTTTTCAAGGCGACTGGAGCAAAATGGTTAGCGGACTTGCCCGGTATTGCGGAAATGATTTGCCGCCAGTTTGGTATTACTGCTATTACTCAGAGCTATGAATGTACTGTGACCCACTCTGAATTATGGTACTCCTGGCGTAAGGAAAAAGCCGCAGCCCGATTTGCGTCAATTATTTGGCGAAAATAACGGCTAAAAACTTGAAAACGCCCAAAAAGTACCCACATTTAACTCAACGAAAGATTTAAATGAGGTAGTACCATGAGACACGATAAATTTACCAGTAAATTTCAAATGGCGATTGCCGATGCGCAATCTATAGCGCTGGGTCGTGATCACCAATTTATTGAGCCTGTGCACTTAATGCAGGCATTGCTAGACCAGAATGGCGGCTCAGTCCGTCCATTATTTACGATGTTGGGTATCGATATCCCACAATTCAGAGCAAGCTTGTCCAAAGCCTTGGATGCATTGCCGCAAGTGGAAGGTACCGGTGGGGACGTCCAGCTTTCTCAGGCGACTGCACAGTTACTCAATTTGTGCGACAAATACGCACAGAAACGTAATGATTCTTATATTTCTTCTGAACTCTTTTTGCTAGCCGCAACGGAAGACAAGGGCAAGTTGGGCGAAATATTTAAAGCGCAGGGCATAAAGCGAGATGCGCTGGAAAAAGCGATTAATGATATTCGAGATGGTCAAAAAGTAGATGATCCGAACGCTGAAGAGCAACGCCAGGCTCTCGATAAATATACGATTGATTTAACAGAGCGCGCTGAACAAGGGAAGCTCGATCCCGTTATTGGTCGTGACGAAGAAATCCGCCGGACTATCCAGGTGTTGCAGCGTCGTACCAAGAATAACCCGGTACTGATTGGTGAACCTGGTGTCGGTAAAACGGCAATTGTTGAGGGGTTAGCGCAACGCATTGTTAATGGGGAAGTGCCTGAAGGCTTAAAACATAAGCGAGTGTTATCGCTCGATTTAGGCTCTCTGTTAGCTGGCGCAAAGTTTCGTGGGGAATTTGAAGAACGACTCAAAGCGGTATTAAATGAACTCTCTAAAGAAGAGGGACGAATTATTCTCTTTATCGACGAGCTCCATACCATGGTCGGTGCTGGTAAAGCTGAAGGTGCAATGGACGCAGGCAACATGCTGAAACCGGCGCTTGCGCGTGGCGAACTTCATTGCGTCGGTGCAACAACATTAGATGAATACCGCCAATATATTGAGAAAGACGCCGCTTTAGAACGTCGCTTCCAGAAAGTCTTGGTCGATGAGCCAACCGTAGAAGACACTATTGCGATTTTGCGAGGCTTGAAAGAGCGTTATGAGCTGCATCATTCGGTAGAGATAACTGACCCTGCAATAGTTGCAGCAGCATCTTTATCGCATCGTTATATCAGTGATCGCAAGCTGCCGGATAAAGCCATTGATTTAATTGACGAAGCAGCATCGAGTATCCGTATGCAGATCGACTCTAAACCAGAAGATTTAGATCGGTTAGAGCGTCGCATTATTCAGCTTAAGTTGGAGCGTCAGGCGCTGCAGAAAGAAAAAGACGATGCCAGTAAAAAGCGTTTGGAAACCTTGCATGATGAGTTAGACGACCAAGAACGCAAATACAAAGAGTTAGAGGAAGTCTGGAATACTGAAAAAGCGGCCGTGCAGGGCACCCAGCATATCAAAGCGCAGCTTGAGCAAGCGCGCACCGACATGGATATTGCTCGTCGAGCGGGGGACTTGAACCGTATGTCGGAACTTCAGTATGGGCGTATTCCTGAACTGGAACGTCAGTTAGACTTAGCATTGCAGGCCGAAATGCAGGACATGAGCTTGCTGAAAAACCGCGTAACCGACGAAGAGATTGCCGATGTACTGTCGCGTTGGACCGGTATTCCTGTTGCAAGAATGCTTGAGGGTGAGCGTGAAAAACTCATTCATATGGAAGATAACCTGCATAATCGTGTTGTCGGACAAAACGAAGCGGTCGAGGCAGTCGCAAATGCCATTCGTCGTTCGCGCGCGGGCTTGGGTGATCCAAACAGACCTATAGGCTCATTTTTATTCCTGGGTCCAACCGGTGTGGGGAAAACTGAGTTGTCCAAAGCGTTGGCGAATTTTATGTTCGATACAGACGATGCGATGGTTCGAATTGATATGTCTGAGTTTATGGAGAAGCACTCCGTAGCTCGCTTAGTTGGTGCACCTCCGGGTTATGTAGGTTATGAAGAAGGGGGGTATTTAACGGAAGCGGTGCGTCGCAAACCATATTCTGTCATCTTGCTTGACGAAGTAGAGAAAGCCCATCCGGATGTATTCAACATATTGCTTCAGGTATTGGATGACGGTCGCCTAACAGATGGACAGGGTCGCACGGTCGATTTTAAAAATACCGTGATTATTATGACATCGAACTTGGGCTCTGATCTCATACAAGAGCATGCGAAAGAGCATACGTACGAACAAATGAAAGCGGAAGTCATGGAAGTATTGGGGCGTCATTTCAGACCTGAGTTTATTAACCGGGTTGATGACACCGTGGTATTCCATCCATTGGGTGAAGCTGAGATACGCTCGATTGCTCAATTCCAGTTACAGCTGCTGTTTAAGCGCCTGGAAGAGAAAGACTTTGAGATTGAAGTCGATGATGATGCGTTAGCGCATCTGGCTCGTACAGGGTTTGATCCGGTATTTGGGGCGCGACCTCTGAAAAGAGCGATTCAACATGAACTTGAGAATCCGTTAGCGCAGAAAATCTTATCCGGAGAGATTCAACCTGCTAAACCGATAAAAGTCAGTGTTGAGAATGAAGCGCTAGTGATTAGTCAGTAACAGAGGCAACAAGGCTCGGGGATTTCCTACCCGAAGCCTTGTTGTGATAACCTGTTCACTTTCTATTAATAACTAAGAGTGTTTTTGCATGAGTAACGATAGTTCAAATACTAACGGCAAACGCCGGGGTATTTACTTACTGCCAAACTTATTCACAACGGCGGGTTTATTTTCTGGTTTCTATGCCATTGTTGCGTCGATGAATGAGCGCTTTGTCGAAGCAGCCGTTGCAATTTTTATTGCGATGATTTTTGATGGGCTTGACGGACGTGTAGCCAGAATGACCAATACCGAAAGTGATTTTGGTGCTGAATTCGACAGCATGGCAGATATCGTTTCCTTTGGTATGGCTCCAGCACTCGTGATGTACAACTACGCACTTGCTGACTTAGGTAAGCTCGGCTGGTTGGCTGCATTTATCTTTGTGGCTGGTGGTGCGTTACGGTTGGCAAGGTTTAATACTAATTTAGGCTCTTCGGATAAACGTTACTTTCAGGGGTTAGCTATTCCAAGCGCGGCCGCGATAGTCTCCGGCTTAGTTTGGGTGGGCTCTGAATACGGTATTGAAGGTTCTGATATTGGCGGCATTGCAGCCATTATTACTATTTGTGCTGGCTTATTGATGGTAACAAACTTCCGTTATCACTCTTTTAAAGATGTAGACTGGAAGGGTAAAGTCTCTTTCTTAGTTATATTAGTGATTGTATTGGCTTTCGTTATCGTTGCTACTCAACCATCTTTAGTTTTGTTCTCTATTTTCTTTTTATACGCCTTGTCTGGGCCAGTATTCACCATTAAAAATGTGAAAAAACTGAAGTTAGAGCATGTCGTTGGAGATGACGACGATGATGATGCTGACTTTAACCAAGACGGCGATGTTGATAAGAAACAGAAAAAAGAGTCTGATAAAGACGAATAAGTCATCAAATTGATTATGATCTAGGCAAGTGATCATTTTTCTTAAAAAAGATCTTGAAAGGGCACA
>NZ_DGMK01000020.1:0-341640 GCF_002388365.1 Idiomarina sp. UBA4520 | reverse complement strand
GGTGACGCCTCACCCTACTCGATGTTTCTAACTGTCGGTCTATAGTGAATACAACACAGTTAACAAGGTAAACACTATGGCACGATTGAATATTATCGCTTCAGCCGCTCTCGCTTTTACATGTGCGGCGTCTACCCTACCCGCTGCGGCCAGTGACCGTATAACAGGTCATCACTTTGCCACTCGCTCGGAAGCTATGGCTCCAAACGCCATGGCAGCGACAAGCCAACCGCTTGCCACACAAGTCGCACTGGACGTTATGCAGGAAGGCGGCAATGCGATTGATGCAGCCATTGCTGCAAACGCAGTGTTAGGCTTAGTTGAACCGACCGGCAACGGTATTGGTGGCGATTTATTTGCCATTGTATGGGACGCCGAGTCAGAAAAGCTCTATGGACTTAATGCCTCAGGCCGTTCGCCGAAAAGTTTGTCGCTGGAATATTTTAAAGAAAACGGCTATGAGTCAATTCCCCCTCGTGGCGTATTACCGCTGTCTGTTCCCGGTGCGGTCGATGGCTGGTTTGAACTTCATGACCGTTTCGGTCAGTTAGACATGGAAAACGTGCTTCAACCGGCTATTAACTATGCAGAGTCAGGCTTTCCAGTGACTGAAGTTATTGCCTACTACATGGGTCGAAACGCCGCAGTGCTGGCCGACCAACCCGGGTTCGCTGATGTTTTTATGAAAGACGGCGACGTTCCTGAAAAAGGTGAGCGTTTTAAAAACCCCGACTTGGCCAATACCTATAAGCTCTTAGCTAATGAAGGCCGCGATGCTTTCTATAAAGGCAAAATTGCACGCACAATAGATGCCTTTGTCGAAAAACACGGTGGCTTTTTATCTTACGAGGACTTAGCGGAGCATGAGTCGACTTGGGTTAACCCGGTTTCGACCAACTATCGTGGTTATGACCTCTGGGAGCTGCCACCGAACACCCAGGGAATAGCGGCTCAGCAAATACTCAATATACTTGAGCAGTACGACATTAGCAGTATGGGCTTTGACAGCCCTGAGTACATTCATCACTTCGTCGAGGCTAAAAAGCTAGCATTCGAAGATCGTGCGAAATACTACTCTGACCCGGCATTTAATGATGTGCCTGTCGAAGGGCTACTGGACAAAGGTTACGCTAAGGAGCGCGCAAAACTCATTAATCCGGAGAAAGCCGGTCGTTCATACGAGCCAGGTAAGCCGCCGACAGAGGGCGACACCATTTACTTAACAACCGCTGACAAAGACGGCAACATGGTATCGCTTATTCAAAGTAACTACCGCGGCATGGGCTCAGGAGTAACACCGACAGGTTTAGGGTTTGTTTTGCAGAACCGTGGTGAACTGTTTGCGCTGGATGCGAATCATCGCAATGTGTTTGAACCAGGTAAACGCCCTTTCCACACTATAATTCCCGCATTTGTGACCAAAGACGGTAAACCATTAATGAGTTACGGCGTTATGGGCGGCGCCACACAACCTCAAATGCATGCACAAATTCTCATTAACATGATTGATTTTAGTATGAACCTACAAGAAGCCGGCGATGCCCCTCGTATTCTGCATACAGGTTCAAGCCAGCCAACTGGTTCTTTCATGTCCGACGGCGGTGTTGTCAGTCTGGAAAACGGCTTCTCTAAGAACACTCGCCGCGAACTGATAAAAATGGGACATACGCTGCAGGAAGCTGTCGGTCCTTATGGCGGCTATCAGGCTATTTGGAAAGACCACGAACAGGATGTTTACATTGGCGCTTCTGAAAGCCGCAAAGACGGACACGCAGCCGGCTACTAAAGGATACGTTTGAAAGTTTGGGCGCCGCTTAACCGCGGCGCTCTCTGTATAACTCAATTTCATCCATAATCAAATCACGCATCCGTGTGGTAGTGTCATAACCAATATCAATAGCTTCCTGCCCACGATAAAACTCCATAATGCCGATATGGCCAAGTTTGGGCTGCACTAAAATATCCGGCGGATCGCCCGCCATACGTGCCTTAGTAATACGCTCCTGCATGATATCAATAGAACTTGCCATGACACTGAACATACCCGGCGCTTTATGACCATTGCTTTTAAAACGCTCTTTAAAGCTGTCTAAGTACTCTTTACTGCCCGACCACAGGTTATCGAAAAAGCCATTATCGTCTTCCGCATGTTTTTCTATTTCTGCTTTTTCCTTCTCGAGTTGTTCAGCCTCTGTTTGCGGCGGAATACTGCGACCTCTTCTCTCTACCGCCCGGGAGTTCAACTGAGAATTCAAATGCACGGCTATAACAAAGTCAGCACCCAGGGCCCGACACAGCGACACGGGAACAGGGTTAACCAGTCCACCATCAATTAACCAGCGTCCGTCAAATGCTTTAGGTGAGAGAACCCCAGGCATGGCGCAGGAAGCTCTCGATGCGTCGTATAAATCCCCTTTCCGTAACCAAATCTCACGGCCACTGTAGAGGTCTGTTGCCACAGCGCCATAAGTAATAGGTAGGTCTTCAATATTTCTTTGCCCGAACTCTTCCCGAGCATGGTTAAATACTTTTTCGCCGCCGATAATGCCGCCTTGGTTAAACCCAAAGTCCAGTAGGTTGAACACTTCCCAGCGACTCATTCCCTGCACCCATTGCTCTATTTCAGCTAGGCGACCAGACGCATAACCCGCTCCAACTAGTGAGCCAATGGAAGTGCCTGCCACCATATTAATGCGCACACCCATTTCTTCGAGGGCTTTAATAACACCAATATGTGACCAACCACGAGCCGCTCCAGAGCCTAGAGCTAATGCAACTTTCACTTCCGACATGTGATTTTTCCCACTTTTTTAATTTGTTTAAGTATCGTACTATGATTACTGAGTTTTCAACAACCTACCTGAGCTATCTATGCCCTGGACTGATCGTCAAGTTAACACATTAAGCAATCGACCCAATGACACCCGTACCCCATTCCAGCGAGATAAAGCCAGAATATTGCATAGCGCCGCATTTAGACGGCTGCAGGCAAAGACTCAAGTTATGTACGTGGGTATGCACGACTTTCCAAGAACTCGTTTAACCCACTCATTGGAGGCTAGCCAAATTGGCGCAAGCCTTATTGTTCATTTAAGTCACCGGCACCCTGAGCTTTCAAAGTCACTTGAGTTTTCGGAGCCTCTGCTGGAGTCATTATGTTTGGCACATGACATTGGTCATCCGCCCTTTGGTCATGGCGGAGAAATTGCGCTGAACTACATGATGCGCAATAACGGTGGTTTTGAAGGTAACGGCCAAACCTTTCGTATAGTTACCAAGCTCGAAGCCTACACGCCAGAGCATGGCATGAATTTAACCCGTCGCACTTTACTCGGGTTACTGAAATACCCTGTTCTAGCCAGCCAGGTTCGCCGCGAACAATTACCTGAAGATGTCAGTAACTTTAAGCATTTACCGACGCGGCAATGGTTGCCCCCTAAAGCCTTATATAACGATGACGTCGCCCAATTAGACTGGGTGCTTGCCCCATTATCGACTAGTGACAAACAAGCCTTTCAGGCACTTTCAGCAGAGCCACAAACCACTAAACACGGCCGCAGCGCGTTAAAAAGCGTTGATGCCTCTATTATGGAAGCGGCTGACGATATTGCTTATGGCGTACATGACCTCGAAGACGCCATAGTTGTTGGGCTTATTCAGCGCGATCACTGGATGAAGCATATGTTCGACAGGTTGCGGTCTTTGGAAAGCTCACTGCCTGACTTTAACGCTGAATCGCTGACTCATGCTCTGTTTTCTGATGATCATTATGAGCGCAAAGGAGCCATTGGTAGCTTGGTCAACCGCCTGGTTACTTCTGCAACCTTAATAAAAACAGACAACGACTTTGAATGTCCGTTGTTACAGTACCAAGTTGCACTTGGAGATGCCGAGAAGCACCTGCTTAATGCACTAAAAGAGTTCATTTTTAAGTGGGTTATTCGAAAGCCTGAAATGCAAGCGCAAGAGTTTAAAGGGCAGCAAATAGTTATGGAGCTGTTTGATGTGCTTTCTGTAGAGCCAGAAAGACTGCTTCCAGAAAATACTCGCTTACGCTACCTGCACGAACAAGAGCATGGAAACAATGCCCCTCGGGTTATTTCAGATTACTTATCTGGCATGACCGACGCTTATGCGGCAAAGCTCTACCAACAACTCTTTGCAATAACTCCCTCAATTTAAAAGGCCCCGGATAAATCCAGGGCCTTTGTACTTTCATTATTAACGACGCAACTTACAACACGTTGTCATCGCTTGACTCTGTAGAGTTTTCAGCTTCTTTTGCAGCTGCTCTCTCCGCTTCACGATCTTCTTTGGTTCTCTTTTCAGGCTTTGACAGCAAGAGTTCACGTATTCTGCTTTCCAATTCGTCCGCTATTTTGGGGTTTTCTTGCAAGAATTTCATTGAGTTTGCTTTGCCCTGGCCAATTTTATCGCCTTTATAGCTATACCAAGCGCCCGCTTTATCAACCATCTTGTGCTTAACACCCAGGTCAATCAGCTCGCCTTCTTTAGAAATGCCCTTACCATACAAAATTTGGAAGTTTGCTTCTTTAAACGGAGGCGCAACCTTGTTCTTAACCACTTTCACACGAGTTTCGTTACCGACAACTTCATCGCCTTCTTTCAAGGCACCCGTACGGCGAATATCCAAACGAACAGAGGAATAGAACTTCAGTGCGTTACCACCCGTTGTGGTTTCAGGGTTACCGAACATCACACCAATTTTCATACGAATCTGGTTGATGAAAATACACATAGTGTTCGATTTTTTAATGTTTGACGTTAATTTACGAAGCGCTTGTGACATTAAACGCGCCTGCAAGCCAACATGGCTATCGCCCATTTCGCCTTCTATCTCGGCCTTAGGTGTTAAGGCAGCTACAGAGTCAACAATTACAACGTCAACAGCACCGGAACGAACCAACATATCGCAAATTTCCAGTGCTTGCTCTCCCGTATCAGGCTGAGACACAAGTAAGTCATCTACGTTAACGCCTAGAGCTTCAGCGTAGATAGGATCGAGAGCGTGCTCAGCGTCAACAAAGGCGCAGGTTTTCCCCATTTTTTGGGCTTCAGCAATAACTTCTAAAGTCATTGTCGTTTTACCACTGGACTCCGGTCCATAAATTTCTATCACTCGTCCAAAGGGTAAACCACCAATGCCAAGAGCAATATCTAGCCCTAACGAACCTGTTGAAACAGAGGCAATATCCAACGTCTGGTTGTCACCCAACCGCATGATAGATCCTTTACCAAATTGACGTTCGATTTGCCCGAGCGCTGCATCCAACGCTTTTTGACGATCATTGCTCATTTTAAGCTCCGCATTAATTACTGGTTTTATACACAGTATACTGTACGTTTTTACAGTATCAAGTATTCATTAAAAAGTTTTATGAAATGACAGCTAAGTTACTGTAATAAAAACTGATTTATTGCTTTCCCCAAGACTTCGTCGATGGTTTGGCTTCTCACCTTCTGTCTATTCCCCGTGAAAGTTTGCGACCAAACTTCCTCGCAATCGGGTCCAACTAAAGCCATCCAAACCAGTCCCACCGGCTTTTCGGCGGTACCACCGCCGGGCCCTGCCACACCACTAACCGCAATAGCCCACGACGTATTGCATTGAGCCTGGGCGCCAAGCGCCATTTGTTTCACACACTCAGCCGATACAGCCCCATCTTGTTCAAGCGTTTTCTGACTCACATTCAGTAGCTGTCGCTTAAGGTCGTTAGTATAGGTGATTAATCCGCCATTAAACCAAGCAGAACTTCCCGCCACTTCCGTAATAGCGTATCCTATTCCTCCTCCGGTACAGGACTCTGCAGTAGCAATTGTTTGCTCTTTTTCTAACAAGCACTGACCGAGCTGTTCCGCGAGTTCTAAGGTTTGCGGCGTAATAACTGTGGTTGTTACCATAACATTGGCTCCAGATAAAAATAACTCAACTATGCCTGATTTTTCTGAAAAACATATCCAATCACATACCCCAATGATGCAGCAATACTTACGTATAAAAGCGCAACATGCGGACATGCTTTTATTCTATCGCATGGGGGATTTTTATGAGCTATTTTATGACGATGCCAAACGTTCGGCAGAACTTCTCGATATTTCTTTGACCGCTCGCGGGCAAAGTAACGGTGAACCCATTCCAATGGCTGGTGTTCCCTATCACGCGGTCGAAAACTATTTAGCGCGACTCGTCAATTTAGGCGAATCTGTCGCTATTTGTGAACAAGTTGGCGACCCTGCCACGAGCAAAGGGCCTGTTGATCGCAAGGTCGTTCGCATTGTTACGCCGGGTACAGTAACCGACGAGTCGCTACTGGCCGAACGACAACAAAAACTGTTAGTCGCTATATCGGCCTTAAAAGACGACCTTTATGCAATTTCCAGCCTGGAGCTTAGCAGCGGACGTTTTTGGTTAACTCAAGCTAATTCCCACGAGCAACTGGCCGCAGAAATGCAACGTCTGGAGCCGGCAGAGCTTCTCTACCCAGACACTTTGTCGTTAACTGGCTTGCCGCTGGCCAAAGCAAACTGTAAACGCCGTCCAGCCTGGGAGTTCGAACAAAAAACCGCCTTTGAATTACTAACCCGACAGTTTGCTACGCAGCATTTGGAAGGCTTTGGGCTTAAAGCCGACGAACCTACATTAGGAGCGGCCGGGGCTATTCTTCACTATGTTAAAGAAACTCAGCGCTCGGCGTTGCCGCATATTCAGTCGATTGTTACAGAGCACCCTAATGATGCCCTTATTCTGGATGCTGCTACTCGCCGTAACCTCGAGTTACAACAAAGCCTGGGCGACGCTAACACGCATTTATCGGCAGTATTGGATAAAACAGCCTCGGCCATGGGCAGCCGCCAGTTTCAACGTTGGTTACAACGTCCAATTCGAAATCAGCAAGCCTTAAATAAACGCTACGATGCGGTTTCAGCTCTATTGGAAAATAACGCTTACGAGCCTTTGCAAACCAGCCTGAAGTCGCTGTCAGACATTGAGCGTATCGTTGCGCGGGTTGGTTTAAGAACCGCCAGACCTAAAGACTTTGCCCGTTTAAGAGACAGTCTGAAACAGCTCCCTGATATTAAAAGCCAATTACAGCACCAAAGTCTCAACCAATTGAACGAGGCTATTTTGCTTTTCCCTGAAGTAGTTGACCGCTTAGAGCGCGCTATTATCGATAACCCGCCTTTACTGATAAGAGACGGCGGCGTTATTGCCGAAGGCTACGACAGTGAGCTGGATGACCTGCGGGATCTAGCCACCGGTGCCACCGACTACCTGCATCAGCTGGAGCAGCGGGAACGCCAACAAACCGGTATTGCGACCTTGAAAGTTGGCTATAACAAGGTGCATGGTTACTTTATTGAAGTTAGCCGACAAAATGCAGACTCAGTCCCTGATCACTACCAGCGTCGCCAAACATTAAAAAACACAGAACGCTATATTGTTCCTGAGCTGAAAGAGCACGAAGACAAAGTACTCAATGCGCAGGCGCGCTCGTTGGCTCGAGAAAAGTGGTTATACGATCAGCTCTTTGAGCAGCTTATGCCGCACGTCGCTGACTTACAAAGAACCGCCTCGGCGTTAGCTCAGCTAGATACGCTCAGCTGCTTCGCGCAACTAGCGAACAACTGGAACTATTGCCGCCCAGAGCTGACGGATGAGTCGAGCCTGATAGAACTTGAGCAAGCCCGCCACCCGGTTATTGAGCAGCTCAGCGAGACTCCTTTTATAGCCAACGACGTTGCCTTAAACGATACACAGCGCATGTTAATGATTACCGGACCCAACATGGGGGGTAAGTCTACCTTTATGCGTCAGGCAGCGCTGATTGTTATTCTGGCGCACATGGGTTGTTACGTTCCTGCAAGCGCCGCTCGCATTGGCCGCATCGATCGAATTTTTACGCGTATTGGTGCATCTGATGACCTCGCTTCTGGTCGCTCGACCTTTATGGTCGAAATGACAGAAACGGCAAACATTCTGCACAATGCGACGCCAAATAGTCTGGTGCTTATGGATGAAATTGGTCGAGGAACGTCAACCTACGATGGCTTGTCGCTTGCGTGGTCCTGTGCTGACTATCTGGCTCAAAAGCTGCAATGCCTAACTCTGTTTGCCACACACTATTTTGAGTTAACAGAACTGGCAGATGAACTCCCCGCGACCAGTAATGTGCACGTCAATGCCAAAGAGCACGGCGATACCATCGCCTTCCTGCACACGGTTACTGAAGGTGCTGCAAACCAAAGTTTTGGTTTACAGGTTGCGAAATTAGCGGGGGTTCCGGAGAACGTTATTCAACAAGCTAAACTTAAACTAAAAGAGCTGGAGACGGCGCATCATGGGAGCCACAATTCAGTTCCGGCTGAGACCAACGAAAAGCAGCCCAGTTTGCCGCTTGAACCCACACAGCCAAACCCCATTTTAGAGCAGCTGAAAACAACCGACTTAAATAACTTAAGCCCGAGACAAGCACTCGATTTACTCTTTAGTTGGCAAAACAAACTCTAGAAACAAAAAGGGCTCGGTTTTATCCGAGCCCTCTCTTTAAAACAGTTATGCCAAATTATTGCCCGGAAAAAAGGGCATCCAGCGTCAGTCCCTGCTGCTTCAGAGAATCTCTTAGCTTTCTTAGCGCTTCCACCTGAATTTGGCGAACCCGTTCCCGAGTTAAACCTATTTCACGACCAACGTCTTCAAGCGTTGAGGCTTCGTATCCTAATAAACCAAAACGACGCGCCAAAACTTCTTTCTGCTTAGAGTTCAACGAATCCAACCAATCGGTAATGTTAGCTTTCAAGTTCTCGTCTTGCAGTACACCCTCTGGGCCGTGGTCATCCTCGTCAGCGAGAATATCCAGCAGAGCTTTATCGTTTTCACCGCCAACCGGAGTGTCGACAGATGCAATACGCTCGTTCAAACGCAGCATCTTAGTAATGTCACCCACAGGCTTATTCAGACTTTTTGCAATATCTTCAGCTGTCGGCTCATGGTCGAGCTTGTGCGCCAGCTCGCGCGCTGCGCGTAAGTAAATATTGAGCTCTTTAACCACATGAATTGGCAAACGAATAGTTCGCGTTTGATTCATAATTGCCCGTTCTATTGTCTGGCGTATCCACCAAGTCGCGTAGGTTGAAAAACGGAAGCCGCGCTCTGGATCAAACTTTTCAACGGCGCGGATAAGACCCAGGTTACCTTCTTCAACCAGATCTAATAGCGCTAAACCTCTGTTTGAGTACCGGCGGGCAATTTTAACCACCAAGCGAAGGTTGCTTTCAATCATGCGTCGGCGGGCGGCTTTATCACCTTTTAACGCACGACGTGAATAAAAGACCTCTTCTTGGGCGGTCAATAATGGGGAGAAGCCTATCTCACCTAAATAAAGCTGAGTGGCATCCATTTTCTTTTGGTACTGACTTGAGGACGATGACAGCGCCTCTTCTAACGCCTCGTCAGAGCTCGTTGCGGACTGCTGCGCCTCGTCTGTGTTTTCAAGTAGCGCTTCTTCCTCGCTGATTTCGATAGTGTCGACTGCTTCTTCCTTTATCTGGCTCATAACAAGCTCCTGTTAATCTGAAAACCGTGTTACTGCACACGTCGACCTCCATATCTTGTTATTATTATTTCCACGTCACTAGCGAGAGCTCGGTAAATAATGCTCAGGATTCACCGACTTACCTCTGAAACGAACCTCAAAATGCAACTTCACTTGTTTAGCACCTGAGTCGCCCATGCGAGCTATCGTTTCACCCATGTCCACCCATTCTTGCTCTTTCACCAGAATGTCCTCATTGTGGGCATAGGCTGTAATGTAATCATCGTTATGTTTCAAAATGATTAAATTACCAAAACCTCTAAGCGCATTTCCGACATAAACTACTTTACCGGCCGCCGCAGCTTTTACAGGATCGCCCCTGTCACCGGCGAAATCGAGACCTTTATTACCTCGATCTTTCAGTGAAAAACGTTCAATAACCTTACCTGTCGACGGCCATTGCCAGGCTAACTCAGCGTTACTTGGCATTGCCGCTTCAGACCTTACCCGCACCGGTTTTTGACGGTTCTGTTTGCGAGTATCGGCTTGTTTTTTCACTGTTTTTTTCGTGTCTACTTTTTGACCATACTCTTTCTTCTGAGTCTTGGCAACGGGCGTTTTTATATTATTTTGTGCGTTCTTTGCTCTTTCTTTATTACTTTGAGGTCTTTGAGTCGGTTCACTGGTGCCGGTATTTTTTGCACTGCCCACTAAGTCCAGTGTCTGCCCCGGGTAAATCGTATAAGGCCGGCTTAAGTTATTCAGGCGGGCTATGTCATCGACATCCATATTGGCGCGAAAAGCAATTGAGTAAAGTGTTTCACCTTTTTGTACCTCGTACTTTTTCGCATTCAAAGAGTTGGGCTGAAAGTCACGATAGGTTTTGCCTGTATATAAGGTGTCAACGGGAGCTGGTTGAGAGCGACTGCTGCAGCCTTGCAGCACAATTGGCAGCAAGGCAAGCACTATAAGACTCTGTAACATCCCGTTTTTCAATCGCATCCCTAAACCAATTGCACCACTATGTAAGCTACTAACAATAGTATTACCAGTGACCAGCCTATTCGATCAACATATTCACGAAGTTTTACAGCCATTTTAGGGCCACCCGTTTTGAGCAACCATGCCACCAGATAAAAGCGCAAACCGCGACTAATAACCGAGGCTAATAAAAACGGGAAAAATGCAATTTGCATAACACCCGCTGTCACCGTAAATAATTTATAGGGAATAGGCGAAAAGCCGGCAATAAAAACTATCCAAAAGCCCCAGGTTGCAAACCAACTTTTGACAGTGTCCAGCTTGCTTTCATACCCCATAGTCTCTACAGCGGGTAAAACAACAGTTTCAAACGCCCAGAATCCAAGGAAGTAACCCAGCACCCCACCAGCAGCTGAGCTCACCGTGGTTAAAAATGCCAAGCGCCAGGCTTTGTCCGGTTGCGTCATTGCCATTGGTGCCAGCATCACATCCGGAGGAATGGGGAAAATCACCGACTCGGAAAAACTGAGTAAGGCCAAAATTGTTTTAGCCCGGGGGTGTTCAGACCAACTTAATACTTTGTCATAAAGCGCAGAAAACAGCTTCAACTGAGCTCTCCTTTCACCAAAGGTACAAACCGAACATCACCAATTTGCTGTTGTTCAACGCTGTCACCGAAACGGCGAATTACCGTCAGACTTTGTGCTTCGTCCTTATCGCCAACAGGGATAATCATGACACCACCGTCGGCTAACTGTGCCACTAAGTCAGAAGGTATTTCACTGGCGGCTGCAGTGACAATAATACCGTCAAAAGGCGCTTTACTGCTCCAGCCTTTCCAACCGTCGCCATGACGCATTGACACATTGTGCAGGTCTAGTTGGCGTAAACGGCGCTTTGCCTGATACTGCAACTGAGCAATGCGCTCCACACTAAACACCTTATCCACCAACTGCGCCAGTATCGCCGTTTGATAACCAGAACCCGTGCCTATTTCCAGTACATTATGGCAATTGTGTTGCATCAGTAACTGGGTCATGGTCGCTACCATCAATGGTTGCGATATCGTTTGTCCATTACCAATGGGTAACGCTGTATTTTCATAGGCTTTATGCGCCAACGACTCCGGCATAAACACATGACGTGGTGTCTCGGCTATAACCCGCAACACCTCCTGATTGGTTATACCTAAATCAGTCAACTGCTGTATCAGTTTTTTGGCTCTTGCCTGGCCACTCATTGTAGTCATCATTTTTTCTGATCTAACCACTCCGTTAGCGTGTCAGTATGGCGTTGAGCTGTCATATCCAGACTCAAAGGCGTAATGGAAACATACCCCTCGTTAATGGCAGCAAAATCCGTTTGCGGTTCGTCGCTGGTGTGGTGCCCAATAGGCCCGTACCAGAAAATCTCATTACCGAACGGGTCACGGTCATGAACCATGGTATCGGCGCGGTGACGACGACCTAACTTGGTCACTTTTGTACCTTTCAACTTGTCGTAAGTGGTATAGGGTACATTAATGTTCAGCACGGTATCTAAACGCAGCGGCGCTTTTTCCATATCAGCGACAATATCAGCAACAACTTTTGCCGCAGTTTCATAGTAGTCGTGCCCTCGTCCCCCCATCGACACAGCAATGGATGGCAGTCCCATAAAGCGCCCTTCCATAGCGGCAGCGACGGTGCCGGAATAAAGAACATCGTCGCCCATATTTGGGCTGTCATTAATGCCAGAAACGACAATATCGACATCTTCCGCTATTGGCGAGTTAGTGCCTAAGTGAACACAATCTGTTGGCGTACCATTGACCGAGTAAAAGCCATTGTCGAGTTTGCGAATGCGCAGCGGGTTATGCAGCGTTAACGAGTTACTAGCGCCGGAACAGTTTCTGTCAGGTGCTATTACCCGTACTTCTGCAACCTCTTTGAGCGCTAAATAAAGCGCGCGAATTCCCGGAGCATGTACACCATCATCATTACTCAATAGAATTTTCATCATTTGTGTTCACCACTTATCGTCGCAATTTCATTCAAAATCGTTGTCGCATAGGCGCCAGATGGTAGGGTAAAGCTAAGCTCAACGGTGCTACCGTCAAGTTCTTTTAGCTCTGGCTCACCCGGGATGACTTTCCACGCGCGTCGCCCCTCATCAACCCGAAGCTTAGCAAGTGCCTCTATCCAGCTCTGGTAAGGCTCGAGCTGCTTGTCCTCAAAGTCAGCCGACTCACCCGCGCTCATCGACTTATTGGCAGACCCCGGCAGCGGCAGCGCTATTTCAATATCCTTACTGGCAAGTCTTTGTTTAAGCTCATGGTCCCACTGCTCAACAGTAAACATCGAGTTAGAGCCAGCTAACATTGCGCAATCGCCCTCCAATAAGGAATCTGCGCCCAGCTGTTTTGCACGCTCTGAAGCCATTAAATTAAATAAGAAACTCCGTAAGGCCGACAAATAAAGTCCGCGCTTGGCTTTTGATAAACGTTTTGGACGACTGGCCATAATCCAACGCTCAGCCGCAGCCACATTGTCACCGTTGCGTCCAAAGCGCTGTTCGCCAAAGTAATTAATGGCGCCGTTTTGCGTGACCTGCTTCCAGCGCTCTTTTAACAGCGCCATGTCGCTAACACTGTGCAAGCGAATGATAAACCTATTGCCACTATGCAAACCGCTACGCAGCTTTTTCGTGCGTCTTATGACCTTCTCAATCGTCATTTCGTCATCGTTCAGCGACTGCCAGTCCAACGTGTCTTTACCGGGTAGCTGTATCGAAAACCATTGCCAGGTGACCGCTTGTCGGTCTTTCAGACCGGAGTAACTGACCTGTTTTGGCGACACGCCGGCAAAACGGGCAATTTTTTCAGCACAAAAGACAGTATTGGCCCCTCGCTTTCTAACCCAAAGCCACTGATGCTCTCCGTCGTGTTCGTCTTCGACAGTCAGTTGCTCTATAACCTGAAAGTCTTCAGGGCTCGCTTTGAAAGTTGCGCTCGGCTTCTCACCGGCATTAAGAGTGGCTAGTTCCTGACAGTTAACCGTTTCGGGAGCAAGCATTAAAACGACTCCATCAGTACCACTGCGTGACAGGCAATACCTTCTTCACGCCCCACAAAGCCCAGCTTTTCGGTTGTGGTTGCTTTTACATTGACGTTATCAACGCAGGTTTTTAAGCAGCCTGCAATGCGTGCGCGCATATCATCTATGTGCGGAGCCATTTTTGGCGCTTGAGCAACAATGGTTACGTCAATATTGCCCACCTGAAACTCTTTCTGCTGACACAAGTTCACGGCATGCTCAAGAAGTTGTGCGCTGTCAGCACCTTTGTATTGTTCATCGGTATCCGGGAAATGCTGACCAATATCGCCTAATGCCAGAGCCCCCAGCAGTGCGTCAGTCACTGCATGAAGAATAACATCGCCATCTGAATGTGCTTCCAGCCCCTGCGAGTGAGGAACCTCAATACCGCCTAAAATCAGCGGCTTATCAGCCCCCCACCGATGCACGTCGTAACCATGACCCACTCGAATCTTCATTGAGTTATTTCCTTACTCCGTCGTTGTAGATGCCAGCAGCCAGCTGGCAACACATTCAAAATCTTCGGGATGCGTAACTTTTACGTTTTTAAAAGCCCCTTCCACTAGCACCGGTTGGTAACCCAGCCATTGCATCGCTGATGCTTCATCCGTCAGTTGCGGATTATGAGCCCCCATGTGTTTAATACCATTTAACAGTGCCTGTGCCTGGAACAATTGCGGCGTCTGTGCCTGCCATAAGTGTTCACGATCAACACTTTCTTCAATGTGGGCTGCCATGCCACTCGATGTCATTGCACGTTTTAAAGAGTCACGAACCGGAATCGCTAAAATAGCACCATGCTGACTGGCTGTTCCGCTATCAATGACTCGCACTAACGCTTCTTTGTGCAAGCAAGGACGTGCAGCATCGTGAACCAGTGCATGAGTTGCTCCCTGTGCCACAGCGTACTCAACACCTCTACAAACTGACTCAGCACGAGTATCACCACCACTGATATAAGTAACGGGTTGTGCCACGTGAAATTCAGAGGCATTCGGCAAGTCGCTTGAGTCAGGATCTGACACGGCCACGATCACTTCCGTCACGCGAGGGTCAGCGCATACCGCTTCGATGCTGTACTGTAATAAGGTTTTACCGCCAACGGTTAAAAACTGTTTAGGAATATTGCTTTGCATTCGGCTGCCATGGCCGGCTGCCGGTATAACCGCTTTAATGTTGCAGTGTTCGGTGGGCTCTGTACTTTTCATATCATTATTGTGCTCTGTCCGGAACCAGACGGAAGAATACTTCGTCCTTTTTAATCATTCCCAGTTCATTGCGAGCACGCTCTTCAAGCGCATCTTCACCGTCACGCAGGTCTTCAATGTCTGCGTAAATCAGTTGATTGCGCCGTTCGAGATTTTCATTGGTTACTTTTTGGTTGCTGACTTCCTGTTGCAAACGCCAATAATCTGGCAAACTGTTTTTCCCAAACCAGAGACGGTATTGTAGTGCCAGGAATAAGGTCAACAACACGACCAGAGTCACCCGCATGCTCAGCTCCGTTGTTATTATTGTTATCATTATGAAGACTATTGCAGCGACTGAAAAGCCGTTTTCAAACATTAGCAATAAAAGAGGTTAAATTGGAGTATTTTGCCGCCGCATTAGTATTCTTTTTTGCCGCTATGCTGCAAGGCATTAGTGGTTTTGGCTCCGGCTTGCTCGCCGTTCCTATTCTGGCTTTATGGTTCCCTATTAGCGTTCTTACGCCTGCATTATCCGTTATTAACATCATTGTTGGTGCCTGGATATACTGGAAAAACCGTGAAGCCGCACGTCCGTCGCAATGGAAGTGGCTAATTATATCCGGCGTTATCACATCAATTATTGCGGGCTCCTTATTACTCGCTATTGATGACCAACTAATTAAACTGGTGCTTGGCTGTGTGATTTTGGCGGTGGCACTTGCACTTGCCAGCGGTAAACAGTTTCCAACAGCTGAGCACGCGCCGGGACACATTGCGGTAGGCAGTAGCTCCGGTATTTTAAATGGCTTAATGACACTCGGCGGTCCACCCATAGTTCTGTTTTTGGCAAACGCTCGTATTCCTAAGCAGCAGTTCAGAGCCACTTTAAGTCTGTTTTTTTGTTGTATCGCTATTGCTAACGTGTTTAATTTTTCGCGGCAGGCCATCTACGCAGAAGCACACTTTTACCTTATTTTGAGCCTATTGCCGGGCGCGCTCATTGGCGCAACAGTCGGTCACAGGCTCCAGCATCATGTTTCGGAATATCGCTTTCGTCAATTAACGCTAGTATTAATGGTGCTGTCCGGTGTTAGTGTATTGGCTCAAAGTATTAGCTCGTAAAATGACTTGAAGGTAGCTATGACGTTAATTTATACCCGTGAAAACAAACTTTTAGTGGAAAATGCGCGTAATGTATTGCGCATGAACGGCATAGAAACCGTTATGAAAAATGAGTTTTCCAGCGGTGCGGCCGGAGACTTAGCACCATTGGACACCTGGCCAGAGCTTTGGTTGGTTGATGACACGCAACTCCATACTGCTCAGAAACTTATTCAGCAACTGGAAGAACAGGCACGTGGTGACGACTGGCGCTGTAACCAATGTCAGGAGCTCAACGGGTCAGCTTTTGAAGTTTGTTGGAATTGTGGCGCAGCTGCGAGCTAGCCGAGCGCACCTTAAAAATAATAACGAAGGAGATAACAATGAACGGATCTGAAACCTATTTATTAGCTTACTGGGGCGCTTTTGCAGCTCTGGTTATTTTATTGGTTCAGTGGCTGGTCGCTAGTGGTCGCAAAGCCAAACAACCAGGCGCCGTTCCGGGAAAAATTAATGAGTCACTCAGTCACGACTCATTCGTTTTTCGTGCGCACCGGACATTTATGAACTCACTTGAAAACTACCCTCTTATGCTGGGCACTACCTTTCTGGCGTTTTTTGTGGGGGCAAGTGCATTCTGGACGGCGCTGCTGATTTGGGTATTTGTGGGAGCACGCCTTATTCACATGGTGCTTTATTACGCTATTGCCACCGAAAAGAACCCTAGCCCACGTAGCTATTTCTTTATGATTGGTCTATTCGCTAATATTGCCTTACTGGTCGTTTGCGGTGTAACACTAGCCAGCTAAGCATTCAACGTGGGCGGTATTTAAATATCCGCCCACTCTCTCATTAGGTTATGAAACACTTTTGTTAACCGATCAAAGTTCTCAGACTTACCATTAGCATCAAATTCCACTTTCAACGATTGCTCAACGTCAAACAAAAGCTCCCGGTGGCTAGGGTGTTTTATCACGCTTTGAATCCAGCCTATCATTGCCAGACGAGCTCCCTGGGTCACCTCATTAACCCTATGGAGGTAATGGCTTGGGTATATCAATATATCCCCTTTTCCCAGACGCCAGCTTCTCTCACTGCTGGTATCTTCAATAACCAGTTCACCGCCCTCGAACGTATCAAGCTCTGATAAACCCAGCGTAAACGAAATGTCGGTGCGTACACCGTTCATCAGGGAGTCGTCCATGTGAGTACCATAGTACTGACCCACTTCATAACGATTAATACTACAACGAGCCACATGCTTTGGTCGCATAGCCGACTGAACCAGAGGGTTTGTGTGAAGCTTCTCTAATAATAGATCGGTTGCTGCTTTTGCTTTTTTTCCAGTCAATTGCTGGTTGTTCTTAACCTCTTTTGCAGCCCAGCCTGCCGTCGCTTTGCCGTCACCGAATTGCTCTGCCGATAAACCTGCCACCAGGCTGTCAATAACAGCTTCATCCACCGCTTTTTGAATATGAAGTATCATAGTTTTAACTTGCGAATAGTTATCATTTCTGCAAATATACACGAGTTCCGTCACTCAAAAAAGCACATAAGGTTTTTCTATGTTTGAGAAGAAAAAAGTTTGGGTTGGTGTTGGCAGCGTTTTAGCGACAACCATGGCAGCATCAACCGCTAATGCAGCGCCTTTAACTCAGCCAAACGCTGCACCTGCGTCTTTTATGGCAGCGCCAATGGCTGAAGGCGAAATGGCTGCGCCTGAAATCGACTTAAGCACCAATGACACTGCGTTTTTAGCGCAACTGGGATTTATTCGTGGTCACCTTTGGGTTGGCATGAAGCTTTATGAAGAGGGCCATATTGAAATGGCGAAAACTCACATGAAGCACCCAGGGGATGAGCTCTACGCGGGGCTAACTGAAGCCTTTAACGACCGTGGTCAGCCTGGCTTTGCCGATGAGCTTGAAGCATTAGCTGATAGCGTTATCAACGACAACAGTAAAGACGTTGTCATGAACAATTACAAGGTACTGCTTGATGCTATCAGCGCGCACGAGCCTATCGCCGATATGACAGCAAAAGGTGTGCTGTTAAGCGTCGCTACTATGCTAATGGCAACCGCCGATGAGTACGCTGTGGGTATTCAGGAAGGTAAAGTTGCGCAAGTACATGAGTATCAAGACGCACTCGGCTTTAAAGAAATTGCGCTCAATCGCTTAGAGAGAATTAATAGCGAAGAAGCAGAAAAGGCCTCTGAAGCGATTGAAGAAACCCGCAGTGTTCTGAAATCATTAACAGACCTTTGGCCGACCATTACACCAGAAGGTGAACTGCAAGGTGATGCCAGCAAGATCTATGGTGCGGCGTCACGAATTGAACTCGAAGCTCGCAGTATTTAAACAACTTTCTATCCCCTCGCTTACCCCGGGGTATACTCCCTCATATACCCACTCTATACCCCAGGGAGTAAGCGACTTTTACCTCTTCGTTTCACTCGTAAAAACCCATTAAAACAGTATTCTAGAGGCATCTTAAGTCAGTCACTGAGGTGTCATTATGAACATTCAATCCACTTTAAAAATAGCTGTAGTCGCAGCCTCTGCTTTCGCATTCTTCTTCGCACAACCTGCTGAAGCTGCAGACGGAAAAAATGCCTACAAAAAATACTGTCAAGCATGCCACCAACCAGCAGGTAAAGGGTTGGCAGGCGTATTCCCGCCACTTGCAGATAACCCAAATATTAAAGACAAACCCGATTACATCGCCCAAACCATTGTAAAAGGTAAATCGGGTGCGGTCACTGTCAACGGCACTACTTACAACGGCTCAATGCCTCCCATGGCGTACCTGAAAGACACAGACATTGCCGCCATTGTGAATTACGTCAATACCGAACTGGCTAACGGCAGCAGCACAATTCAAGCAGACGCTGTCGCAGGCTCTCGTTAATTTTAAATATCATATAAACAAGGAAGAGCAGTTATGAAATCTCTCAGTCTCTCAGTTATTAGCGCGTCTATTCTAGCAGCCGCAGCCTCTGTTTCAGCCCCTGTTGCTTTCGCTGACACTGAACTTAAGCACGACAGTGAATATGTCATTGACGGCAAAGTTTATGGTTTACCTGAAGCTAAAGTCTACCGCGAAGACTACAGTGGCCCCGCAGTTGTTGGTGACTATCTGACTCAAGTGCCTAATTTGGCAAAACTCGACTATGAAGGCAACAAAACGCACAACGTTCGCATGGACGTATTTTCACAAAAAGTGGAAGTTGCACCAGGCGTGAGCTACTCAGCATGGACATTTGGCGGCTCAGTACCCGGTCCGGTTTTGCATGTTCGTGAGGGTGACCGCGTTATTTTCAAAATGAAGAACCGCTCTGACGAAGAAGTAACTATTACTAAGCCAGTCAAAAATGGCTCGCCATTCTTGCAGCAGGTTCAGGCAAATACTTATCAGAACAACCAGCCTGTGGTTAACCCAATGCCTCACTCAATGGACTTCCACAGTGGCACTGTCGCGGCTGAAGACAAATGGCGCACTATTTCACCAGGCGAAACTATTGAGTTTGAATGGATTGCCAACTATGCCGGTACTTACATGTACCACTGTGGTACTTCCAGCGTGTTAATGCACACTGCAATGGGTCAGTACGGGGCAGTCGTTGTATCACCCAAAGACGGCTACCCGACAGAGCCGGACAAAGAGTACGTGTTAGTCCAGTCCGAACATTACTTAGAGGAAGTCGCTGAAGGTCAGTTCATATACAACCACGATGCAGCACTGAATCGCCAGCCTAGCCACGTTACTTTTAATGGTCACGTCGGTGCACTGAGTGACTCACCATTACGTGCTGATGAAGGCGACCGTGTGCGCTTACACGTATTAAACGCAGGACCTTCAGGCACTTCAAGCTTCCACGTTATTGGCGCTATCTTTGACCGAGTTTGGTACGAGGGCGACCCACGTAACGAATGGTATGGCATGCAGACTGTTCTGCTGGGCGCAAGCAACAGCGCAACTATCGACTTCATTGTGCCGGAAGAAGGCATTTACAAGCTGGTTGATCACGAATTTGCTGACGCAGAGCTTGGAGCGGCCGGCGCACTTATTGCCGGCCCACGTAAAGACAAATAAGGAGACGGTTATGGTTAAGTGGCTTGGAGTTGCGGGACTTATGTTCTCGACGCTAACAGCGTCACCGCTAGTACTCTCAGACCCAGTCCGTATTAACGGTGGCGAGTTTGAACCTCCAGTTCTGTTGGACAAGGAACGTCTTAGCATCGAAATTAATAGTTTCATGCTTGACGCAACTCCGGTCACTAACCAACTTTTTCTCGATTTTGTTAAAAATCATCCTAAGTGGCAGCGAGATAACATCGCTGCCCTGTTTCACGACGGAAATTACTTAAAGCACTGGCCGCAAAACAACGTCTACCCTGACGGTCAAGCTGAGCATCCGGTGACTTATGTGTCCTGGTTTGCTGCACGCGAGTATTGCGCCGCACAAGGCGGTCGTTTGCCCAGCCTCAATGAATGGGAATACGCTTCCGTTCAGTATCGTCAGCAACAAAATATAAGCGACGATGACTATGCGCGCGATTTATTCGCCTGGTACAGCCAGCCTCAAAGCGATGAACAAAGGGTGAACGTTAATGCCACTGAACTCAGCCACATGTATGACCGGGTCAACGAATGGGTCGAAGACTACCAGTTGCTGTTAACTAACGGCGATGACGTTGATTTATTGTCAGGCTCTTGTGGCGACGGGGCTCGCTTCTTATCGAGCTTTACCAAAGCCAATTACGCCACTTTCTTTCGGTATCAGTCTCGTAGCGACTACGCACCTCAGAGCTCAACCAGCACTATGGGTTTTCGCTGCGCTTACGACATTTCTTCTGACACTATTGCCAGTAACGGAGACCAATTATGAATAACCTATTTAAACCAGCCGCTTATGCCGCATTGGTTCTATCAAGCGCCCTGCTTGCATTGGCTCCGGCTGTAGCACAAGACCATTCTCAGCATAAGCCCGGGCATGAGAATCATAAAAACCACACCTCGATGAAAGCCGCAAAAGTATCGCATTCTTCATCGGTGTATCAGGTTGATGCGCACTGGATAACACACAAAGGTGAGCATATGACACTGGCCGACTTGCAAGGCCAACCGGTTATTGTCTCAATGATATACGGCAGCTGCACCACCGCCTGCCCCGTTCTTGTCAATGACGCTAAACGTCTTTACACCAGTTTAAGTGACAAAGCCAAAGAGCAGGTTAAGTTGGTTATGGTCAGCTTCGACAACTCTCGCGACACACCTAAAGCTTTGGCTGACTATGTTAAACAGTACAACTTGAACAGCGATAGTTGGGTCTTTTTACATGGTGAAGACCAGGACATTCGGACCTTAGCGACTGTCCTTGGAGTTCGCTACAGAAAGCGTCCTGACGGCGACTTCGACCATAGTAATTTAATTACCGTTTTGGACAAAAACGGTGTTATTGAACACCGCGTTGAAGGCTTAGGTCAGCCAATGGATAAAGCCGCAAAAGTCGTTGATACATTGATACAGCAGTAACAGTTCACGCTTTCGCTGTTGCATTAAGCTGAGTATTTTGTTCCACTAAAAAGGAATCTTGTCGGAGTGCCTCGTTACTCAAAAAGTAACAGGCTGAGACCGCAAAAAGCGGGATCCGTTGAACCTGTTCAGGCTAATACCTGCGAAGGGAACAAGAGAGCAACAGCCAGGGATTCTCCCTTTTTCAGCGCTGTTGTTCCTTTCAACACTCCTGACAAGCATCTCTAAACCCTGTTATTTTTTTAGCTGGAGAGAATGCTATGTCATCAACAAACCGTCAAAACCGCCAACAGGCAGAGTCCTTTTTATCGTCTGTTTCAGGCCGTTACTTTCCTAACTCTACGCGCGAATTTATTCAAGGCAGCCAGCCTGACATTCATGTGCCATTTCGCCGTATTCATTTAAGCGAAACTTTGCATCAGCCAACACCAGGCGTAACACCACCACCCAATTTACCCGTCGACGTTTATGATACATCCAGTGTCTACGGTGACCCTAACTCAGTCGTCGATGTAAAAACCGGACTCAAACCACTGCGATCAGGCTGGATAAGCGCGAGGGCTAAAAATGCCGACAAAAGCGGCGTGACACAGCTAGCCTATGCGCGCCGTGGCATTGTGACTCCCGAAATGGAATTTATTGCGTTGCGGGAAAACATGGGTCGGGAGCATTTAGACAACCCGGTAACCCCGGAATTTGTTCGTGATGAGGTTGCCAAAGGTCGCGCCATTATTCCGGCCAATGTGAACCACCCGGAATCTGAGCCTATGATCATAGGTCGTAACTTTTTGGTGAAAGTGAACGCCAATATCGGCAACTCGTCGGTTAGTTCTTCCATTGAAGAAGAAGTGGAAAAGCTCATTTGGGCAACACGCTGGGGAGCCGACACAGTCATGGACTTATCCACTGGCCGCAACATTCACCAAACTCGTGAGTGGATCCTCCGAAACAGCCCTGTTCCCATTGGAACTGTTCCTATCTATCAAGCTTTGGAACGGGTTAACGGCATTGCTGAAGATTTAACCTGGCCGGTATTTAAGGACGTCCTTTTGGAGCAAGCCGAACAAGGCGTTGACTACTTCACCATTCATGCCGGCGTACTGCATGACTTTATTGAGCTGACGGCTAACCGGGTGACTGGGATTGTCTCACGCGGTGGTTCAATTATGGCCAAATGGTGCATGGCGCACCGTCAGGAAAGCTTCCTGTATGAACATTTCCGCGATATTTGTGAAATATGCGCAAAATATGACGTATCGCTGTCACTGGGTGACGGCTTACGCCCAGGTTCCATTGCCGATGCCAATGACGATGCCCAATTCGCTGAACTGCGTGTTTTAGGCGAACTGACTCAAATAGCCTGGGAATATGACGTGCAAGTCATGATTGAAGGTCCTGGCCATGTGCCCATGCACAAAATTCAGGAAAACATGGACGAGCAGCTTAAGCATTGCCATGAAGCGCCTTTCTATACACTGGGACCATTAACTACTGACATTGCCCCCGGTTATGATCATATTACCTCCGGCATCGGTGCCGCCATGATTGGAGCCTTTGGCTGCGCCATGTTGTGCTACGTCACGCCTAAAGAACACTTGGGACTCCCCAACAAAGAGGACGTTAAACAAGGACTCATTGCTTACAAAATTGCAGCGCATGCGGCTGATCTGGCGAAAGGACATCCAGGCGCTCAGGCAAGGGACGATGCTATGTCTAAAGCCCGCTTTGAGTTTCGCTGGGAGGACCAATTTAACTTAGCTTTGGACCCAGTCACCGCGCGCAATTATCACGATGAAACCTTGCCGCAAGAGTCCAATAAAACAGCGCAATTCTGCTCAATGTGTGGCCCTAAATTCTGCTCCATGAAAATTTCTCACGAGGTTAGACAGTACTCTGGGCACTTAGGGAATGAACGCATCGATGTCACCTTTAAAGATGCCACGGCTGACGAAGTTGGAGCGGAGTCATGACTGACGCACCTTCTGAAAAACCTGTGGTTTGGACTATCGCAGGCTCTGACAGCGGCGGTGGCGCCGGCATTCAGGCCGACTTAAATACGTTTAGAAGCTTTAAATGTCATGGTTGCAGCATTATTACCACCGTAACGGCACAAAACTCTCTAACAGTAACGGGTTTGTATGAGTTAAGTGGCAATGCGATTGACGAGCAACTCAACTGCCTACTTAACGACTTGCCACCCGCGGCCATAAAAATTGGCTTACTCAGTAACCGTGAACAATTGGATGCGGTTGTCGATTTTCTAAGCCGCTGGCCCGACACAATAGAACGTCCTTTTGTGGTGTGGGATCCCGTTATGATCACCAGCCACAATGATACGTTATCAACGCTGACACTCGCGCAAAGTCACAGACTATTAACTCTAGTCGATTTACTCACGCCAAATACTGACGAACTGTCGTGGTTGGCCGACACTGAGGTAACCGATAAAAGAAGTGCGTTGAATGCGGCGGCGGCAGTTATTGAAAAAGGGGCGAACAGTGTTCTGGTAACCGGCCTTGAAACTGAGCAATACGGTAAAAATAAGATAGTCGATATTTACCTGTCTAAACGCCCTCTTCTCGGTGAGCCCTATCTTGTTTACTCGCAAGAGAAAGTCTTTACCAATAATAACCACGGTACCGGCTGCACGCTTTCGTCCGCCGTTGCTGCCGCAGCAGCGCAGGGATACCCGACAGAAGACGCTATCACACTGGCCAATACCTATGTTCATCACGGTTTATTGAGGGCAACCAGAATTGGTAAAGGCCCCGGGCCGGTTGCTCATACCCTTTGGCCAAACAACCTAAAACACTTTCCGAATATAGAGGCTACTAACCTGCCTGTGCCAGGTTCAGAATTTCCCAGACTTAATAAGTCACCGGGTCTATATCCCGTTGTCGACTCTTTCAAATGGGTGCAGCACTTATTGCAGCTTGGCGTTAGAACACTGCAGTTAAGAATAAAAGGCAAACCCTCAGACTCTATAGAGCTGGAGATAAAGCGCAGTATTGAACTGGCTCGGTCGTATCAGGCACAACTCTTTATTAATGACCATTGGCAGCTTGCCATAAAACACGGTGCCTACGGCGTTCACCTGGGTCAGGAAGATTTACAAACGGCTGACTTACAAGCGCTTCATTCAAACGGCCTTCGGCTGGGTATTTCCACTCACAGTTACACCGAAATACTCATCGCTTTGCGGTATACCCCCTCTTACGTAGCGCTGGGGCATATTTTTGCAACGCAAACCAAAAAGATGCCATCAAAACCGCAAGGGCTGGAGCGTTTGACGAGTTATGTTTCTTTACTAAAACCCACTGGCATACCCACTGTGGCTATTGGCGGCATCTCTAAAGAGCGCATTGCGCACGTCAAACAAACCGGTGTTAACGGCATAGCTTTAGTTAGCGCCATTACAAAAGCTGCGAACACCGAAGCCGCCGTTAACGAGCTGCATCAGGAGTTGGAGGCTGCCTATGCTGACTGACCAACAAGCTCTACGCTACAGCAGCAACCTACTTATCGATTCCATTGGTGAGCGTGGGCAGCAGCGTTTACTCGACAGCCAGGTACTGATTATTGGGTTAGGAGGTTTAGGAACTCCTGCCAGCCAATATCTGGCTTCATCCGGCGTTGGTCAGCTCACGTTAATGGATCATGACCATGTGTCACTGAGTAACTTACAACGGCAAACCTTATACGGTAGTGCCGATATTGGCTCGCTCAAAGTTACGCAAGCCGAACAACGCTTAAACGAGATTAACCCAGACGTCGACATTACGACGTTATCGCAGGCTGCTTCTGAGGACACTCTCAGAGACCACATTGGCACATCTGATATCGTGCTCGACTGCACCGATAATCGCGACACTCGATACCTCATTAACCGTTACTGCTACTGGTTGAAAAAACCACTTGTTTCAGGCGCGGCACGGGGGTTCAACGGGCAAGTATTGGCATTAAAGCCAAGCGCCGACCATGGTTGTTATCAGTGTCTGTACCCGGCCTCGGTTAAAGAGCCGCTTAACTGCACTAATGCCGGCATTGCTGCTCCTATCGTTGGCATTATAGGAGCCATGCAGGCACTACTCGCTATTCAATACCTAACGCTACACGAGATGCCCTGGGGTCGGCTGCAGTCGTTTGACGGCCTTATTCACCGCTGGCAGCAAGCCGAGTTGCCAAAGTCTACAACATGCCCAATTTGCGGAGGTGAACATGCAAATAACCGTTAATGGCAAACCTGAAACAGTCAACAACTCGCTGCGTTTATCGGAATTTTTTGAGCATCAACAAATTAACACTGCGGCTATTGCTGTTGCCGTCAACGGCGTTGTTATCCATCGTGAGAATTGGCATGAACATAGGCTGAATAACGATGACTCACTGACCATTATTCAAGCGGTTGCAGGAGGTTAAAATGCTTACTATTGCGGAAAAAAACTTTAGCTCCAGGCTGTTCATTGGCAGCGGCAAATACAGCAGCGCAGATATAATGAAAGCCTCTATTCACGCTTCAGGCAGTGAGCTGATTACACTGGCCTTAAAGCGCGTCGACTTGAACCAACCAACAGATGATATTGTCACGCCGATTAAAGAGTTAGGCCTCAGCTTATTACCAAACACCTCCGGTGCAAAAACCGCTGACGAAGCCATTTACGCTGCAAGATTGGCACGCGAGGCACTGCAAACCCATTGGTTGAAGTTGGAGATACACCCTGATCCTAATTACCTACTGCCCGACCCTATCGAGACACTGAAAGCAGCCGAACAGCTGGTTAAAGAAGGCTTTGTTGTTATGCCGTACTGTGGTGCCGATCCCGTGTTATGCAAACGGTTGGAGGAAGTAGGCTGTGAGGCGATAATGCCACTTGGTTCCCCTATCGGCTCTAACAAAGGGTTGGTCACCCGGGACTTCTTAAACATTATTATCGAACAAGCGTCAGTACCTGTTGTGGTCGATGCGGGCATTGGTGCTCCCAGCCATGCAGCTGAAGCCATGGAGATAGGTGCTGACGCTGTTTTGGTAAACACAGCCATCGCAACGGCACATGATCCGATAGCGATGTCCAACGCGTTTCGTCAGACCGTTGGTGCCGGTAGAACGGCCTTCGAAGCCGGCCTTTCGGGCATACTTTCGGGAATAGCCCCGAACAATCGCAACAGCTCAATGCATGCCCAAGCCTCCAGCCCACTGACCGAGTTTATAGAGACGTTATGAGCAACAGTTTTTACGATGTCTGGAAACAGCTTAGCTGGGATGACATTAGGCTTAAGCTTTACAGCACAAGTGCCACCGATGTCGAACGTGCGTTGAGTAAAAGCACGCTGACCAGCGACGACTTTATGTCTTTGTTATCACCGGCAGCAGAGAGCTACCTTCCTGCTTTAGCTGAACGCTCACGCATGCTAACGCGACAACGCTTCGGAAATACGTTACAGCTCTTTATTCCGTTGTATCTGTCGAATTTGTGCGCCAACGATTGCAGCTACTGCGGTTTTTCAATGAGCAACCGCTTAAAAAGAAAGACCTTGTCACTGGATGAAATTGAGCAGGAGTGCCGCGCGATAAAAGCGAAGGGTTTTGACACGGTTCTCATTGTTACCGGAGAGCACGAAACGAAAGTCGGTATTCATTACTTTCAGCAAGCTATGCCAATTATAAAACGCTATTTTAGTTACGTGATGTTTGAAGTTCAGCCGCTGGCTTCTGATGAATACGCCCAGCTTCGACAACACGGGTTAGACGCGGTAATGGTGTACCAGGAAACCTATAACTCGCTAACCTACGCTCAACACCATATAAAAGGCAAAAAGCGCGACTTCCGTTGGCGCCTTGAGACACCGGATAGGCTCGGTGCATGCGGCATGGATAAAATAGGTCTTGGGTCGTTGATTGGACTGGAAGACTGGCGTATCGACAGTACCTTCACGGCAATACACCTCGACTATATGCGAAAACGCTACTGGCGCAGTCGATACTCGTTGTCATTTCCACGTTTACGCCCCTGTACCGGCGGCGTTGCTGGCAGCAAGGACATGACGAACAAGCAACTCGTACAACTTATTTGCGCATACCGCCTGAGGTTTCCAGACGTAGAGCTCAGCTTGTCAACGCGTGAGCAAGAAGGTTTACGAGATGGGCTATTCAGCTTAGGTGTTACCTCGGTCAGTGCTGAGTCCAAAACGCAGCCTGGCGGGTATGCCAACGAGAAAGAAGAGCTGGAGCAGTTTTCGATAGATGATGACCGTTCAGTCAATGAGGTGGCCGAGGCCATAAAAGCAAAAGGGTTACAGCCTGTCTGGACCGACTGGCTTAATGAGCTATCCGCAAAGCCACCTGAAACTTTTTCCAGTCCAGAGTAGCAACTAATAATAGCTCGCGCAGAGTGAGAGTGCGCGGGTTAATTCGACCTTTGTGATTCCACTGATGCCCACAACAGGCAGCTGTCATAACTCGCTTATTGGGCTTGAGTAACGTATCTTCTTCATGCTCGCCCTGCCCGGCGAAATCTAACCAACCTCGGTAGTTCAGACGCAAACGCTGTTTGTCGGTATCCACCCGATCAATGCTATCGAGCATAATGGTGGTAAATTCCGGGGTTCTATAAAGTACCGGAACAACCAGACCTAACGCGGCATGCTTTGAGAACCAGGGAATTTGTTTTTCTGCTGAAGTACCCGATGAAGGTACTTTCGTCGGCTGCGGCGCCTGCCAACTGGCATTTTGAACGTCCAGCTTTAGCGGAGACTGCTTAGCGGCATTCAAACAGCCGTGAGCGGCATGACGTATATAGTGAGGTAAGCTGGCTAAACGGCGTTGTAGTGCAGCAACCGGCATGTCATCGACTTGCGACAGTTGCTGCAATTCGCGTTCATACAGCGCAGAGCACAGCTCGGCAAAATCGCCTTGCTGTGCCAGCGGCTGAAATATGTCAGCTTGTTGATTAGCCAGCGTTGACTTCCTGTCGTCCGCGGTAAGGCGCTTGGCCATTCAAATCGCCCTCTATACGCAATAGTTGGTTGTACTTAGCAACCCGGTCAGAGCGGCACAGTGAACCAGTTTTAATTTGCCCGGCGGCTGTACCCACTGCTAAGTCTGCAATAGTGGCGTCTTCGGTTTCACCTGAACGGTGAGAAATAACCGCCGAATAACCAGCTTCGCGCGCCATTGCAATAGCTGCTAAGGTTTCTGTCAGGCTACCAATCTGATTAAATTTAATCAAAATTGAATTAGCAATCGACTTGTCGATGCCTTCTTTCAGAATACGCGTATTCGTGACAAACAGGTCATCACCCACCAACTGAACTTTGCTGCCCAGTTTTTCGGTTAAAACTTTCCAGCCATCCCAGTCGCCTTCGTCCAGACCGTCTTCAATAGAAATAATTGGGTAACGGTCACAAAGCTCTGCCAAATAGTCGGCAAACTCTTCCGCAGTAAACGACTTGCCTTCACCGGATAGCTCGTATTTACCGTCACGATAGAATTCAGAGGCTGCACAGTCTAGCGCCAGCGTAATGTCGCTGCCCATTTTGTAGCCCGCGTTCTCAACCGCTTCAACAATAACCTGCAAGGCTTCTTCATTAGATGCCAGGTTTGGTGCGAAGCCGCCTTCGTCACCCACCGCCGTGCTTAAACCACGCTGCTGCAGAACCTTTTTCAGAGCATGGAATACTTCAGCGCCCATACGCAGGCCTTCTTTAAAGCTGTCAGCGCCAACCGGTTGAATCATAAACTCCTGAATGTCGACGTTATTGTC
Organism: Idiomarina sp. UBA4520; assembly: GCF_002388365.1. Classification (NCBI taxonomy): domain Bacteria; kingdom Pseudomonadati; phylum Pseudomonadota; class Gammaproteobacteria; order Alteromonadales; family Idiomarinaceae; genus Idiomarina; species Idiomarina sp. UBA4520. The sequence goes on along the minus strand of NZ_DGMK01000020.1, from coordinate 312,442 downwards.
TGCGTGCTCACCACCATTAAGAATATTCATCATTGGCAATGGCATGCTGTATTTACCACTGGTGTTGTTCAGGTTTGCAATGTGTTCATAAAGTTCAACACCCTGGCTAAGAGCAGCTGCTTTAGCGACTGCCAGAGACACGGCTAAAATAGCGTTTGCGCCCAGCTTTTCTTTATTGTCAGTACCGTCTAACTTCAACATGATGTTGTCGATAGCGTCCTGGCTGTCAGCGTCTTTACCCATTAAAGCTTCAGCAATAGCGCCATTAATATTAGCGACAGCGGTTTGCACGCCTTTACCGAGGTAACGCGACTTGTCACCGTCGCGCAGCTCTAACGCCTCACGTGAACCGGTTGACGCACCACTTGGTGCTGCAGCGCGTCCCATGTGACCAGACTCTAAATAAACATCGGCTTCTACGGTTGGGTTACCGCGAGAATCCATAATTTCACGACCAACAACTTTAACAATCTTGCTCATGCTTCAATCCTGTTTAATGCGTAACGTTTCGTTAAGTGACTCAATTAAGCCATGCGCTCTTTACGGAATTTACCCGCGGCTTCGATAAAGCCTTTAAATAACGGATGCCCATCGCGCGGCGTTGATGTGAATTCCGGATGGAACTGCACCGCCACAAACCATGGGTGTTTCGGGTTTTCCAGAATTTCAACTAACTGCTTGTCGTGCGAGTAACCGGTAATTTTTAAGCCCGCTTTTTCCAGCGGCTCAATGTAATGGTTATTCACTTCGTAGCGATGACGGTGGCGCTCTTCAATCACCTCTTTACCGTACATATCAAGCGCTTTTGAGCCTTTTTCCAAGTGGCACTCCTGTGACCCAAGGCGCATGGTGCCACCCAAATCGGAATGCTTGTCTCGCAGCTCTTTCTGACCGTTAGCATCCATCCACTCTGTGATAAGACCCACAACAGGATCGCTGCAATTCTCGTCAAACTCAGTACTGTTCGCGCCCGTTAAGCCCGCAACGTTGCGAGCAAACTCAATCATGGCCACTTGCATACCTAAACAAATGCCTAAGTATGGAATGTTGTTCTCACGTGCGTATTTCGCCGCAATAAGCTTGCCTTCAATACCACGATCACCAAAACCACCAGGAACCAGAATCGCATCCACATCTTCTAGCTTGGACGTACCTTTGGTTTCTAAATCTTGTGAGTCGATGTAACGAATATTAACGGTTAAGCGGTTTTTAAGCCCAGCATGCGCCAGCGCTTCATTTACCGATTTGTAGGCATCCGGCAGCTCGACGTACTTACCGACAAAGCCGACAGTTACTTCACCATTCGGGTTCGACTCTTGATACAGAACCTCTTCCCACTCGTGCAAGTCGGCTTCAGGACAGTCTAAACGGAAGCGATGAGTAACAATTTCATCCAGCCCCTGCGCTTTTAACATAGACGGGATTTTGTAAATGCTGTCAACGTCGCGTAAGCCGATAACCGCACGCTCTTCTACATTAGTAAACAAGGCGATTTTCGAGCGTTCAGACGCCGGCAATGAACGGTCAGAACGACACACCAGAACGTCTGGCTGGATACCAATAGAACGCAGTTCTTTTACAGAGTGCTGAGTTGGCTTGGTTTTCACCTCACCTGCTGCGCCTAAGAACGGCACTAAGGTCAGGTGCATAAATAAAGTGTGGTCGCGGCCAATTTCCGTGCCTAACTGGCGAATAGCTTCCAGGAAAGGTTGCGACTCTATGTCACCTACAGTGCCACCAATTTCAATAATGGCAATATCGAAGCCTTCACTGCCTTCAATGACACGGCGTTTAATTTCGTTGGTAATGTGAGGAATGACCTGAATGGTCGCCCCTAAAAACTCACCTTTACGCTCGCGGCGAATAATGTCTTCATAGACACGGCCGGTGGTAAAGTTGTTATTGCTGGTCATGCGAGTACGAATGAAACGCTCGTAATGACCAAGGTCAAGGTCGGTCTCAGCCCCGTCTACGGTGACGAATACTTCACCGTGCTGAGTCGGGCTCATAGTGCCTGGATCTACGTTAATGTAGGGGTCCAGTTTCATGATAGTTACGTTTAAGCCCCGTGCTTCAAGAATTGCCGCCAAGGAGGCTGCAGCAATGCCTTTACCCAGCGAGGATACAACTCCGCCGGTTACGAAAATATAGTTTGTCGCCATGTGATACCCAGTTGGTCAGGTCGAATTTGGGATTGCTTTAAGACGGGAAAGTAGTATACCGAAAGACGGGCAGGACGACAAATGAAAAAGCACGCAACCTAGTCTTTAAGTACGCCAATTTGCTAGTATAGCGCCAGCAAAAGTCTATTTGGGAGTTAGTTTATGTCATCCTGCTGTGGCAGTTCATGCAGTACCACGCAAGATCATATCGATAAATCACAGCGAAAACTGCTTTGGACAGTATTAGTTCTTAACGGGGTTATGTTTTTCGTAGAGTTCATTGCTGGTTGGTTTGCACAGTCCAGTGGACTTATTGCGGACTCGCTAGATATGCTGGCCGATACACTCGTTTATGCCGTTAGTTTATACGCTGTTGGTAAAGCTATTAAATACAAAGCCAACGCAGCTATTTTTAACGGAACACTGCAAACCTTATTGGCGTTATTAGTATTAGCTGACGTAGTGCAGCGATTAGTCTTCGGCAGCGCACCCAATGCAAACATGATGCTATGGGTTGCAGGTTTGGCATTGGTGGTTAACGTAGCTTGCTTTGCCCTTCTTTACAGTTCCAGAAACGGCGATATTAATATTCGCGCCAGCTGGATATGTTCTCGCAACGACATGCTCATGAACACCGGTGTCATTATTTCTGCGCTTCTGGTCGCTCAGCTCAATATGGCGTGGCCAGACTTAGTGATAGCAACAGTAATTGCCTTGGTTGTGTTGCGTTCTGCAATACGCATTATTCGCGATGCACGAGCCGTTAAGGCGGGAGAGAAAGCAGATATATCGGGGTGTTGTGGTTAAAACCGCAACACCCGATTGCGCACTAACTGGATTGGTCGTTTGGTTGTTCCATATCTTCGAACTTAAACGGCCCTTTTGTTTCACTTCTCACAACGACACTGCCCGCTAAAAGATCATGCCACCCTTGCTTGCGCTTTGCCCAACCTATCCAGAAAAAGCCAAGAAATAGCGGAATAGCCGCTGGAATATACGCAAAGTAACGGCCAATTGCCTTACCTACGCTCAGCTTGTCACCCGTTTTTTCGTCAACAACGCGCAGCTTCAGTAACATTTTCCCCGGCGTACCTAGATATTTCACCCAGAAGAAAATAGTGAGGACTACCGGCAAAATATAATTTAATAGTAAGTCCCAGAAGCCGTAAATCATTTCATTGCCTTCCCAATAAACCTGGCCGTATATAAACGACGCTGGTAAAGCGAAAACAATGAGCATAATGATTGAGTCAATGATGACTGCCAGCAGGCGAATCCAAAAGCCGGCATATTGTGCGTGTTGTTCCATTGTTCCTTTCCTTTGTTTTTATTGTTAGCACGTTTTTTTAATTTTCATTTAAAAGGTAGGCTCTAAACTCTCGTTCTTCTCTGAACACAAATAAAATATTAACTGTGTCATCTTGTTCGCGATAAATAATGCGACAGGGAGAAGCGATGACTTCTCTGTAAACCGAGCTTTGAAGTTCAGGGGGAACCCTACCTGAAAGAGGAAATTCACTTAGCCTATCTGTTTTATTAAATACAGACTTCACTAATTTTTCAGCAGCGGCCTCATTATCTAACGCAATATACTCTGCAATATCATTGAGATCTTGTAATGCTGAATGTGTCCATATTACTTCAGCCATTTACTCATTTTCTCCTTGGCCTCATTCTGACTATACGTTCTTCCGTGAAGTAAGTCCCGCTCTCCTCTTGAGAGCCCCTCTAAAAGCGCTAAACGCTTTTGCATTAATTCATAATCTTTAATGTCCACCAAATAAGCCGATGGTTGTCCGTGTTCTGTTATCAAGACCGGCTCTTTCGATGAATGTAAATCAGCCAAAATTTTTGTCGCCTGACGCTTTAGACTTGTAACAAACTCTACTTTCATAGCATACCGCCTAGTCATCTATCTCATAGTGATACTATAGTAGCACTTATGACGATTTTCTATTTAATTTTATAAACATGCTTTCTATGAGCCACTTTCAACCTCAACGCGCTGTGCAATTGAGGGCAAAGTAAATCGTTGACCGTTTTGTTGTCTCGCTCATGATACTAACCTACATAAGAGCACCATGACGTTATAACGTTAATTTTTCTAAATACTCTTTCAACACCACGGCATTGTTGTGCTCAGTATCTTTAGAGGAATACAGCAGTGTAACTTTTTCACTACTAACCTTGCTTGCTAAGTCGCGTAAGGCTTCTTTATGTTTTTTTAATTCAGATAGGTAGCGATTGCGAAACTCACCCCACTCAGAGCGATTACTGTGAAACCATTTACGAAGCTCATCGGAAGGCGCTATGTCTTTTATCCATTCATCAAGGTTGGCTGCATCTTTTGAAATGCCACGAGGCCAGAGTTTATCCACCAAAACTCGGTAACCGTCGTCAGATGATGCATCGTCATAGATGCGTTTGAGCTGGATAGTCATATTCTAACTATTCCTTGTTCGTAGTTTTTCTTCGCAGCAACTTAAATACTCGCTGATATAACCATGAAGCGGCCACTGCGATTGTTACAAACACGCCTAAATCAATTAGGAAGTTCGCGATATCAAAGTCATCACTTAGTGGGTTGTACTTTGAACCTAAGCTATACATAAGTGCTTCAGTCAGAATCACAGCGACAATAATAGGTACAACAGTAGACCCAAATGGTTGTCGAGCAGTTGACTCACTCATGACTATGCTCCCGAATATCCGTTAGCACGTTCTTCACTAAATTTGCACATGCGCCAACAGATATAAACCTGACGTATTCATAATCTCCACTAAGAACTCTCCGCTTCAAGTGCTTTACGTTTTCGATAAGGCTGGATTAAAAGCCTCCAAACCCAATAGCCAGTAGCAATTGCATAAAGCTACGATAATTTCTTTAACCGAGAAAAGCAAATCAGTGGCGGTAGGAGCGTGGCTAGCTAATTGTTTATAACTATCTAAATCAACAGGTTTACTTCGAAGAGCAGCTTCCGGATATTTTGCTTAGTCGACATTAATAACAAGAGTTCGACTTTTTGATTAGCTTCATCAACTTTATAAAATACAAGGTTATAGTCATCAACCAACCACTGCCTATAATCAGCGACTCCAAGACTAAGAAGCCGCTCGCTAATGGGGCCTATTTTAGGGTTAATTGGCAGTTGTTCTTTAATCCTGTTTTTTATGTTGGTGATCACATTATCAGCAATCGACTCTGAATAATTGTGTTCTATGAAACTACGGAAGCGTCTGGTAGACAACTTAAAGACACGAGAGGCTTCTACTCTATAAAACTCACTCGAATGCTTCATCAAAGCTCAACCTTTCGTCACCCAACGACTTTTCGGATAGCTTGAGAAGCTTCAGAAGTGCCAGAGTTTCTTGTTGAAACTCATAATCGGAAAAAGACTGAACCACGTACGCGGGTTTGCCCTTTTTGGTAACAAGCAACTCTTCATTGAGCTCGAGAGAGTTAGCGTTTTCTTTTAGATAAGTAACCGTTTCAGTTTTCACAAAAGGCCTCAAAAAGACTTTTTAAAGACTGTCGATAACTATAACACTACTTCTACAGTGCGCAACTCTTTATGTTCCAGTTAACCGAGCTTGCCGTCTTTAGTCGCTTTCAGGGGCGCGCTCAGTTTCACTGTCAGAATCACTTTGCTGCTTGGATTCTTCAAGTACTCGCTCACGGAAGCTTTCAAGACCTTGCTCTATTAGCTTGTAGGTTTCATCCGCATCGCTTTCTACTTTGCCTTCGTAGACCTGTAACCCTTGCAAAATAGTAACCGCGTCTTTAAAACCTTTGTCGATGCCGCCTTTTATAAGCTCCAGAAAGTTATTTAGCGTCTCTTCTTCTGAATCACCAGGGTTTAACTCTTTATAACGGCTGTAAAAATTAGTGGCAAAGGAGACAATGCGATCAGCCGTGGCTTTAGGGGAAGTGTCGACGCCGGACTCGTAAATTTTCTTCGCTGCGTTCTTTCCCATGACAGGCTCAAGCTCGGCATTAATGCCTTCGAGTGCGGTCTTGTACAGCAAGCTTAATGACTCATTGTTACTATTTAATGAGACCTTTTCATGCGCGGCGAGAATAGCGGCATTATATGCCTTCTTCGACTCTGTTTTTGCGTCTTTAACATCACGGTTATCGGCGTTAGATTCAGCTCTTACGCTATTAGAATTAGGCTTGCCAGAGCCTGTTGCGAAATTGGTTGGATTAATAGGCATGATGGTATTCCTGCAAAATCGGCTATCACTGACTTTCAGTATAGTCCGTAACTGTATTATCGGCAGGTTTTGATTAAAGTTTACACCTTCTTAGCTTGTTGCCACAAAGCTTCGAGCTCATCCAAATTGCAGTCAGTGGGATGTTTGTCCCGCTCGCTTAGGCGTTGCTCTATGTTTTGGAAGCGGCTTTTGAATTTTTCGTTAGCGCGTTGCAGCGCAGCTTCAGGGTTCACTTGTTTGTGGCGTGCGAGGTTAACAACAGCGAACAGCAGGTCACCAATTTCTTCTTCAATGTGCTCTTGGTCTGTTGCTTCTTTTACTTCTTGTATTTCTTCTTCAATTTTCTCGTATACCGGTTCAGCTTCTGGCCAGTCGAAACCGACGGAGGCCGCACGCTTTTGTAGTTTGGCGGCTTTTAAAATGCTCGGCAACTGACTGGGTATGTCGTCAAATACAGAGCCACGGGCATTTTTCTCAGTACGCTCTTGCTGTTTTATTTGTTCCCACTGGGCTTTAATTTCGGCATCGGACAAGTTGCGTTCAGCATCACTGCCAAATACATGAGGGTGGCGACTAATCAACTTATTGGCAGTATGCGCTGCAATGTCGTCAAACACAAAGTCGCCCTGCTCTTTCGCCAGCTGTGCATAAAACACCACCTGGAACAGCAAGTCACCGAGCTCGTCCTTTATCGCGGCCATGTCACCCGATTGAATCGCGTCAACTACTTCGTAGGTTTCTTCTATGGTGTACGGCAGAAGTGACTCAAAGCTTTGCTTTAAGTCCCAGGGGCAACCGCCCTCGGGGTCGCGCAACCGACGCATGACATCTGTTAATTCGGCGACACCGTTAAATTTACTCGTCATTTATAAAAACCTTTAGGGCTTACACCCGTTGTACTTGTTCAACTCCGTTAATTTGCCGCAAGCGCTGACTAATTCGCTGTAGGCTCTCGTTATCTTTTACAGCCAAAGCCAATACTACTGTGGCGGTTTGAGACTGGCTGTCAGCATCACTGTCCATTTGCATGACGGCTGCTTTCTCATTCGCCAACACGCTGGTAATGTCGTGCAGCAATCCACTGCGGTCTAACGCTGAAATGCGTAGCTCCGCTCGATAGTCCTGATGCGTCTGACGCGGCCAGCTGACTTCAATGCCCCGCTCCGGATGCTGGTTCAGCAAATGCGCTAACTGCTCACAGTCACGTCTGTGCACCGACACTCCACGCCCTTGCGTAATAAAACCCCGTATCGGCTCGCCCGGTAATGGCTCGCAACACTTCGCAAATTGCATCATGAGGTTACCAATACCTTCAATAACCACTTCCGACGTGCTACCGACTTTGCGCTTGGTGACTTTAGTGCGCTTCTTAATTTGCTCAACTTTTTCAGCTTCGGTTGTTTCCGGCTTGAGTTGGTTAACAACCTGATGCAAGCGCACATCACCGGCGCCAATGGCAGCTAATAGGTCGTCTAGATTACTGACATTAAAGCGGGCTAAAACGTCTGTGGCTTTATGCAGCGGAATACCGTACTTCTGTAGCTCGTTTTCTAGCAGCTCTTTGCCCGCGTGTAGGTTTTTATCCCGGTCCTCTTTTTTAAAGTAGGTATGAACCTTCGCTCTTGCCCGCGAGGAGTGTAAATACCCCAGCTGCGGGTTTAGCCAGTCGCGACGCGGTTGTGCGTTTTTCTGAGTCAGAATTTCAACGCGATCGCCGTTTTGCAATTGATAGGTAAAGGGCACAATGCGGCCATCAATTTTGGCGCCAATGCACTTATGTCCAACCTGGCTATGAATGTAATACGCAAAGTCGAGCGGCGTTGAGCCCATAGGTAAGTCCATAACCTCACCTTTCGGCGTAAACACGTAGACACGGTCCTCAAAGACTTGCGAGCGAATTTCATCGACCAAGCCTTCGCTACCGGCCATGTCTTCATGCCAGGCCAACAGCTTACGCAGCCAGGCAATTTTATCCTCAAAACCGTGACGTTTGCCGGTTGCCGGGCCTTCTTTGTACATCCAGTGCGCGGCGACACCCAGTTCAGCGTCATCGTGCATATCATGCGAGCGAATTTGAATTTCGACACTTTTGTCTTCGGGCCCGACCACCACCGTATGAATAGACTGATAACCATTAGGTTTGGGCGTAGCTATGTAGTCGTCAAATTCTGAAGCAATATGTCGCCACCGCGAATGCACAACGCCCAGCGCAGCATAACAATCTTTTAGGTTGTGCGTGAGTATACGAACTGCCCGTATGTCGAACAGTTGCTCAAACTGCAGATGCTTTTTCTGCATTTTGCGCCAAATAGAGTAAATATGTTTGGGGCGGCCATAAACGTCGGCTTGTATTTGCTGCTCGTCCAACGCGTTTTGCAAGTCGGCAACAAAGTTCTCTATGTATTGCTCTCGGTCTGTACGACGCTCATGCAAGCGCTTGGCAATGGTTTTGTAGGTATTCGGGTGCAAATACCGAAAAGCTATGTCTTCCAGTTCCCATTTAAGCTGACCTATGCCCAAACGGTTGGCTAAAGGCGCGTATATTTCCGAACACTCTTTGGCTGCTAAGACCCGTGTCTCTTCGTCGGCGTTTTTCACTTCACGCAGGTAACAAATACGTTCTGCAAGCTTAATGAGCACCGCACGCACGTCTTCCACCATAGACAGCAACATACGTCGTACATTGTCTATTTGAGTACCGTCAGGCTGGCCGTGCTGAAAATGTTGTAAGTCACTAATGCTCTGCATTTGCTGTACGTTACGCAACAGTACAATGAGCGTTTTTGACTGCTTGCCGGTGAGCTTTTCGAGGTCGAGCTTGCCAGCTTCCAGCAGTGGTACGTACAAAGCCGCCAGTAGCGATTCCGCGTCAAGCTTCAGTGGCGCCAGAATCTCTACCATTTCCTGGCCTTTTAGCAGTGCGGCTTCTTCTTTTGGAAATTGTTGTTTTAGCTGCTCTAAGGTAGTTTCCAGTGGCTCAGGATCACTCACAGCGTTCAGCCAATGCTGTTCGCTGTCTTTATACTTGGGATCATCCACGTGGGTACTGCGTACATGGACCATGACTTACGACGCTCGCTCCAGACAAACCATGGTTTCAATGTGATGCGTTTGCGGGAACATGTCAACTGTGCAGAGCTTACTAATACGGTAGTCGGAGGTCTTTTTATTGCTTTTTAGACCAACAATAGCAGCAACGTCTCGCGCGAGTGTGTCCGGCGCGCAGGAAACGTACACAATTCGCTTAGGTCGTTGCTCGGGTTTGAGCTTTTTAAGTAACGTCATCACCCCTTCTGCTCCGGGCCGAGCCGGGTCTAAACACCATAAGTCAGCCGGTTCACCTAATTCAGACGCGGTAATATCATTTAGTTCAGCCGCTAAGGAACTCAAGTTAGTAAGACTATTGGTTTCAGCGTTATTGCGCGTTTGTTCCGCCATGCGATATACACCTTCCACTGCCAGTGCCGACTTGGCTCGACGCGCTAACGGGATGCTGAAGTTACCAATACCTGCGAAAAAGTCGTACACGCGTTGCGTTTTTTCTGGCGCAAGCCAGTCTATAGCCTGCTGAACCATACGTTCATTAATACCGCCGTTAACCTGCAAAAAGTCTCCGGGCTGAAAGTAAAGCTTGTCACCGTCTATGGAAGTATCAAAAGGTAAACTTGCGTTGTTCAGAGGCGTTAATTCATTGTCGCTTTGCAGCCAAATATCGATATTCTGCTCTGCCTGCCACTTCTCAAGTGACTGTATAGCGTCCTTTGGCAAGCTGTCCGTTATACGCAGTAAAATAACTGGCCTATTAGTGTGAATGGCTTCTAAATGCCCCAGCTTAGTCGCAATACTTGAGGTGTTTAGCACTGGATACAGCCTATTCACCGCTTGCAATAAGCTTTCTTCAGCCACTAAGCAGTCTTCAACCGGCACAATCTGATGGCTTTGCGCTTCCCGAAAACCAATAAGTAATTTTTGTTCTTTACCGAGCCAGCGGGTGGCCAGGCGGACACGCCGACGATATCGAGTCGGCTCACTGACTAATGGTGCCTGCCAGGGCAAGCTTTCAGTCGCAGCGTCAAACACACCGAACTTCTGAAACAGCTCTTCTACCACTTGTTGTTTGTGGCGCAGCTGGTAGCTTTCATCGACATGCTGAAAGTCGCAACCACCGCATTGCTCATAATATTTGCAGGGAGCATCGCGACGGTCTGCGCTTGGCTCCAGAATGCGTTCAAGCGTACCACTGTGTTTGCCGGTGGTTTTGTACTGAATGACCTCACCGGGTAATGCGCCAATAATGAAACGTGTTTGAGGCTTTCGACCCGCTTGTTTATCAGAGCCACGAACAACCGCTCGCGCCTGATGATCAAGCCCAGAGACTTGAGCTTTGAGAGTTTTACTAACGGCTTTGCCACGCTTTTGCGGCTTAAAAAATTGCGCCATTTGGGTTGTGTTTAACCTATTTTATTCAGACTCTAAAATAACCGTTGCCACGGCGTAATGCTTTTCGTCACTGATGGATAAATGGCTGGCAACAACCCCCATTTCTTTAATCCACTCGGCAGCGGTATCGGTAAAGTGCCAGCTGGGTTTTCCGTAGTCGTCATGGACAACCTGCATATGCTGAAAAGATAGTCCCGCAGAAATACCGCGTCCAAAGGCTTTAGCACAAGCTTCTTTAGCGGCAAATCGCTTCGCCAAATACGCAGCCTCGTCAACCGATGCGCTCATTTCTTCCTGCTCTTTGGGAGTCAGCACACGCTTAGTTAAGCTGTCGCCACGCGCTAACGACTTCTCGATACGGGACACTTCAATAATGTCCGTACCCAGTCCTACTATTGCCATTATCTTGCCTTATCGAGTATTTCCCGCATATCGCGGACAGCTTTATCCAAACCATCTAAAACTGCCCGGGCAATAATAGAGTGACCAATATTCAGTTCGACCATTTGCGGAATTTGCGCGACGTCCAAGGTGTTGTGGTAGTGAAGGCCATGACCCGCATTAACCTGCAAACCAATAGAGTGCGCATATTCTGCCGCTTCCATTAAGCGGGCCAATTCTTTTTTCTGTTCTTCTTCAGTGTCAGCTTCAGCGTATTGGCCTGTATGCAATTCAATTATAGGCGCTCCGGCTTCTTTTGCTGCATCAATTTGCTTGCGATCAGCATCAATAAATAGCGACACCTGGATGCCTGCATCCGTTAAACGTTTGGTCGCATTGGCAATATTTTCGACTTGTCCGGCAACATCTAGACCGCCTTCAGTGGTCAGCTCTTCACGCTTTTCCGGTACCAGGCAACTGAACGTTGGCTGTGTTTTTACTGCAATGTCGATCATTTCATCGGTCACGGCCATTTCTAAATTCATTGGCACGTTCAGAGTTTGCTTCAGCATTGCCACGTCGCGATCGGTAATGTGCCGGCGGTCTTCACGCAAATGAATGGTGATACCGTCAGCTCCTGCACGTTCAGCAATGCTGGCCGCAGCTACCGGGTCTGGGTAACGCACGCCACGCGCATTTCGAAGTGTTGCGACGTGGTCAATGTTTACCCCTAAGCGTAATTCTCTCATGGTTACTTCCTTCTTTGCTGAAACAGTTCACGGCTGCGCAGCGGTTTATCACCCAAATACACGTGAAGCGCCTCGCGCATTATCCACTTTAACTGTTTTAAGCGGTGTTCATCACTTATATCCCAGTCTGCTATTCGTTCAATATCATTGACTGGGTAAGCTTTGTCGTCTTTATGCCGGGGCGTCGACACTAACCCATGATCAGGCACAAAGTAACAGTACTCAAGATCTTTTAGCGGCTGTCCAGTGTCAGCATCATGATACCAGTCAAAGGCTGCCCCCAAATGTTCAAGTAGCTGCCACTCGAAGCGTCTGAGTGCTGGTTCTACATGTTTCGCTTCGGACAACGCAGCTATCGCCGACCAGTAATGCTGGAACAGCTCCTGTGCTTCAGCTTCTGCCGGCAGCAGGCGTTGCAACAGTTCATTGAGGTAGAAGCCGCTATAAAGTGCGTTGCCGGTAAGTCTTATTTGGGCTGATTGGGTGTCTTGTTCAAGTAGTGTCAGCGTTTTTAAGTCGCTGCGCCCTTTGTACTCTATTTTCACTGGTACAAAAGGCTGAGCTAATCCACGCCACGGGCTTTTGGACCGTTTAGCGCCTTTAGCAATAAGCCGGACGCGCCCGTTTTGCTCTGTGAACACATCCAGCAGCAGACTGGTTTCCTGAAAATCCCAGCGATGCAACACTAAGGCTCGCTGAATCACGATTTAGTCCTCGCGGTACCCTAAACTTTTTAAGGCTCGTTCGTCATTAGACCAACCCGACTTCACTTTCACCCATAGTTTAAGGAGTACTTTGTTGTCGAGCAAACGCTCTAAGTCGCGACGAGCTTCTGTGCCTATCGTTTTCAAGCGTTCACCACCCTTTCCGATGATCATTCGCTTCTGTGCTTCGCGCTCAACCAAAATAAGTGCGTGTATATGCGTCGTACCTTTTTCTGAGTGACCGAACTGCTCAATTTCCACTGTGGTTTCATACGGCAGCTCATCACCGGTAAAGCGCATCAACTTTTCACGTATAATTTCAGCGGTCATAAAGCGCACTGAACGATCAGTGACATAGTCTTCCGGAAAGTAATGAAAACCAGGCTGTAAGTGACCACGCACAATTTTGCGCAGCTCGTCGAGGTTGTCACCATGGGTGGCTGATATCGGCAATATTTCTGCAAAGTCGTGCTGTGTACTCAACCACTGCAAATGCGGCAGTAACTTCTCTTTGTTTTTAACCTGATCGACTTTATTGACCAGTAAGACCACCGGTACCTTGCTGCGCTGCACTTTCTCAAGCACCATTTTGTCGTCTTCCAGCCATTTCAAACTATCGACAACAAACAGGACCAAATCGACGTCTTTTAACGCGGAAGATGCCGTCTGATTCATTACTCGATTAATTGCCCGCGGCTCTTCAATATGCATACCCGGCGTGTCAACATAAACCGCCTGGCAGTCACCGTCGGTGTCTACGCCCAGAATGCGGTGGCGTGTTGTTTGTGGTTTATTCGAGGTAATGCTGATTTTCTGACCGAGTATACGGTTAATCAGCGTCGACTTACCCACGTTTGGGCGTCCAACAATAGCGACGAAGCCGCTGTGTTTGTTGTCGTCGAGTTCTATATCAAGCGTCATTTACGCTCCTGCAAATGTTCTAATGCCGAGGTCGCTGCAGCTTGTTCTGCTTTGCGACGGCTTGTGCCACTGCCTATGAATGGCTCTTGTTGCCCTTCAATAACACAGTGAACTGTAAATTGTTGATTATGCGCCTGCCCTTGTGTAGCAATCACATCGTATTCTGGCAGCGGTTGCTGTCTTGCCTGTAACCATTCCTGCAGGCGTGTTTTCGGGTCTTTCTGGCTGGCACCCGGCTTAATGTCATCGAGCTGTGGTTCAAACCACTTCAAAATGACTTCTCTAACTGTGTCCATGTCACTGTCGAGGTAAATGGCACCGATAATGGCTTCTACTGCATCCGCCAATATCGATTCCCGACGGTAGCCGCCACTTTTTAGCTCGCCCTGACCTAACGACAGGAAGTCACCCAGCCCCATTTTTTTTCCCAGCTTCGCCAACGAACGGCCGCAAACAATAGCGGCCCGCATGCGGCTTAAATCGCCCTCAGCGACTTTTGGAAACTGCTTGAATAAAGCTTCAGCAATTACCAGCCCTAAAATAGAATCGCCCAGAAATTCCAGGCGTTCGTTATGGGTCGATGAGGCACTACGGTGCGTGAGAGCTTGCCGCAGCACATCTTGTTTTTGAAAATGATGTCCGACAATTTTTTCTAGTTCAGTTAACGGTGGTTTGGGTAAACTCACTCGATACTCCCCAGCCTTTCAAATCGAATCCCTGTTGGTACCCACGACGGTAACCAACTGTCTTGTCCGCGGTCCATTTCAAAGCTCATCCAAATGAATACAGCTTTGCCGACCAACAGTTCTTCATCGACGAAGCCCCAGTAGCGACTGTCTCGTGAGTTATCGCGATTATCACCCATGGCAAAATATTGGCCTTCAGGTACGACCCACTCGTCTCTTTGGGTACCGGGCTGGTCGTAGAAAAAATCACGGCGCGACGCAACTCTAGGGTCAACTAAAATGTCATGCTTTACATCGCCCAAGGTTTCTTCATAGGTTTTAAGTGGTGAAGAGCCAGAGAAGTATGCGCCATCGTCCTTCAGTTGCGTTTTAATAACTTCCATTTCAGGGCAGTCTCTGCGCCCTTCTTCGCACGCTGGCTGCACGTATAGGGTTTTATTGCGATAAACAATACGATCACCTGGCAAACCAATAATACGTTTGATGTAATCAATATTTGGTTCTACTGGATATTTGAAAACTGCGATATCACCACGTTTGGGCTCGGTTGTTTCAATAATGGTGTTTTGAAATAACGGCTCTTTAATACCGTAGTCAAATTTCTGCACCAGTATAAAGTCACCGCGTAGCAGCGTTGGCATCATTGAGCCCGACGGAATTTGAAATGGCTCATACAATATTGTTCTAACGATCAACACCAAAGCGATAACCGGGAATATCGACTGCCCCAGCTCCATTAGCTTGGGTTGCGGTGCTAACTGTTCTACTTGCTCTTCTGTCAGCGGGCTGGTGGTCTTTTTTTCAACCTCAGCAACTATTGCCTGACGTTTAGGTTTTAAAAACTTCGCATCGTATAGCCAAAGCAGCCCCGATACGATAGTAACTACCGTTAAAATTAATGAAAAATAATTGGCCATTTCCTATTTGCCTACTTTTAAAACCGCAAGGAAAGCTTCCTGAGGTACTTCAACGTTACCCAGGTTCTTCATGCGTTTTTTACCTTCTTTTTGTTTTTGTAAGAGTTTCTTCTTACGGCTTATGTCGCCACCGTAACACTTAGCGGTTACGTTTTTACGTAGCTGTTTTACCGTAGAACGCGCAATAACGTGGTTTCCGATAGTGGCCTGAATAGCAATATCAAACATTTGTCGTGGAATCAGTTCTCTCATTTTATCCACCAACATGCGACCACGCCCTTCCGCATGATCGCGGTGCGTGATCATTGCCAACGCATCCACTCGGTCACCATTAATCAGTATATCGACCCTAACCATGTCCGCAGGTTCAAACTTTTTGAACTGATAGTCGAGCGACGCATAACCACGACTGCACGATTTCAGGCGGTCAAAGAAGTCCATCACCACTTCAGCCATCGGGATTTCATAAGTTACGGAGACTTGCTTGCCATGGTAGGTCATGCCTGTCTGCACACCACGTTTATCAACGCAGAGCGTGATGACATTACCTAAAAACTCCTGTGGAACCAGGATGCTGGCTTCCACGATAGGCTCGTAAATTGTTTCAATATCGTTGACTGGCGGTAGATTTACCGGATTGTCGACTTTGACGATTTCGCCGTCTGTTTTTTCAACTTCATAGACTACTGTTGGTGCGGTAGTAATAAGGTCAATGTTGTACTCGCGTTCGAGTCGCTCCTGAATGATTTCCATGTGCAGCATGCCAAGGAAACCACAACGGAAACCAAAACCCAGTGCTGCTGAGTTTTCAGGCTCATAGAATAACGAAGCGTCATTCAATGCCAATTTACCCAGAGCGTCACGAAAAGCTTCGTAATCGTCTGAACTAATTGGGAACATACCCGCATAAACCTGTGGTTTCACTTTTTGGAAACCGGGGACGGGCTCTTTGGCCGGAGCTCGGGTATTTGTTAGCGTATCGCCCACTGGCGCACCCAAAATATCTTTAATTCCCGCAATAACATAGCCCACTTCGCCAGTGTGCAATATGCCGGTTTCATGCGGTTTGGGATCAAAGTAACCCACTTTATCGATTTGGAACGACTGACCGGTCGACATCACCGTCATTTTTTCGCCCGCTCGCAATGTGCCATTACGCACACGAACCAAAGACACAACGCCCTGATAGTTATCAAACCATGAGTCAATAATAAGGGCTTGCAAAGGCTCTTCTTCGCTACCTTTTGGTGGCGGTATTTGACGAACAATGCGCTCTAGAACGTCGTCAATGCCAATTCCTGTTTTTGCGGAACACTGAACAGCGTCAACAGCTTCAATACCTACAATTTCTTCAATTTCCTGCGCTACAGCCATTGGATCAGCCTGAGGCAAGTCAATTTTGTTCAGAACCGGCACCACTTCCAAGTCCATCTCAATAGCGGTATAACAGTTCGCCAGTGTCTGTGCTTCAACGCCTTGCGCCGCGTCGACAACCAGTAGCGCACCTTCACAACCTGCCAGAGAACGCGAGACTTCGTATGAGAAGTCGACGTGTCCCGGGGTATCGATGAAGTTAAGCTGATAGGTCTCACCGTCCTGTGCCGTATAATAAAGCGTGACGCTTTGCGCCTTAATGGTAATACCGCGCTCGCGCTCAAGATCCATGGAATCAAGGACTTGCTCGGCCATTTCGCGGTCGGTTAACCCCCCGCAATGCTGTATGAGCCGGTCAGACAGCGTGGACTTCCCGTGGTCGATATGAGCGATAATAGAAAAGTTGCGAATATTACTTTGCTTGAACGCCTTATCCGGCATTGATGATACCTCTGTAAAACTTAAATTCTGACTTTCAAAAATTAGCCCCGATCATACTCATGTTAGGCGCAAGAACAAAGGTTTTTATGGTTTATTTGGCGAGAATTGAAAAAGCCACGTTATACGGTTTTTATTCGTACCAATTGGTTTATTTTAATGTCTCGGCGCCGAAACCACGCCCGCAAGCCTAAAAACGTCAGCGCAAAGCCTGCAAAAGACAATAAAATGGTAATACCTTCATGAACAGCCTCGGAACTTTGTAGCGCAATAGCAATAATCAACAAGGCTAAAATTGGCAAGCCATAAAGCATGAGAGCGAATTGAGTAACGGCTTGCTCTGGCACATCGAGTTCTACTCGGTCACCAACGGTAACAGACTCGTCTGTCACCACATGAAACTGGGCGTTTCTGTCGGCAAACACTTTACTAAGAATACCCGCACCGCAAGTAGAAACCTGGGCACAGCCTGAGCAAGCGGTTTTTAATTGCGTGGTTACTGTGACTCGGTTACCGTCAACGGCAACCACTTCTGCCAATTCTTTCATTATCTCACTTCTTGCGCTATTCGCTGGGCGATGCTGAGTGGCACCTGCCCGACAACAGTAATTAAGTAGTCATTATAACGCATTGTGAATAAGGTTTGTGAGGAAGACAGCGCCACATCGGTTTCCATATCATCGGTAAGCCTTGCAATGTAAATCGAATACTCCGTCAAACCATCTGAAAATAAATAATGGTCAACCAGTGTCGATTCAGCAACCAGGTTATGGCTTTGTTTGGTAATAAGTTCAAAGCCCTGAGGCTGCCAGCCGGGTTTTACGGGAAACCCCGGTTTGTTCAATATGCGAAGGTCACTTAGTAATGGTGGCATTTCCAAATCTGACACTTCTTTTAAAACGCCGGGAGAGTCCTCACGAATAGAGAGACTGGTCAACTGCATTTGTTCAACAATGTCACCGCGTTGATCATGCATCATCATTTTGAGCAACATACCGGACGATCTGTCGACCCAAAGCGAATAGCTGTAACGCTGGTTATCACGGCTGATAATACGCAAGTGTTGAGCATTACGGCCAAGTACACGCGCGCCGCCACCAATAGTGACTTGATAAGTATCCTTTATATTTGCGAAAGGCTCAGTAAAAGCGACAGGCAAAATGGTCGACACTGAATCTGCAATTAATGAAAAGTTACTGGCTGAGGTATGAAAGTGAGCAACACGGTTGCCTACTCTCAAAATACGAAAGTCAGGACCATTCATGCGAATGAGCAGTTCCTGACTTTGTGGTTCACCGACCGCCTGGAACCACTGATAGGGTTCTATTTGGTCACCATGAACATGAACTAGAGAGGCTTCAAAATTGAGGGATGTCAGTGCCTTTGACATACGGTCAAACCAGCCCTCACCGTCAATTTCCTTTTGCGTTTCCTGAGCACTTGCTGCCGACAGAAATAACACAGCGGCAGCGGCTATCAGTGACTGGTACAACCGAGTTATCATCGAATTAATTACCTTTGTTGAGCTCCTGCTCTTCTTTATCATCGCTTTCTTTTTGCTGCAGCATTAACTGCTGCTGATGGTCGATTAAATACGACTGCACCTGGCGACGACGCTGCTGGTCGCTCACTTGAGACATTGGCTCGACATGATTCAGGCTTACTGGCTCACGCCCACCAATTGGATTCGTTAATAATGCGGGCTCGGCACTGGCTCCGTCCGCTCCGGCTGGCTGTTGGTAAACCTGAACCGTCATAACAGCCACTACAGCAACACTCGCTGCTACTGCTACCTTCGCCAAAGGCTGGAACCATTTCGACGCTGCTTTATTCTGGCTTTTCGACTGTCCGAACCCAGGTTTAATAACGTTAGAGCCTTCACTTTCAATAGCAGCACTAACGCGCTGGCTAATATCCAGGTCGACACTTGCGCCTAATTCATTTTTCAAAGCAGCCCGCGCCACACTGTAGCGATGCCAGGTTTGAGCTGACTGCTCATCATTTAATACTTCATCAAGCTCTTTTGCGTCGACATCCTGACTGTCAAACAAAGCTGATGTAACTTCTGATAATTTTCGAGACATAAGCCCCTCTTCGATTTACCGTTCCAGCAACGGTCTCAGTTGGTTATCTATGGCTTCTCGGGCGCGAAAAATACGTGAACGAACAGTACCTATTGGACAGTCCATTTCGAGCGCTATTTCCTCGTAGCCAAGCCCCTCAATTTCTCTTAACGTGATAGCCTGCCTTAAGTCATCCGGCAGCCCCTCAATTGTTTTTATCACCACATTTCTGATTTCGTCCGTCAGCATATGGCTTTCCGGTGATGCACCATCTTTTAAAGCAGCGGCACCTTCGTAATATTCAGCTTCTTCAGCGTCGATATCTGACGCGGGTGGTTTTCTGCCCTGAGAAACCAAATGGTTTTTCGCCGTATTAACCGCTATTCGGTACAACCAAGTATAAAAAGCGCTATCTCCGCGGAAGTTGGGTAATGCACGATACGCTTTGATAAACGCCTCTTGTGCGACATCTGCAACATCTCCCGGTTGCTTTACATACCTAGATATCAAGCTCATGACTTTGTGCTGATACTTCTTTACCAGCAGATCAAAAGCCCGGTTGTCACCTTGTTGTACTTTTTTGACCAGTTGCTGGTCGTTCACCTGTTCGCTCATCCGAGCCTGTTCTCCCTTTACCCAGGAACTGCTGGAACTGGCGGCCCGTCCTGTTTGTACAGACTGTGACCAAGCCGCTTGTAAAAAGTTCGCAAATATTTCAGCAAATGCGTAAAATCATCCAAAATTCTTAATGAGTACTTTATGGAACCTGCAGCAAATTATCAATGCGATGTGCTGGTTGTTGGCTCAGGAGCTGCTGGCTTAACCACCGCCCTGCAACTTGCCGACACATTAAAAGTCACGGTATTAAGTAAAAGCGCCTTAACTGAAGGCTCGACATTTTATGCTCAAGGCGGCATTGCCGCTGTGTTTGATAAAAACGACAGCATTGAAAGCCATATTGAGGACACCCTAGTCGCTGGTGCAGGCCTTTGTGACCCAGCAGCTGTTAAGTTTACCACAGAAAATGCGCGCGACAGCCTACAATGGCTGATTGACGCAGGAGTCGGCTTCGACAAAGTTGAGAGCGACGGACAGTCCCCTACGTATCACTTAAACCGTGAAGGTGGGCATAGCCATCGGCGTATTCTGCATGCCGCCGATGCGACAGGTCGTGCGGTACAGACCACATTACAAGAACAAGTTCTGAAGCACCCAAATATTACCGTATTAGAGCGCTACAACGCCGTCGACTTAATTACCGGGCAACATATTGGCGCAGATCCTGGCTGTTACGGTGCCTATATATGGAACCGCATGGAAGAACAGGTAGAGACCATTGCCGCAAACTTCGTGGTTTTGGCAACCGGTGGCGCCAGTAAAGTGTATCAATACACCAGTAACCCGGATATCGCTAGTGGTGACGGCATTGCCATGGCATGGCGCGCCGGTTGTAGTATTGCCAATATGGAGTTTAATCAGTTCCACCCAACGTGTTTATTTCACCCAAATGCGCAAAGCTTTTTGCTGACAGAAGCGTTGCGTGGTGAGGGGGCTGTTCTAAAACGTCCGGACGGCTCCCGTTTTATGCCAGACTTCCATGAGCTCGCTGAATTAGCCCCCCGTGACGTTGTTGCCCGCGCCATTGACTATGAAATGAAGCGCTTGGGCGCCGATTGCATGTTCCTGGACATTTCTCACAAGCCGAAAGAGTTTATCGAACAGCACTTCCCTACCATTATGGATAAGTGTTTATCGCTCGGTATCGATATGAGTAGCGAAACTATTCCGGTCGTACCGGCTGCACACTATACCTGTGGTGGCGTGCGCACTGACTTACATGCCCAGACAGACGTACCCAATTTATACGCTGTTGGTGAAGTCGCATGTACTGGTTTACACGGCGCTAACCGAATGGCCAGCAATTCGCTGTTGGAATGTCTGGTTTTTGCCCGGGCTGCGGCGAAGGATATTTTAGCTAAGCAGTCTTCGAAAGCACCACAAACACACTTACCAAGTTGGGATGAAAGCCAGGTAAGTAACTCAGACGAAGAAGTCGTCATTCAGCATAACTGGCACGAACTGCGTTTGTTTATGTGGGACTATGTTGGCATCGTGCGCACCACAAAGCGTTTAGAGCGCGCCCTGCATCGAATTGAACTACTACAACGGGAAATTCATGACTATTATGCAAACTTCCGGGTCAGTAATAATCTTCTGGAATTGCGTAACTTAGTGCAAGTGGCCGAGCTTATTGTCAGAAGCGCTCTGGAGCGCAAGGAAAGTCGTGGGCTTCATTATACGTTGGACTACCCGAAAACCATGGAAAAAGCCGAACCAACCGTGTTGACGCCTTCTCATTAAAGGTTGCTAACTGACTTGCGAAAGTTGCCGCCTGAGCTGTGCTTGCTGCTCAGGTGGCAGCCGAAACCACCAAACCCAAACCCAGGTCTTCATTTGGACGTCGGAGTCAGGTAATGACTCCAGCGGTAATAACGTTAGTATATTGCCAATAACCAGTGGTTTGCTAAACAGTTTGCATGCTTCTTCCTGCCACCACCAGTTATATCCGCAAGGCGAACCGGACAAGGGCTGTTGAGGCCACTTGAGTAAATAAAATTCCAGCACTTATACCTTTACGCGTGACAGCATAAAATCAACCATGCCCTGAAGTTCTTCATCTGGACATTCTTTGTGTCCCATAAACCAAGCGAATAAATCTGGGTCATCACATGTGACCAAGCGACGAAACACCGCTTTTTGTTCGTCGCTAAGCTCGTCGTAAGCCTCTTTCACAAAAGGTTCAAAAAGTACGTCAAGCTCCAGCATGCCCCGGCGGCAGGCCCATATTAAACGACGTTTGTCCTTTAAAACTTCTTCAGACTGTTTCGGGAACATAAGATCTCCGCAGCAATTGCCCTTGTAATTTCAATCAGTGCCCTAATATTAGCATGTAAGCTATCCAATAAGGAGTCATTGTGGTCGAGTTAAAACAAGCTTTAATGGATTCGAATGAGGATTGCCTTTCCGTTCAACTAGCGGACTATGGTATCCTGTCGGTTTCTGGCGAAGACACTGACAGCTTTTTACAAGGACAGCTGACATGCGATGTGCGCAAACTCGACCAAGAAGATTGGTTATATGGCGCACATTGTGACCCTACGGGGAAGGCATTCAGTAATTTTTGGTTGTTTCGTCATGACAATGCAGCATTATTTGTTATGCATAAAAGTGCCCTTGAAGGCTCTTTAACACAACTGAAAAAGTACGGTGTTTTTAGTAAAGTCGACATTCAGGATGTTAGCGAAGACTGGCATATCGCTGGTTTTATTGGCAACAAAGCAAAACAGGCGTTGCCTACTGACAGTATGACATTGCACGTTGGTCAACAACCTGATCAATTTATTGTGCTGAGTCGGCAAGCAGTTTCTACGGACTATCCGCAGCCCTTTTGGGATGCGCTGGAAATTGAACGAGTTCGTCCACAATTGACGGTAGAAAACAGTCAAGCGTTTGTACCACAAATGCTGAATATACAAGCGTGGGACGGAGTCAGTTTCGACAAAGGATGTTATATCGGCCAGGAGACTATTGCCCGGATGAAGTATTTGGGCAAACAGAAACGGGCACTCTTTCGATTGTCAGGTAACGTAGCGCAAGCTGTGGAGCCGGGGCAGCAACTAGAGAAAGCCATTGGTGAAAACTGGCGTCGTGCAGGTACGGTCATTATGGCAGTGAACCGCACCGACACACAAACGGACTTATTAGCGGTTTTACCCAGCGACATTGACGCTGACACCGCTATTCGAGTTCAGGGTGACGACGCAAGTCTACTGGAAATACACTCACTGCCTTATCAATTAGGTTAAATTTTATGAGCGAAACCATTGCACAGAACAAAGTCGTGGCTATCCATTACACTGTGAAAACAGAAGATGGCCAGACCCTGGACCAGTCTAAAGAAGGCAATCCGCTTAGCTTTATTCACGGCCGCGGAATGCTAATTCCTGGTCTTGAAAATGCACTGGAAGGCAAAGCAACTGGCGATAGCTTCACTGCTGAAGTTAAGCCAGAAGAAGCGTACGGCGAACGTCACGACGGTTTAATCCAGACCGTTCCACGTAACTTATTCGGCGAAAACGAAGTACAGCCTGGTATGCAGTTCCGCGCAAGCACTGACCAAGGCGAACAGTCTGTTGTTATCGTTGACGTAAAAGACGACGAAGTCACTGTAGACGGTAACCACCCATTAGCGGGTGTTAACCTTAACTTTGACGTAGAAGTTGTTGAAGTTCGTGAAGCGACTGAACAAGAGCTTGAGCACGGTCACGTGCACACTGACGGCGAAGATCACTAAGTCGCTGACAGCATTGTAAAAAACCCGGCTTTTGCCGGGTTTTTTCGTTTTAGGCCGCTATTTTCCGACTCGCCTTTTCTCTATCCAGTAATGCTTGCTTACGCTCTAACCCTGCCGCAAAACCTCTTAATGAACCATCCTGCCCAATAACCCGATGACAAGGAATAGCGATAATAACCGGGTTCTTTGCAATAGCGCTGGCTACCGCTCTGGTTGCGGTTGGTTTGCCAAGCTTCGAGGCCACCTGCTGATAGCTCAGCGTCTCCCCTGAAGGAATTTGTTGAAGTACATCCAGGACACTCTTTTGAAATGATGTGACTTTGGGGTTAAGTGGAAGATCAAACTCGTAATCCGGCTGCGAAAAGTAATGATGAATTTGCCGCGTAGCAGCTTCTAATAACCATTGCTCCGGCGCATACTGGTACTGTTGCATGTCTGGGCAGTGTTTTTGCCCTTGATAGTAAAGACCAAGAATATGCTGGCTGTCGGCCACTGCGTACATAGTGCCCAACGGGGTTGAAAACTCAGAGTAGTACATACAAGCCGCCCATAAAAAAACGCATTAACTGACTATAGAAAATGACTATAGCAGCCAATGCGCTTTTCGAGCAATTTTTAAGCTATTGCTTAATCTGCTTTTGGACGCATATGCGGGAACAGTAAGACGTCTCGAATCGATGCAGAGTCGGTTAACAACATAACTAAGCGGTCAATACCAATGCCCTCACCCGCCGTTGGCGGCATGCCGTGCTCTAGTGCGGTAACATAGTCTTCGTCATAGAACATGGCTTCGTCGTCACCTGCTTCCTTCTGCTCGACCTGCTCACGAAAACGCTGAGCCTGATCTTCTGCGTCGTTAAGCTCGGAGAACCCATTCGCCAGTTCGCGACCGCCAGCAAAAAATTCAAAGCGATCAGTCACAAACGGGTCATCATCGTTACGACGCGCCAGCGGCGATACTTCCGCCGGATATGCAGTAATAAAAGTAGGCTGAATCAAACGGTGTTCGGCAACAGTTTCGAAAATTTCGATTTGAACCTTACCTAAGCCCCATGAAGATTGAACATTCACACCGACTTGCTCAGCAATTTCCACCGCACTGTCCATATGCTTCAGCTGTTCTTCCTTCACTTCCGGCATATACTTCAAAATAGCTTCCAGCACGGTCATGCGTTCAAACGACTTACCAAAGTCATAATCAACCCCTTGACTGGTAAACTGAGCAGAGCCAAGTACCGCTTCTGCCGCACCACGCAGCATTTGCTCGGTTAAGTCCATAAGGTCGTGATAGTCCGCATAGCCCCAGTAGAACTCCAGCATAGTGAACTCTGGGTTATGGCGGGTCGACAAACCTTCATTACGGAAGTTACGATTAATTTCAAAGACCTTTTCGAAACCACCAACCACTAAACGTTTTAAGTAAAGCTCTGGCGCAATACGCAGGAATAGCTCCATGTCTAACGCATTGTGATGCGTGCTGAATGGACGTGCCGAAGCTCCGCCCGGAATTGCCTGCATCATTGGCGTTTCAACTTCCAGGAACTGACGCTCGCTTAAGAAGCGGCGGATGTAATCGATAACTTTCGAGCGAACCATAAAGGTATTACGCGACTCGTCGTTAGTAATCAGGTCTAAATAGCGTTGGCGATAACGCGTTTCCTGGTCGGCCAAACCATGGAATTTGTCCGGCAGTGGACGCAGTGCTTTGGTTAACAGGCGAATATCGTCAACCTGCACACTTAGCTCACCGGTACCTGTAATGAACAGTGTTCCCGACGCACCAATAATGTCGCCTAAGTCCCACTTCTTAAATTCGCTGTTATAAAAGCCTTCAGGTAGGTTGTCGCGAGCAACGTACAATTGAATTTTGCCACTCATATCCTGAATGGTGGCAAAGCTCGCTTTACCCATAATACGGCGGGTCATCATACGGCCGGCAACTTTGACACGAATACCTTTCTCTGCCAGCTCATCTTTGCTGACGTTGTCGTAGTCTGCGTGTAAATCTGCTGCCAGCGAGTCCCGACGGAAATCGTTCGGGAATGCGATGCCCTTATCGCGAAGCGCCGACAGTTTCGCCTTTCGTTGCGCGATCTGTTCGTTTACATCTACTTCGGGTGCTTGCGATTTATCAGTCATTATCGATTTTCCTCTGTCGGGATACTTAAATTAAACTTACAGCCCGCTTTTCAGGCTGGCTTCAATAAATGGGTCTAAAGCGCCGTCTAACACGGCTTGTGTATTACGATTTTCAACGCCGGTGCGTAAGTCTTTAATACGTGCGTCGTCTAATACATACGAACGAATTTGGCTGCCCCAGCCAATGTCCGCTTTAGAGTCTTCCAGCGCTTGTTTCTCTTCGTTTTGCTTCTGTAACTCAAACTCATACAACTTCGCTTTTAACTGCTTCATTGCCGAGTCACGGTTCTTGTGTTGCGAACGGTCACTTTGACATTGCACTACAATGCCCGTGGGCTCGTGAGTAATACGAACCGCCGAGTCTGTCCGGTTTACGTGCTGACCACCCGCACCCGAAGCCCGATAGGTATCAACCCGTAAATCTGACGGATCGATTTCAATATCGATGTCGTCATCTACTTCCGGGTAAACAAACACAGAAGCGAACGATGTATGACGACGGTTTCCCGAGTCAAACGGAGACTTACGAACCAGACGGTGTACGCCTGTTTCGGTACGTAACCAGCCGTAAGCATACTCACCTGCCACGCGCACCGTTGCTGATTTTATTCCGGCAACATCACCCTCTGACAGCTCGGTAATTTCTGCTTTAAAGTCATGAGCTTCTGCCCAGCGCAGATACATCCGCAATAACATATTGGCCCAATCCTGAGCCTCAGTGCCGCCAGAGCCCGACTGTATATCCAGGTAGCAGTCGGCACTGTCATTATCTTTCGAGAACATCCGGCGAAACTCTAACGTTTCCAACTGCTTTAACAGGCCAGACAATTCATCCTGAGCTTCATTGAAGGTATCTTCGTCTTCAGCTTCTACCGCTAAATCGACTAAGCCTTCTACGTCATCCAGACCTTGCTGTAACTTGTCTAAGGTTTCGACCACTTGTTCAAGACTGGCTCGCTCTTTCCCCAGAGCTTGCGCTTTTTGCGGATCATCCCAGACATCGGGCTGCTCCATTTCACGAGTAACTTCTTCCAGACGCTCTACTTTAGCATCATAGTCAAAGATACCCCCTAAGCGCATCGCTGCGCTCACGCATTTCTTTTATGTTGTTGTAGGTTGCGTTGGTCTCAAACATTCGACTACCTAATTCTTTGAATTTTTAAAGGGGCGTAGTTTAACGTATTGCGCGAATTTGCTCTACCAGCAACTGCACAGAAGTTTTACCGCGAAAGTGATTTAATTGCGGCTTGTATAACAACTCAACCCGCTGAGCGCTATTATTTGGCCATTCGTTGGTATCAACATTAAATGCAATAGCATCTAACACATCGCCCTGTGGGTGCCTAAGCACACATTTTAAGTGCTTCTCGCCAACAATACGCTGGTCGACAATGTCAAACTCACCGTCAAACATCGGCTCCGGAAAATGCTGTCCCCAAGGACCTGCGTTTTGCAGCATCTCGACGTGACTTATCGATAGCTCCGGTAAGGTCAGTTCGCCATCAGACCAATAGACACGTTGCTTTTGCTCTTCCGTCAGCCACTCCCCGGCAACTTGTTGAGCCAGTTCTGAAAACCGTTCTAAATTAGCCTTCTTTAAGGTTAAGCCTGCTGCCATCGCGTGGCCACCAAAGCGTTCCATAATATTAGGCTCGAGGGTATGAACGCGTTCAAGCAAATCTCGCATGTGTAAACCACTGACAGAGCGTGCAGAACCTTTCAGTATATCGTCATCTTCATGCGCCAGCGCAATAACCGGACGATTCACCTGTTCTTTCACCCGACCTGCTACAATACCGATAACCCCGGCATGCCAGTCGGATTGGTACAAGGTCACTAAGTCTGGAACCTGGCCAGTATCGAACTGCAATTTTGCAACGGCAGCCTCAGCGTGTTCGCGCATATCAGACTCGATATTTCTACGTTGCAGGTTCAGTTCGTTCAATTGCTGCGCCAACCGCTGTGCATGCTCTTTTTCAGCGAGCAGACACTCAATGCCTAAGCTTATGTCATCCAGTCGCCCAGCCGCATTAATTCGGGGAGCCAGGGCAAACCCCAAATCACTGGCATTAAGCTGCGCGGCATTGCGGTTAGACACGTCCAGCAGAGCCTGAATGCCCGGACGGCAAAGTCCCTGCTTTATTCGTGCGAGCCCCTGATGAACCAAAATTCGGTTGTTGTAGTCCAGTGGCACAACATCTGCCACGGTGCCGAGCGCAACTAAATCAAGCCAGTCAGCTAAATTCGGTGTGGGTTGCTTTTCTCTTAAATGGGCGCGCAAAGCCAGCAGTACGTAAAAGGCAACGCCAACACCGGCTAAGTTTTTGCTGGGAAACGAGCAGTCGGGCTGGTTTGGGTTCACAATAGCGTCTGCATTAGGCAGAGTCTGCGCAGGTAAATGGTGATCGGTAACAATCACTTTGATATTCAGTTCATTGGCTCGTTCAATGGCCTCGTGAGCCGCTATGCCATTATCAACAGTGACAATCACTTTAATGTCTTTAGCGGCGAGCTCTTCTACCATAGATACCGACAACCCATAGCCGTCAGTCATTCTATTGGGAACACGATACCCGACATTCGAGAAACCGAAAGCCGTTAAGGCCGACACCATAAGCGCTGAACTAGTCGCACCATCAGCGTCGAAGTCGCCGCAAATACACACAGGCCACTGCTTATCCAGCGCATCCGCCAGTATTTCGACCGCAGCGTCAATATCTTTTAAACTTGAAAAGTGTGTCAGACCGGCCGCTTTTAAGGACAACTCTCGTTCATCACTGACACCACGGCGCGCATAAATTTGCCGCAACAATGGCGGAACATTTTGCGGCAAAAACTCGTCACTGACCGTTGGGTAGCGGCGTATTGTATAATCTGTCATTGCAGCTGCTGAACTACTTTCTTAATTCAGACAACAGGCGACGTGCCGGAACCGCCCCCGGAATTAAACTACCATCGGGTAAAATAATTGCAGGCGTTCCGGTAACGCCGAACGACTTACCCAGCGAGTAATGTTGCTCGACGGGGTTGCTGCACGAACTGTTGCCACGATAGCTTTCTTCGTCTTTAAAAGCACTTATCGCAGCTTTTTTGTCGTCTGCACACCAAACTGCTTGCAGCTCCTGTCCGCCTTTACTATCCAGACCGCCACGCGGGAATGCTAAGTACCGAATAGTAATACCGGCACTTAAGTAGCTGTCGAGGTTTTCATGCAGACGTTGGCAGTAACCACAAGTCGTGTCCGTGAATACAGTGACTTTGTACTTTTCATCGTCCGCTGTATAGACAATCATATCGTCCGTATAGTCCATCAGCATTTCTTTGCGAACCGCTGCCATACCCATTTCTGTCAGGTTCTCAGGCGCTGAATTTGTAATATCAAAGACATTACCGCTAATCAGCTTTTTACCGTCTTCTGACACATAGAACATGCCCTGGTTTGTGACCGCACGAACATAGCCGTCAATTTCGCCCGGCTCGGTTGAAATAACCTCAATACCTATTTTGTTCAAATGCTTGGTATTTAATTCGTCAGCGGAAATGGGCGCTGAAAATAGCGAAAAACCTAAAGCCGATACAGCCAATAACGTCGTCAAATACTGCATAAATACCTCTTATTATTGATGAGCGAACCCTACCCTGTTACCGCTTAAAATGCAATTATCCGCGCGGGTGATGCTGGGCATGCAGGGCTTGTAAACGCTCTCTTGCGACCTGCGTATAAATTTGCGTAGTCGATAAGTCACTGTGACCTAAAAGTAGCTGTAAGACTCTTAAATCGGCGCCATGGTTCAGTAGGTGAGTAGCAAACGCATGGCGTAACGTATGTGGCGATAAATGAGCGTATATGCCTGCGGTTTCAGCATAATGTCGTAACCGATACCAGAACGCCTGACGGGTCAATAATGAGCCTCGCTTAGTCACAAACACCCAAGGACTTTGTTTGTCTGTCAATGCCGGACGCCCATGCTTTAAATAACGCTCCAGCCATTCCAGCGCTTCTTCACCTAACGGAACCAGTCGCTCTTTATCGCCTTTACCAACCACTCGCACCAAGCCCTGTTGCCGGCTGACTTGGTCATACTGCAAGCGAACCAATTCGGTAACGCGCAGACCGGTTGCGTACAGCACTTCCAGCATGGTGCGATCACGCAGGCCAATTGGAGTGTCCGTTTCCGGAGCTTGCAGTAGGTTTTCAACATCGGCTTCGCTTAATGAGTGCGGAATGCTTTGCGGGAGCTTCGGACGCTTCAGCTTGGCGGTCGGGTCATGAGCAAGCCACTTCTGCTTCACCGCAAACTGGAAAAATTTTTTCGCAGAACTTAAAAAGCGAGAGGTACTTCGAGGAGACAAACCCTGAGTCCGGCGCCACAGTAGGTAGTCTTGAAGAATTAACTCATCAACCTCAAGTAACGGAGTTTTTTGGGGAAGCAGGTACTCACAGAATCGACGTAAGTCACTACGGTACGCCGCCTGGGTATTTTCACTGGAGCCATGGTGCAGCCATAAATGCTCAGTAAACGCATCAATACGCTCTTCATCTTCTGGAGGTAATTGCTTCATGTGGCTGCAAGACTATTGGTTGCGAAACATCAAGGCCATTATGCCCGAAGCGGAGAAACGATGAAATGCTTAGTGCGTAATACCTAATTTTTGTAACACATCGTAAAGTCCCGCCGGACCTCGTTTACGGTAATCATTAAGCTCTGGCTCTTCTTGCTTCGATTTTTTCTTTTCGACACGTTGACGTACACGCCAGTCTAAATTATGAAGCAACTCAATAGGCAAGCGGTCGGGACTTGCATCAGGCACGAGCGGTTGAGGGTGTGTAGCATCTTGCAGCTTAAAGTCAGACAGTTGGCTGACTGACTTATAAACACCGCTCGCTAAAACAACATTTTCTGCCGGTTCTAACGGTCGAGCTCTTGCAGCACCTATAGCTCTTTGCCAATTAGTTTGGTCATATTGGTTATCATCAATAACCGGATCAGCACCCAGTGCTGACACCCAATAAGCAAACTCACCCGCGAAGCCATGATTAACGGCTTCACTCGCGTGCTGCTCAAAAATGTCTGATGCTCTTTGCTGAACCGACTGAACTTGGCTCATACCGACCCTGGAAAATAACCTTAGATGTTCTTGTTATCGTCCAAAGTCAGGAAAGTTTAAGTTTTCTCTTTACAGCTCAGTTCTGACTGTTATTATACGCGCCTCTTGAGTGGAGGGGTTCCCGAGTGGCCAAAGGGATCAGACTGTAAATCTGACGGCTCAGCCTTCGCAGGTTCGAATCCTGCCCCCTCCACCACTTTTCTTGACGTTACCCGTCAATTTTCACAACGACTTTCCCTTGCGTTTTATTAGCAGCAACATAATCGAATGCCTGCTGAATATCTTCCTGCTCAAAGGTTTTATCAATAATGGGTTGTATGGCGCCGCTCGAAAACTGAGAGCCAAACTGCTGCCACATTTGTGTGAGTATTTCACCTTTACGCTCCGGCACTAAAGAACGCAGCGTAGAGCCAATAATGCGTTGGCGCTTCATAAGCATGCGTCCAAAGTCGATCGTGCCCTCGCGACCACCCATTAGGCCGATAAGAATAATACGACCGTCTTGGTTTAAGTAGTGCTGATCTTTTCCTATGGAGTCACCTGCTACCGGGTTCAGCACCACATCGACACCGCCAATACCTTTCATCGTTTCAATAATATCCTGCTGATAACGATTTATGGTGTCTGTGGCGCCAAGCTCTTTACAAAAACTTTCCTTGTCAGAGCTGCCGACAACAGCCGTTATTGGATTGCCACTTCCCCTACATAGCTGAATAAGTGAAGACCCCACCCCGCTGGCCCCTGCATGTGTAAGAACGGACTCTTGCGGCTGCAGGTTTGCCAGCATAAATACATTTAAATAAGCCGTAGCGAAGGTTTCTAACCACCCCGCAGCCATTTCGTCAGTCCAGTTATCAGGTACAGGGAGTACTTGTTCAGCTGGCACATTAACGTATTCAGCAAAGCCTCCGCCTGCCAGCAAGGCAGCAACCCGTTGCCCTTTTTGCGGGCCAGCCACACCGCTGCCAACCTCTGCGACAATGCCTGCTACTTCTAAACCGGGTATGTCAGATGCCCCCGGTGGCGGTGGATACTTGCCGGCTATTTGCATTAAGTCTGCCCGGTTCACACCGGCAGCTGACACTTTTACGGTAACCTCATTGGCAGAGGGATTTGGCAATGAGTTGATTTCAGACCAGCGCATTTTTCCTTCAGACAGTTGTAAAGCTTGCATATATCATCCTGTTGCTGCTTAACATTATTGAATTTAGACAGTATGCTGTTGCTAAGTCTTTAATTAAAGAGTGCTTGCCGCAAGAATGGATAAAACTCTGGAGCTCAATAATAAGCGTGTGCTGCTAATTGATGATCAGAAGCCCTTTCAAGTCATGCTTAAAGGCTCCCTGCTCAATTTGGGTGCAAAAGAGGTTCAGGTAAAAAGCACTGGTGAAGCGGGTATTGCCGCCTACGTGAAGAACCCTCACGATATTCTGTTGGTTGACTATAATCTCGGCTCTGGTAAAAACGGCCGTCAGGTTTTAGAAGAGCTACAAGTGCGCGGGCTGATGAAACCGCATACTCTGTTTTTTATTATTACCGGTGACAACTCTCGACCAATGGTGCTGAGTGCTCTTGAGCTTCAGCCCGATGACTATTTAATGAAGCCATTCTCGCATCGGGTGCTCCGCTCGCGCCTTACTCGCGCCTACAAGCGCCGAATGTGGCTAAAAGATGTGTTTCAGGCACTCACCTCTCATAATTACGAAGCCTGTATCAAAGCGTGCGAAAAACACATTGCGACGAACAGCCGCTACAGTAACTACTGCCGTAAGCTACAAATAGAGCTCTACAATAAGACGGGCCAGCTGCACGAAGCAGAGAAGGCGATAAAAGAACTGTTGGAAGATAACTCACACAGCTGGGTATTTTTGAAGCTAGCCGAAACCCGACTGTTGCAAAATTCGCCGGAAGAAGCACTGAACATTATTAATCATATTCTCAAACGCATGCCCCATGCGATAGAGGCTCAGGATTTAAAAACCGAGTGCTATCTACAACAGCAGCAGCTTGAAGAAGCGTTAAACAGCGCTCGCGACGCCATTACTATGGCGCCATTTTCAATCGACAGACAAACTCGACTGGCTCACATTGCTCGCGAAAACGGCGACTTTGACTTAGCAAAGCAAGCCATGAATAACGTGTTACAAATAGCGCGTAAGTCAGTATTTCGTAACGCAGAGCACCTGTGTAACTACCTGCGCAGTATTCTCGATGCCGCTGAAAACAGTGATACCCCGCAACAAATTAGTAAGTATCAAACTGAAGCCACCATGGAGCTTCAGCGCGCTCGCTACGACGAGCACTTGCTGCACGCCGACATTTCTTTTGAAGATCTCGAAGCTGTTCTTCTGTCTCGCATTGACTCATTCAACGGGCGCTTACGAGAGGCTCAGCATCGTTTGAATGAAGTCGTCGGCGATGACCTGGCCAACAACCGTGAAATCGATCGGAACCTTTTACCGGACGTTATTGCCGTTTTACTCGATGTTGGTGAATACGAAAAAGCGAATATGCTTGCCGGCCAACAAGCAGAAAAAGTGAAACTTGACAGTTACACGCTGAAAATCCTCAAATCCCGCATGGCGGCTGCTCAAAAACAGCAGGACGAATTCTTTAAAATTCATCGACAAGGTGCTGAAGCCTATCAAGCAGGCATTTACCAACAGGCGCTAAATGACTTTCGTCAGTCAATGGAGCTGGCACCACTAAATAGCGGTGCCGCCTTGAACTTCATTCAGGCTGCTGTTCGTTATACAGAAGAAAACCCTAAAGCCACCAATACAAACTCTCTGAAAAAAGAATGCGAGCAATGCTTTAAGGTACTTGAAGGATTGCAGCTCTCCGATAGCCACACACAACGTTACGAGCAGTTGTTAGAGGAAACCGAAGAGCTGGGTTTGCGCTAAAGCTTCTGATTCGCTGCCAGCGTTCCGCTTTGATAGTCCTTAATTGCCACATCCAGTTCCTCAGACGTGTTCATCACAAATGGGCCATACTGTGCGATAGGCTCGTTAATAGGTTTTGCGGCCAACACAATAACCCCTGCACCTGCATCGCTTTTAAGCGCTAAATCTGTGCTACTGTCGAGTTGCAGCAGCTCACCACGAGACACTGCTTCACCGTTTAATTCCAGCTCTCCCTCGTAGACATAGGCTAAACGCTTTTCCTGTTGCTGTGACTTTAACTCAAATTCGCCACTGAGTTTAACGTCCGCCATGAAAAAATCGCGCCCCGACAAGAGTACCGGTCCTTTCTCTTTAGCGTAGTTCCCCGCTATTAAGCGAAGTGTTGTATTACCGGTGTGCACTTCAGGTATTTCCGCTGAAGGAAAGTCAAACCACTCAGGGTCGGTCATTTTTTCCGAGGCAGGTAAGTTGACCCACAGCTGAAAACCCCACATAAGGCCTTCTACCTGTTTTGGCATTTCGGCATGAATAATGCCTTTTGCCGCCCTCATCCATTGTACACCACCGGCTTCCACTTCACCCGTATTCCCCACTGAGTCTTTATGCTCCATAGTGCCCGCCAACATGTAGGTCAGCGTGCAAAAACCACGATGCGGATGCGGAGGAAAGCCGGCAATATAATCGTCCGGGTTGTCAGACCTAAATTCATCCAGCATCAGGAACGGGTCCTGATGCCGCAAGCCAGGCTGGTTAATGACTCGAGTCAGCTTAACACCGGCGCCATCCTGCGCCGGCATACCGCGATGTCTGCTCTTAATAACACTCATTTTAAAGCCTCCCGGTCATGTGGCTGTTCAAAATCGATATCCGGTCCCTTGGGCACAACCTGTGTTGGGTTAATGGTTTTATGGCTGGCATAGTAATGCGTTTTAATATGGTCCATGACGACCGTCTCTTTAACGCCCGGATACTGATACAACTCCAGCAGGTAATTCCACATAGCAGGATAGTCAACAATGCGCTTTTTATTGGTTTTAAAGTGCCCAAAATAGACCGCATCAAAACGCACTAATGTGGTAAATAATCGCCAATCGGCTTCTGTGAGTTGGTTTCCTGCCAGGTAGCGTTGTTTAGATAGAATACGTTCAACGCGATCAAGCGCGGTGAAAAGCTCATCGAAAGCTTCTTCGTAGGCATCTTGCGTCGTTGCGAAACCGCTCTTATATACGCCATTATTAATGCTGTTATACACCCATTCGTTAACATCATCGATTTCACTACGTAAGTCTTGTGGGTAAAAGTCTTCTGTATTACCGGTCAACTCATTAAAGCTTGAATTGAAGATGCGGATAATTTCCGCAGACTCGTTATTTACAATGGTTTGCGTTTTTTTGTCCCACAACACAGGCACTGTGACACGGCCGCTGTAGTTGCTATCCGCTTTCAAATACAGCTCGAACATAAAGTCGAGTCCATACAAAGGCTCATTCAGCGGTGCTTCGCCAAACTCCCAACCATTTTCCACCATCAGTGGCTTAACGACCGATACGTCAATATGAGGCTCTAGGCCTTTTAATTTGCGAAAAATGAGCGCTCGATGCGCCCACGGGCACGCATAAGATACATAAAGGTGATAACGCCCTGATTCAGGCTCAAACTCACCGCCCTTCTCTATGGTCGAGCGAAACTGTGACTCACTACGAACAAAACGACCACCATGTTTTTTGGTGTCGTACCACTTATCGTGCCACTGGCCATCGACTAATAAACCCATAATAAACTCCTTTAAAAAGCGATACGCTAATAATAGAAGTTATTACAGCAAAAGAAGAGTTTAGATTATCGACGCTAAGATTCTAAATTATAGAAAGGAGTCAACAACGTCTGCGGCTTTTTCGCTGGCCGTGACTTTAAGCTGCTGATGTATTTGAGTGAACTGCTCTAAAAGCGCATGATTGTCCGATTCGATAAACACAGACAGCTCTTGCTCAATGTTATTCTCTGACGCCTGTGCTTGAGCCAGTTCAGGGACAATTTTACGACCTGCCAATAAATTAGGCAGAGAGAAAAATGGTGCGTGGAAAAGACGCTTAATAATTTGGTAGCTCAACCAATGAAAACGGTAAGCAACGACCATAGGCCTTTTTATTAATAACGCTTCTAATGCAACAGTGCCGGAGGTTAACAGCAAGTAATCGGATGCTGCCATAGTCAGACGGCTGTTACCGATAGGTGTATTAATTGTCAGCTCCGGCGCATGCTGCTTCACCAGGTGATTAAACTGCTCTGCTCTTTGTTCGCTTATCATCGGGGCGACGAACTTAAGCTCTGGGAATTTTGCAAAGAGGCGCTTAGCCACATTTAGAAATAGCGGAGCCATGCGCTCAATTTCGCCAGAACGGCTCCCCGGTAAAATAGCTAAATACTTTCCGTGTGGCTCTATGTTCAGCTCATTTCTTGCGTCGTTTTTGCTCCATTCAAGAGGAATATCATCAGCCAGGGGGTGACCAACAAAGGTGGCCGGCAGTTGATGCTTATCGTAAAAGTCTTTTTCGAACGGTAGCAAACACAATACATGGTTAACCGACTGCTTAATGCCTTTTATACGGCTTTCACGCCAGGCCCAAACCGACGGACTAACGTAATGTATGGTAGGAATACCAGCTTTCTTTAAGCGTTTTTCGACCGTAAGGTTAAAGTCTGGAGCGTCTATTCCCACCATGACATCGGGCTGTTCGCCAATAAGGTACTGAACCAGCTGCTTTCGGTGCTTAAGCAGTTTAGGAAGCTGCTTAAGCACTTCTGCAATGCCCATAACGGCAAGATCATCCATTGGGAAAAATGACTTGAGCCCCTGCTCTTGCATGAGCGGCCCACCAACACCAATGAACTCGATGTTGGTGTGGCGCTGTTTTAGCGCTTTAATAAGGCCGGCTCCCAGTAGGTCACCGGAATGCTCGCCGGCAACCAAGGCAACTTTAATGCTTTTTGTCATTACGGGCTCGCTAACTAAAGACTATTCAACTGGACTATTTAGCCGCGAATGATTCCACGGCTGCTATGACGAACAAAGTCAGTAAAGCCATCCAACGCCGGTTCGCCCAGCGCTTCAATATGCTCTAACGCTTCTTCAGTTGTGTGTCCGGCGCGGTACAGCAACTTATAAGCCCGGCGGATATTTTGAATTTGTTCTGTGGTAAAGCCACGGCGCTTTAGCCCTTCTGCATTGATAGTACGGGGACGGGCGTTATGCCCCTGCGCCATAACAAAAGGAGGAATATCTTGAACAACGATGGAGTTTACCGCCGCAAAAGCATGAGAACCAATATGGCAGAACTGATGTACGCCTGTCATACCGCCAAGAATAACCCAGTCACCAATATGCACATGCCCCGCTAAACTCACCTGGTTAGCAAAAATATTGTTGTCGCCAATCATGCAGTCGTGCGCCACATGCACATAGGCCATGAACAAGTTATTGTCGCCAATTTTAGTCAGAGAGTTATCCTGAACGGTACCTCTGTGAATAGTGACCGATTCACGAATAACATTGTTATCACCAATGATTAACTCAGTCGGCTCACCTGCGTACTTTTTATCCTGGCAATCCTCTCCAACGGACGCAAACTGATAAATAGTATTGCCTTTCCCTATCGTCGTCGGACCTTTAACGACAACATGCGAGCGAATGTCGCAGTTGTCGCCAATAACAACGTCAGGGCCAATAACCGTCCAAGGACCAACGCTGACGTTCTCGCCAATACGTGCTTTAGGGTCGATAATTGCTGTTTCGTGAATCACTACACTTCTCTTCTTGCGCAGATAATTTCAGCCGTACACGCCACTTCACCATCAACTTCTGCACGACCACTAAACTTCCAAATACCACGACGCTCTTTCTCAAAAGTAACGTAAAAATCGATTGTATCACCGGGCACGACCTGGCGTTTAAACCGCGCGTTATCAATACCAGCAAAAAGGTATAAATCGTTGGCGTTTTTCTTACTTTCGGTAATTTTGAACCCCAGTAGACCACAGGCTTGCGCTATTGCTTCTAACAGCAAAACGCCCGGGAAAATTGGTTTTTCCGGGAAGTGTCCATTAAACATTGGCTCGTTAAAGCTGACATTTTTTATAGCATGTAACGAGTCTTTTGAGTTCGTTTCAATAACTCTGTCAATGAGCAAAAATGGATAGCGATGCGGGAGTAACTCAAGTACGCCCTGAATA
This sequence comes from Idiomarina sp. UBA4520, assembly GCF_002388365.1. Classification (NCBI taxonomy): domain Bacteria; kingdom Pseudomonadati; phylum Pseudomonadota; class Gammaproteobacteria; order Alteromonadales; family Idiomarinaceae; genus Idiomarina; species Idiomarina sp. UBA4520. The sequence continues at coordinate 274,654 of NZ_DGMK01000020.1, read as the reverse complement.
TCAAATCCTGAGTCCTTTATTTTCAAATCATTCACCTTGAAAGTTAATCTGCTTTTTTCTCGAGCTCTTTTACACGCTTGAATAAGTCATCAAGCTGTCTAAAGCGAGCACCGTTGCGCCGCCACTCACGGTGGCTGGCAGCCGGTATGCCTGACGCATAAACACCCGGTTCAGTGATTTCTTTTATCACCATAGCAAAGCCCATTATCTGCACATCATCACAAATACTGATATGTCCGTTAATCGCCGAAGCTCCACCAATCATGCAGCGCTTACCGATACGGCAACTTCCTGCCAATACTGTACAACCAGCAATGGCCGTATCTTCATCAATAAAGACATTATGAGCAATTTGGCACTGATTATCGATAATACAGCCAGAGCTTATGATGGTGTCATCTAACGCGCCTCTATCGATAGTCGTGCTGGCGCCAATATCGACATTGTCTTTAATGATTACTCGACCCAACTGAGGTATTTTAACCCATTTACCGCCTTCTGGCGCCCAACCAAAACCATCGGCGCCAATAACGGCCCCAGAATGGAATAAGCAGTTGTTACCAATGACACACTGGTGGTAAACCTTAACTCCGGACCACAAAGTACAGTCCGAGCCAATAGTGGTTTCGCGCCCGACATAACAGTGTGGCCCAATACTGGTGTTATCACCAATATAAGCTCCTTCTTCAATTACTGCATACTCACCAATACTCACGTTTTTGCCAATATGAGCAGAGTCTGCGATGACGGCTGTTTCCGCAATGCCTTCTGCCGGTTTTGGGGTGGTATCGAGTAATTGAGCTATGTGAGCAAATGCCGCATACGGATTATTAACGATAATGGCGTTATCCACCTCGTCGCTGTCATCTTTCGGACTGACTAAAACCGCCCCGGCCTGAGTGGTTTCTAACTGTTTTTTATAGCGGCTGTTTGCCAAAAACGCTATGGCATCGGAGCTCGCTGATTGCAAGGTTGCCACGCGCAAAATGGGGAGCTGCGAGTTTCCTCGCACCTCCCCACCCACATGGTCAGCCAACTGCTGCAATGTGTATTCGGACATATTAATTTCCTGAAGACATTTTCTCGACAACTTCGTCTGACAAATCGTTATCAGCTTTCATGTATGCAACAGCGTTGCTTTCTAAAACAATGTCATAGCCTTCTTCTTCTGCAACGTCAGTAATAACACCCTGAACTTTGGCTAGCAGCTTGTTACGCTCTTCGTTTTGACGAGCGCGCGTGTCTTCCTGCAGCGCTTTGCTCTTAAGCTGTGCTTGAGAAATTGTTTGCTCAAGTTCGCGAGCCAGCTGAGTTTTTTCAGCTTCTGACATAATTGAAGCATCACGCTCTTGCTTCTGACGAAGCTCCTGAACTTTTTGCTCTAGCTGACGCATTTCTTCAAAGCGATCCTGAAACTCATTTTGTAGTTTTTCAGAAATTTGCTCACGCTGTGGCAGTTGCTGAAACACGTTCATCATGTCAACAACACCTATTTTCTGCTGCGCTTGAGCGGCACCTGCAAACAGTGAGGTTGAAATAGCGACAGCTGCTGCTGTTGATTTCATTAACTTTTTCAAAATATTACTCCTTCAAATTGCTATTTTAGCTTTATTATTAGAATGTCGTACCAATGTTAAACGAGAACACCTGAGTTTCATCGCCTTCCACTTCTTTAAGCGCTCGACCTAACGAGAACGTTAATGGTCCCATCGGCGAAATCCACTGTACTGAAACACCAGCAGAAGCTCTGAAGTCTCCCGGTGAGCTATAATCACTTAATTCATAGCGACTGTTTGGGCTCATCGGTAGATCTTTATAGGTATCGTAATTGAATTCTGTATCCCAAACCATACCAAAGTCAACAAAGACGCTGGTTCTTACACTATTACGCATACCTTCGTCGATAAACGGTGTCGGTACAATAAGCTCCAGACCACCGACAACTTTTGCGTTACCGCCCACAGCATATTGACTGACAAAAACACTCTCATTCGTCGACGGAATACCACCGGGACTACCATCGACACCTGGAGGCGTCGCCATGCCGCCGCCAAGCTGAACGGCTCTAGGGCCTACTGTGTTAGGTTCAAAGCCTCGTAAGTCACCTTGACCTGCTACACGGAAATTTTCCCAGAAAGGCAGTAAAAATTCGTTACCGTCATCACTTTCGCCATAACCATTACCATAGCCTAAATTCAGGCGAGTTAGGAATGTCCATTGCTGGTCGCGGGTAATTGGAAAGTAATGTTTATAATCGTAATTAAAGCGGAAGTACTGCACATCACTCAATGGCGTTGCAACTTCTACACCAAAGCGTTGCGATGAACCGCTTGTTGGGAAAGTGCCTCGGTTCAGGGTCACTCGTGACCAACCGGCGTTCACTTCATAAATATCAAAACCAACGGCTTCGTCCGGCGCTGTTGGGTCTAAAAACGGTTGGAAAAAATTACTAATTTGTTCGTAAGAGTCAGTATTCGCTGCCGCCACTTCTTGGTTCTTATAACCAACACCAAAGTTCAGGCGATTAATTTCATCAATTGGGAAGCTCAAACCCGTTGAAACACCGTAAGTCTTCTGGTTGTACTGAACCAAGTTTTCCGCACGGCCTGCGTCAAATTCACTCATGAAAATCTGACCCGACAAGCTAACGCCGTTAATTGTAAAGTACGGGTCGGTATATGAAACATTGGCATTTTTATTAAAGCGGCTGGTGCTAATATTAAAACCAACCCGGTTACCCGTTCCCAAGAAGTTATTCTGTTGAACGCCTGCGTTTAATTGAAGCCCCGAGTAGTCTCCGTAACCAATACCGGCATTAAATGAGCCTGAAGGCTGCTCTTTAACTTTATAAGTAATATCTACTTCGTCATCGCTGCCTTCAACACGCTCTGTTGACGTTTCAACAGTTTCAAAGAACCCTAAGCGCTCAAGGCGCACTTTACCCTGCTCTACGTTATTGTCTGACAGCCAGGCGCCTTCTAATTGACGCATTTCACGACGCAGTACGCGGTCTTGGGTTGCGCTATTGCCTTCAAACTTAATACGGCGCACGTAAACACGCTTACCCGGATTCACTGAAAACGTGATTTTTACCGTTTTATCGTCTTCGTTATGTTCGGGAATAGCACGGACTTCAGGATATGCATAACCGTAGCGACCATAAAAACGGCTTATCATGTCTTCGATGTAAGTGATTTGCGCCGCGTTATAAAGCGTTCCCTCTTCAATCTGAGCGATACGCGTAATCATCTCCTCGTGACTCTTTAAGTCACCAATAACATCCGTTTCGCTGACATTGTATTTGTCGCCTTCATCGACGTTAAGAGTGATGTATACACCCTCACGATCTGGCGTCATTGAAACCTGTACAGACTCAATCTGAAAACGCAAATAACCGCGGTCACGATAAAAGGACTCAAGGGTTTCAAGGTCGCCACTAAGCTGTTGCTTCTGATAACGTTTTTCACCAATAACGTTCCACCAGGGTAAGTCATCACGCAACTCGAACGTATCCAGTAGCTGAGCGTCAGAGAACGCCTTATTACCGACGATATTAATTTGAGCAATTTCTGCGGCATCACCTTCTTCAAAAGTCATACGCAGCTCAACCCGGTTACGCGGTAAGTCAACCACCTGAACCTCAACCGAGGCATTGTATTTACCGACGCTGTGGTAAAAGTCTTCAAGACCTTTTTCAATGCCTGCAATGGTCGTTCTGTCGAGCGGCTCGCCAACAATAATGTTGTTGTCGGTTAAGCTGCCTTGCAGCTGTTCGTCTTTTATGTCGCTGTTACCGTCAAAGGTAATATCTGCAATAGTGGGCCGCTCACTGACAGAGAAGATAAGCGTATTATCGTCACGTCGAGCATCGATATAATCAAAGTGCGTGGAGGAATACAGTGAACGAATTGCGCTGCGAATTTGCAGCTCGCTGACTTCATCACCGACCCGAACCGGAATATAGGTTAACGCAGCCCCTAAAGCGACACGCTGTAACCCTTTAACTTCAATATCTTCTACAACAAATTCGTCTTGTGCATAAGCCGGAGCAACAGCGCTCGCTATCATTGCACTTACTAACAGCTTTTTAAACGTCATTATCACTAGCTACTTATTGTTTAATTCGTGATTTAGAATGCAAAACGGATGATATCATTTGATATTGCCAACGCCATCAGCGCGAATACCAACACCCCGCCTATCCTATAGCAAATATCTTGCACTCTTTCGGATACCGGCTTCCCTTTAAACCATTCAATGCAATAAAACATCAAATGACCACCGTCGAGAACCGGCAACGGTAATAAATTTATAATCCCCAAATTGACACTGAGCAGAGCTAAAAAACTCAAAAAGTAAACAAATCCGTTGCTCGCACTAACGCCAGCCCCTTCAGCAATACTTAATGGCCCTGCTAAATTTTTAACTGACACATCACCGGTCAGCAGTTTACCTATCATTTTGACGCTAACAACCATTAACTCCCAAGTTTTTTCAATACCCTTAGAGAGTCCGCTAAACAAGCCGTACTGGTGGTTGTATATATACCCGTCCGGCAATGGGTCCGTTTTTGGAGCAACGCCAAGATAGCCTATGACACCATTTTCAGTATCACGTTCCCCAATTTTAACGGGGATGGTTGTTTTTTCCCCGTTTCGTAGAATCAGCATATCCAGCGATGTTCCCGGAGACTCGGCAATTTGCTGCTGCAACGACTGCCAGTTATCAATCGCTCGACCATCAATTTCAAGAATCTCATCACCTTCCTGCAACCCTGCCCGAGACGCCGGAGAGTCCGCTTCGACCCGAGCTAAAGCGGTATACACTTCTGGTTGATAGACCGAAATACCTAAGCTTCCAAAAGTCGATTCAGTCTCCGGATCGAATGTCCAGTTTTCAATATTTAAGGTTCGGCTAACTTCCTGCTGATCACTCGTGCGCAACTTTATGGTTGCCTGCTCATTACCTATCGCCGACATCAGGCCTAACTGAACCTGCTGCCAGTCATAAGCTTCGACGTCATCGACATAGAGTATTTCACTGCCTGACTGAATGCCAGCCTCGGCCGCTATCGAACCTGGTTCAACCTCACCCACGACAGGCTTAACAGTTGGCACTCCCATACCAAACATTAACCACAATACAGCCACAGCTAAGACAAAGTTAGCAATGGGGCCCGCCGCCACAATAGCAAATCGCTTATAAACCGACTGGGCATTAAAACTCACACTTTTTAAAGCCTCCGGGACGTCATCGACACGCTCATCAAGCATGCGAACATAACCCCCTAACGGTATGACACTTACCTGATAAACGGTGCCATCTTTCGCTTGTCTCTGCCAAAGAGGACGCCCGAAACCGATAGAGAATGTAAGGACCTTCACACCACAGCGCCGAGCGACCCAAAAGTGTCCAAACTCATGAAAAGCAACAAGAATTCCAAGCGTAACAACGAAGGATAAGGCATACCACAAAATATCTAACATGAACCGTACTCCTTCACCCACTGTGACGCTTTCTCACGAGACTGGGTATCTAAATTGAAAAGCACTTCAAGGCTTTCAGCAGAAACTGGAGTGCTGTTCTGCAATACCGAGTCACACACTTTGGCGATATCCGTAAATTGAATATGTCCATCTAAAAACGCCTGTACAGCAATTTCATTAGCTGCATTTAACGTTGTGGTCGCCCACTGACCGTCCCAGCACGCCTGAATAGCCAACTTCAAGCAAGGATAACGAGCATAGTCTGGCTGCCTGAAAGTAAGCTCATTAAGCGTCGTGAAATCTAAGCCGCCGACGCCGCTTTTGAGCCGCTCTGGGTACCCGAGAGTGTGCGCAATGGGTGTACGCATATCCGGTTGTCCCATTTGTGCTAAAACCGAACCGTCGGTGAACTGAACCATTGAGTGAATCACGCTTTGCGGATGAATAACCACCTTTAACTCTGGCTCGGTACAATTGAATAGCCAGCGTGCTTCAATATATTCAAGCCCTTTGTTCAGCATGGTTGCCGAGTCCACAGATATTTTCTGTCCCATTGACCAGTTTGGATGGTTACACGCCGCTTTTGGTGTCTGCTGCTCCAATTTATCGACGGGTAAATCACGAAAAGGTCCCCCCGAGCCGGTCAATAATAAGTAGTCAACGCCGTGCTCGTTAAGGCTCATTGCGCCAACTTGCTCCTGGGCGGCTTCAGGCAAACACTGGAAAATAGCGTTGTGTTCGCTATCGACGGGCAGTATTTTTGCGCCAGAACGCTGCGCGTGGTCAATAAACAGCTGCCCGCTCATAACTAAGGCTTCTTTGTTGGCTAAGAGAACGGTTTTACCCGCATCTATGGCTGCTAAGGTTGGTTTCAAGCCAGCTGCACCGACAATAGCAGCCATTACCGTGTCAACATCGCTGCTTTGACTGACTTCAATTAGAGCTTCTAGTCCGTGTAAAACAACGGTTGAAACTTTACCGCTAAGTTGTTCTTTCAAGTCATTAGCAGCCTGACTGGACCCCATTACAGCGTACTTGGGTTGGTGAGTAAGGCACAATTCAGCCATAGCAGAAACCTGACTGTGCGCCGTCAGTGCGTATACCGAAAAGTCTCCCGGATGCCGCGACAAAACGTCCAGCGTGTTCTGACCGATAGAGCCGGTTGCTCCAAGTATGGTTATTGTGCGCATAGAATTAGTGCAAAAACTCCAGGTAAGCTAAAGTAAATACAGGAACCGCAGCGGTAAGACTGTCTATTCGGTCTAAAATTCCACCGTGTCCGGGTAAAATTGAGCCACTATCTTTCACACCGGCACTACGTTTGAACATACTTTCATTTAAGTCACCAAACACTGAGGCAACCACAGTAAAAAGTCCCGTGAGGTAATAGCCCGTAAACTGATCAGCCGGCACTTTTGTCCAATGCGCAACAACCATCATGACGACAAAAGCTAAAGTCACGCCACCGCAAAGGCCTTCCATTGTCTTGCCTGGGCTGACCGCGGGCATCATCTTATTACGACCATAACGCACACCGGCAAAATAAGCGCCTACGTCAGCCGCCCACACCAGTAAGAGAATAAACAGAACGACCCAACCACCAAAATAAGGATTGTCTTCAAAGTTAATTGAGCGAACAGTCATTAAGGCTGCCCAGGTCGGAATGAAAATAAGCACTCCAAACACGCCAACAATTGCACGAGTTCGGGACCAGACACGACGACTTGATGGGTAGTTAACGATTAACGCCAGTGCTATCACCCACCAAACACCGCCAAATACTATCGTGTAATAAGTCACGCTGTTTAATGCGCCGTCATCTCCCCATAAATCGCCTAAGGGAACCAGCCAAGACAACACACCAATTATGGCCCCTATAAAGGCAACATACGCAATTCTTGCCGATTTACGACGTACCCCCATTAGCGGAGACCATTCCCAGGCGCCCATCATAATGACGGCCTGAATAAACAATGAAAAGCCCCAAAGCGGGAGCAAAAAGACGCAATAAAGCGCAATTGGAATGAGTAATAATGCCGTTATAATTCGTTGTTTTAGCAAGTGTTATTCCTCTGTTCGAGTATCTATGTCTTGCATTAGCATAGTTAGCTGTTCACTTGTCAGCCCAAACCGACGTTCACGCTGCGCAAAATCGTTAATGGCCTCTGCAAAGGTTGTATCGTCAAAATCTGGCCATAATACCGGCGTAAAGAACAGCTCCGCATACGCCAGTTGCCATAACAGAAAATTGCTGATGCGGTGCTCGCCACCTGTGCGAATCAATAAGTCAGGTGTGGCTTGGTCAGACAACATTAAATTATCTGCCAGCGCCTCTTCTGCTATTTCTTCTGCGGGTAAGTCGCCATCTTCAACTTTTTTGGCCAATGTCCTGCAGGCTTGGGTAATATCCCATTGCCCGCCGTAGTTGGCGGCAATGTTCAGAGTTAATTGGTCGTTCCCTGCTGTTTTTTCTTCTGCTTGCGCAATTTGCTTTTGCAACCTTTTCGAGAAGCGGCTTTTATCACCAATGATGCGCAGCTGAATATTATTCTCGTCCAGCTTCACCACTTCTTTTTTGAGCACCGACATAAACAACTCCATTAACAGAGAAACTTCTGTCGCAGGTCTGTTCCAGTTCTCACTACTGAATGCAAAAAGCGTCAACGACTCTATGCCATTACGCCTTGCAAAGGCAACCGCGCGACGCACCGCTTCAGCTCCGGCCTTGTGACCCGATGTCCGTGCTTTGCCACGTTGTTTCGCCCAACGCCCATTACCGTCCATTATAATAGCGACGTGTTTGGGTACTAACTGTTTTATTGACGGTAGCTCTTTCATGTATCAGCCATGAACATTAAAAAACGCCGTGCGAGTATACCTGACACGGCGTCATACACCAATGAAGTCATCACCTGATGATTATATTTCCATCAAGTCTTCTTCTTTCGCTTTCAGTGCTTCGTCAATTTGCTTCACGTATTTATCAGTCAGCTTTTGAATTTCATCTTCCGCCTGACGCTCTTCGTCTTCTGTTATTTCTTTTTCTTTCAGCAAATCTTTAATATCGCCGTTTGCGTCACGGCGAATGTTACGTACCGCTACACGCCCTTGTTCAGCTTCAGCGCGCACAATTTTCACTAGATCCTTACGGCGCTCTTCTGTTAGCGGCGGCAACGGAATGCGAATGACAGCGCCAGCCGAGGCTGGGTTCAAGCCTAAATCTGAATCCATAATCGCTTTTTCTACGGCCTGCGATGATGATTTATCAAATACAGTCAAAGCCAGAGTTCTAGAGTCTTCAGTCGTGATATTTGCCAACTGTTTAAGCGGCGTGTCAGTACCGTAATAATTAACCATGACACTATCAAGAATACTTGGGTGAGCACGACCTGTGCGTACTTTTGACATTTGACTGCGCAGCGATTCTACACTCTTCTCCATGCGCGATTTTGCATCTTCAATAATTTCTTTTATCACTGTTTATACCCTTTAATCTTAGAATCTGTCTTCATTCTGCATCGTGACTGATCAGTGTACCTTCTTCTTCACCAAGAATCACTGATCGTAAAGAGCCCGGCTTATTCATGTTGAATACCCGAATTGGCAAGCCGTGGTCCCTGGCTAGCGTAAATGCCGCTAAATCCATGACTTTCAGTTGTTTTTCCAGCACATCATTGTAGCTTATGTGCTTATATAATGTGGCGTCCGGGTTACTCACCGGATCATCTGAATAGACACCATCAACTTTGGTTCCCTTAAGAACCATTTCAGCTTCTATTTCGATACCGCGTAAACATGCTGCGGAATCTGTGGTGAAAAACGGATTTCCCGTACCCGCCGAGAAAATAACAACGCGGCCTGATTTAAGCAAACTAATGGCTTCTGCCCAGTTGTAGCTATCGCATACGCCAGTCAATTCAATTGCTGACATAAGGCGAGCGTTAACGAAAGCTCGGTGCAATGCATCACGCATAGCAAGACCATTCATGACCGTTGCCAACATACCCATGTGGTCGCCGACAACCCGGTTCATACCGGCTTTAGCAAGGCCTTCTCCGCGGAATAGATTACCACCACCAATGACCAAACCGACCTGAACCCCAAGTTCAACCAGTTCTTTAATTTCTTGCGCCATACGGTCTAAGACCTTGGCGTCAATACCGAATGGCTCATCGCCCATAAGCGCTTCACCGCTGAGCTTTAACAATATGCGTCGATAACTGGGTTTAGGATGGGTAGTCATTATTGCCTCTACTCTTTTTTAGGTTAAAAAAAACCGCGTCCTGAACGCTCAAGACGCGGTTGTATTTTATGTTATCAAGTTGGTCGAAACCACTAGATTAACCTTTGTTCGCTGCTGCCACTTGAGCCTGAACTTCAGAAGCAAAGTCTTCTTCTTTACGCTCAATGCCTTCGCCCACTTCAAAGCGTACGAAAGTAACAACGTCTGCGCCAGCTTTCTTCAATAATTCACCAACAGTCATTGATGGATCTTTAACGAAAGGCTGACCCGTCAGGCTGATTTCGCCGGTAAACTTACGCATACGGCCTTCAACCATTTTCTCAGCGATTTCTTTAGGTTTACCGCTTTGCATAGCGATATCAACCTGAATAGAACGCTCTTTTTCAACAACTTCTGCGTCTACGTCTTCAGGCTTAACAAACTGAGGGCTGCTTGCTGCAACGTGCATACACAGGTCACGAGCTAAGTCTTCGTCGCCGCCGGTTAATGCAACAGCAACACCGATGCGAGCACCGTGCGTGTAAGTTGCAACAACGTCGCCAGCTTCAATCGTTTGAACGCGACGAACATTCATGTTCTCGCCGATTTTAGCCACTAAGTCTTCGCGAGTTTTCTCAACTGTTTCGCCACCAATGTCGGTTGCTTTCAGTTTTTCAACGTCGTTTTCTTTGTTTGCAAACGCAGCGTTGATAACTTTCTCACCGAAGCCTAAGAAGTTTTCGTCACGAGCAACGAAGTCAGTTTCACAGTTCAGTTCAACTAATGTTGCCTGGCTGCCTTCAGACTTAACTAAAATAACACCTTCAGCGGCAACACGGCCCGCTTTCTTAGCGGCTTTAGCCTGACCACTTTTACGCATCAGTTCAATTGCGGCTTCCATATCGCCGTCGACTTCCTGCAATGCTTTTTTGCAGTCCATCATGCCAGCGCCTGTGCGCTCGCGCAGTTCTTTAACTTGAGCTGCTGTAATTGCCATGATCTCTATCCTCGATTATTCACTTGCTTCGACGAAGTCGTCAGAGTCTTTCGCTTCAACCTGTGCTACGCGTGCTTCTTTAATCGCATCAGCAGCTGAGTTCAGGTATAACTGTACCGCACGGATTGCGTCATCGTTACCTGGAACAATGTAGTCAACGCCGTCTGGATCTGAGTTGGTATCAACAACAGAAACAACAGGAATCCCCAGGTTATTCGCTTCTTTAATTGCAATGTGCTCGTGGTCAGCATCGATAACGAAAAGAACGTCAGGCAAACCGCCCATGTTCTTGATACCGCCTAAACCTTTCTCAAGCTTTTCCATTTCGCGGGTGTTAACCAACGCTTCTTTCTTAGTCAGCTTGTCGAAAGTGCCGTCTTGGCTCATTGTTTCAAGGTCTTTCAAACGCTTGATAGACTGACGTACTGTTTTCCAGTTAGTCAGCATACCGCCTAACCAACGGTGGTTAACGTAGTACTGACCACAGTTGTTAGCTGCTTCTTTAACCGCTTCAGACGCTGCGCGCTTAGTACCAACAAACAGGATTTTACCTTTGTTTGAAGCAACGTGCTGCATGTAGCTCAACGCATCGTTGAACATTGGCACAGTCTTTTCGAGGTTAATGATATGAATCTTGTTACGAGCGCCGAAAATGTAAGGTTTCATTTTCGGGTTCCAGAAACGAGTTTGGTGACCGAAGTGGACACCTGCTTTCAGCATGTCACGCATTGACACGTTAGCCATAATATTTTCCTTTTGTAAGGGGTTAAGCCTCCATACACCCCATAAGCCGACTTAGTCTAGCTAAGCACCCCGCCTTATGTGCCGGTGTATGTGTGGATTATACAATTGTTTATTGAGTTGCTATTTGCGGCGACCATTTATTAAGAGAATATCCGGCCAACCGAAAAAGCGTGCGTTTTATACCATAAAGCCGCTGCAACAACAACTAAAAACCACTTAAATCGTGTTTTTATAAGCCCTTAGTGAGTGAACATAGCGAAGTTTTGCTGCGGCTGTTAAACTGTCGTTTTTTATGAGCGGTATGGACGAATAACAAAATGAGCATATCTATTAAGACTCCGGAAGAAATTGAAAAGATGCGCGCAGCGGGCAAGCTCGCCGCCAGTGTACTGGAAATGATAGGTGAGCATGTAAAGCCTGGCGTAACCACTGAAGAGCTTGATGATATTTGCCACAAATACATTACCGACCACGGTGCCTACCCTGCACCGCTTAATTATCATGGTTTCCCCAAGTCTATTTGTACATCAGTTAACCATTGTGTCTGCCATGGTATTCCGGGACCGAAGAAGCTTAAAGACGGCGATATCATGAATATCGATGTCACAGTGAAACTCGATGGCTATCACGGTGATACATCAAAAATGTTCGTCGTTGGTAAACCTTCCATTTTAGCTGAGCGCCTTATCCGAGTAACCCAGGAGTCTCTGTATAAAGCCATTGAAATGGTTAAGCCGGGTATTCGTCTTGGAGACTTTGCTGAAGTCATTCAGAAACATGCGGAAGGACACGGCTATTCAATCGTTCGTGAATATTGCGGGCACGGCATTGGTGCAGTTTTCCACGAAGATCCTCAAGTTCTGCATTACGGCAAAGCGGGTACTGGTGAGGAGTTAAAACCCGGCATGTGCTTTACTATAGAGCCTATGGTCAACGCCGGAAAACGCCAAACGAAACTCATGAAAGACGGCTGGACAGTGCTAACGAAAGACCGCAGCTTAAGTGCGCAGTGGGAACATACGTTACTGGTGACTGACAACGGCGTTGAAGTGCTTACGTTACGTAACGATGAGACTGACTTACAACGCGTCATTGAACACAACGACTAAAGGTGTACGCTTATGGCCAATGCTGACAATGATAAAGACTTTCACGGCCATTGGCCCAGCCGGAACAGCCCACCTGAAACAAAAGACTATAAAGAGTTACTGACCAGTTACCAAAACTGGTCAGCCACCCGTTTTGTTACCGCTGATATTGACGAACTGGTTCATCACCGAGCCAACTTTTTTGATCAGTTACTCGAACAATTGTGGTCGCAATTTGAACTGAATGAGGAATCCGCCACGTTAATTGCGGTAGGCGGCTATGGTCGGGAAACTCTGCACCCTGGCTCTGATATCGATCTACTGATACTGGTTGATGAAAAGAGCGATAGCCTTCGCGTGGTTGAAGACAAGCTCAGTCGACTCATTACCTTTTTATGGGATTTGCACCTGGATATTGGTCATTCTGTTCGCTCCATAGATGAGTGTTTTCAGCAGGCCGATGATGATATTACCGTTGCAACCAACCTCATTGAAAGCCGATTTCTCACTGGCTCAGAGGAACTATTCAACGAGTTTCATCAACACCTAATTAATGACTTTCCCTGGAGCAGCCGCGATTTTTATCAGGCAAAGCTGGATGAGCAGCGGCAGCGGCATCAGCAATACCACAGTACGTCTTATAACCTCGAACCCAATATTAAGTCGAGCCCGGGTGGGCTACGTGATATTCAGACCATAGGCTGGATTGCGAAGCGTCACTTTCAGACTCATTCCGATGAAAACCTGGTTGAATATGGTTACATGACCGCTGACGAGTTTGTTGAGTTAAGAGACTGTATGAACTGGCTTTGGCGGATACGCTTTGCACTGCATATCGAAGCTGGAAAACGTGAAGATCGCCTACTATTCGACTTCCAACCTGGAGTGGCGGTCCGGTTAGGTTATGGAAACGAAGGTAAGTCGTCCGTCGAAACAATGATGAAGGATTACTTCAAAGTGGTTCTTCGAGTCAGTGAACTCAACCAAATGTTATTGCAGTTCTTTCATCAGGCAATTTTGGGCACGCAAGACCTTCAGGATGCTGAGCTCATTGACCGCGACTTTGCTATCTCGAATACACTTTTAACGGCACGTCATGACGAGGTTTTTGACAACCCGGTTAACTTAATTCGAGCCTTTGTTTGTATTGCCGAGTACCCGCAAATAACCGGCATTCACTCGAATACTATCAGGCTGATTCGTAACGCCCGTGCGCAATTGACCGAGCCACTCAGTCACAACCCAGACTGTCGAAATAAGTTTAACCAGCTTATTCAGCATAAGCGTGGATGCGGTTTGGCATTTTCGTTAATGCATCATCACAGTGTATTGGCCAGCTACTTGCCACAGTGGCAGCAAATTGTCGGGCAAATGCAGTTCGATCTTTTCCATGCATACACAGTAGACGAGCACACCTTCCGCTTAGTCAGAAACTTGTATCGCTATAGCGACGAGAAATACGCCGAACAATTTCCGCTGTGCGAAAAAATTGTGCAGCAAATGGAACGTAAGTACTGCCTATATTTAGCCGGTATCTTTCACGATATTGCCAAAGGCCGCGGTGGCGACCATTCAGAGCTGGGTGAAATGGATGCTCGCAACTTCTGTCATCAGCACGGATATTCCGAAGACGATGCAGAGCTGGTCGCCTGGTTGGTTCGACACCACTTGACCATGTCAGTCACCGCACAAAAGCGAGACATTCACGACCCGGAAGTGATTCAGGAATTCGCTAATCAGGTACAAACGGTAGAACGGTTAGACTTTCTCTATTGCCTGACGGTTGCTGATATTCGAGCCACCAATCAATCGCTTTGGAACAACTGGAAAGCGACGCTGCTAGAAGAACTCTACAATGCGACCGCTTATTTGCTGCAACAAGACAGCAGCCAACCCACACTGGATGTGCGGGAGAAAATAAAAGAAAACAAAGCTAATGCTATGGCGCTTTTATTAAGCGCCGGCTTTGATAAAAGCGACATTAACGCGCTTTGGGGACGCTTTACAGCAGATTACTTCTTTCGCCATACCGCTGAGCAAATTAGCTGGCATTCGCAGCACATTCTGAATTTGCCGACCGACCAGCTGCCGCTTATTCTGATTGGCGATGAAAACAACTATGGCACCACCGAGTTGTTTATCTATCATCATGAGGAAAGCCATTTATTTGCATCTGTTGCCGGCGTTCTGGACAGTCAGCAACTCAGCATTCTGGATGCACAAATACTGGCAACACGCGACGGCTTTGTCATGGATACCTTCATTGTTTTGCAGCGAGACGGCAAACCGTTAACAGAGCCGCAACGCATTGAAGAAGTGAAGCAGCAGTTACTGGACGTACTGCATAAACGCGTTCCTGTCCCTAAAACCAATCGCCCGTTGTCCCGCCGTATGAAAAATTTCTCGGTAAAAACCGAAGTGTCTTTTATACCAAGCAAGCATCAGGGACGAACGACTTTTGAGCTGATAACACTAGACAGGCCGGGACTTATTGCTAAACTGGCGGCTATTTTACAACAGCAAAACGTCACCTTGTTGGCCGCAAAAATCACCACCATTGGTGAGCAGGCAGAAGATTTGTTCATTGTAACCTCGGAAGACAACACGTCGCTGGATGAGCAACAAAAACAAGCGCTTAAACAACAGATTATCGAAGACTTGGAGTTTTAAATTAGAACCATGGAACACATTAAACAATTAATTACTGATGCTTTCGACAACCGCGACCAAATCAACGCCAACACTGACGACGATGAGCTGCGTGAAGCTGTACGCTACGTCATTGACGAAATCGATCGCGGTG
This sequence comes from Idiomarina sp. UBA4520, assembly GCF_002388365.1. Taxonomy (NCBI): domain Bacteria; kingdom Pseudomonadati; phylum Pseudomonadota; class Gammaproteobacteria; order Alteromonadales; family Idiomarinaceae; genus Idiomarina; species Idiomarina sp. UBA4520. The sequence goes on along the minus strand of NZ_DGMK01000020.1, from coordinate 259,314 downwards.
AACTGCGCGTTGCCGAAAAAGTGTCAGGCGAATGGGTCGTACACCAATGGCTTAAAAAGGCGGTTCTGTTGTCTTTTCGCTTGAACGACAACGATTTAATTGAAGGCGGCGAAACTCGCTTCTGGGACAAGGTGCCTGCGAAGTTTGCTGACTACGACAGTGCCCGCTTCCGTGCTGAGGGTATGCGTGTCGTGCCGCCCGCTATGGTGCGCAAAGGCGCTTATATCGGTCGCAACGTTGTTGTCATGCCATCTTATGTCAACATCGGTGCCTACGTTGGTGAAGGCAGCATGGTTGATACCTGGGCTACCGTCGGCTCTTGTGCGCAAATCGGTAAAAACGTGCATTTGTCGGGTGGCGTCGGCATTGGTGGTGTATTAGAGCCATTACAGGCAAACCCAACCATTATTGAAGACAACTGCTTTATTGGTGCGCGCTCTGAGATCGTTGAAGGCGTTATCGTGGAAGAAGGTGCGGTTATTTCAATGGGAGTTTACATTGGCCAAAGCACCCGCATTTATGACAGGGAGAATGACCGTATTCTGTACGGCCGTGTTCCAGCCGGTGCCGTTGTTGTACCGGGCTCACTGCCTGCAGCAGATGGGACTCATAGTCTTTATGCCGCTATTATCGTTAAGCGTGTTGATGCGAAAACGCGCGCCAAAGTGGGTATCAACGCCCTACTTCGAGGCGCTGAATAAACAACAATAGGCTTAATCTGCCTGAAAGGCCTTAAGAAACTCATCCGGAAGTGGCACTGTTAATGAAATGGTTTCGCCACTTACCGGGTGTTTAAATTCCACTCCCGTTGCCGCTAACAGCAACCTATGGCTGTCAAAATGTTCCCGAAAGAACCGGTTATGGCGACCGTCACCATGGTTCGTGTCACCAATAATAGGATGACGAAGGTGCGCCATGTGCCTACGGAGCTGATGCTTGCGCCCTGTTTCAGGCGTTAACTCAACTAACGAATAACGCGTTGTATCGTGCTTTTTGCTGACTTTAAAGGGTAATTCCACTTTTTCCAGGCAGCGAAAATGCGTCACAGCCTCCTGTGCCTCTTTGTCTTTATCCGCCTTTGCGTCAGCAATTTTATCAAGCTCTTCTTTTAGCGGATAATCGACAGTTCCTTCCTCAGGTAAATAGCCACGGACAACCGCATGATATTGTTTTTCTACCTGGCTAGTGGCAAAGCTTTCCGACATTTTGGTCGCAATTTCGCTGCTGAGAGCAAAGATTAAAAGTCCGGAGGTAGGCCTGTCGAGGCGGTGTACAGGGTAAACATGCTGGCCAATTTGGTCGCGCAGCATTTGCATGGCAAATTCCCGGGCCTCACTAGCAATGCGGCTACGGTGAACCAATAAGCCACTGGGCTTGTTAATAACGGCTAAATCATCGTCCTGATAAACAATATCCAGAGGTGGTCGCATTAAAGGTCATCCTGCAAAGGGTCAGTGCCACTTAGCAGAACATCGAACTCGCGAATAAGCCCTATGAGTTGCTCATATTGTTCGAGTTCATTACGGTAGGTGTGAGCCGCCATGGGGCTTATAGAAGTGCCTTCTGGGAGCGGCCGCTGCCCGTCAATGAGTGACCACATTTTAGGTATCATGATAAATTGCAGCCACTGATGAAATTCCAGGGTATCAACCGCAAAAGGTTGCTGACTTTCGAGTGCCTGAACCGGCGGTTGGTGAGACTGCCAAAGACCTAAACTATTGAGCTCGCGTTCAATCCTATCTAATAATCGAGCCGCTTTCTGATACTGCTCCATATCAGACTCCGTTACCACATGAGGTTATTAATCGTTATAATGGCGCAATAGTGGTTTAATACGTTCCAAAATTCAAGTGAAATGGAGTTTTTGTGTCAGAGCAGAGCATTACAACCCTGGGTGATTTTCTAAAAGCAGGCCAAACCGAGTATCAGGTTTTTGACATTGGCCGTTGCTTAACCGAGCTTACACAGGAGCATTTCGACGCTGTTGAGCATCAGCAACAGCCATATCCTTATCCAATTGCCCGTCAGGCTCAAATTGCCGTTCTGTTCCAACACAAAAGCGCTAAACAACCACCCTATTTATGGTTTCTTCAGTTTCCATTAGATGAGCGTGGTCTACTTAACCTGGCAGCACGAAATCAATACCTCGAGTATGTGATTAACGCGCTGGGGCACGAGATTACCGGCGAGCTCACTGAGGAACAGCAAGAGCAGTTGCAGCAGAACCCCTATTTGCTAACACCGTCAGAAACACAGCGAGCAGCTTTGCACGCTCATGTTCAATGCCAACATAACTTATCACCGTCTATCCACTTTGAAGCGGCTGAAGCTTATTTGCTAAAACCAAATGGCAGTCAGAATTGGCAAAATATCGGCTTACAAGGGCTTCATGATGTGGCTGCACGTTTAATGCAGCGTAACGATATTAGCACGGCCATTGCTGAACACTTTGCGAGCTACCCCAACGGTGTGCGTTCGCCTCTGGCCGCAGCGCTCGAGCATCAGTCTATACCGGCGCACTTACGCAACGCGTTACTGGAGCTGATAAACACAGAAGATTCAGAGCTCACAACAGACGCGTTGAGAGCATTGGCAAGCGCGTCAGATGAGCCAAGAGTGCAAAAACAAGTTGCGTCACTGATTGAGACCGCCAATGCGGACCAACTGGTCGTTATTGCGGCTCGTTTATGGCGTGTTTTGGCAGAGCCTACAATCCTAAATAGCTACCTCAACGCTATTGCTAAACTGGACGTCACCTTATTCGATGCGCTTTTCCAGGACATCATCGCACTGCCAACTGTGCGTCCACAGTTACTGTCTCTCATTGCGCAACAGCAACTTTCAGAGCCGGTACAACAGGCACTGAACCGTTTAAAGTCGCAGGTGAAGTAACCGCATGAATTTACTCGATGTCATAGTCTTTCTGGTTTTACTGCTTGCGGTTTGGGTGTTTTGGCAACACCGACAACAATCGGAAAGCGCTCAAAAACACGCCGTTTATTATTGTAAGCAACAAGGTTTGCAGTTCTTAGACATTCGGCGAGATAAAACGCACTGGTCGTTTAAAGGCAGTCAACCAGGTTGGCGCAGTACCTTTAAACTGGGCTTTTCCAGTGACGGTGAAACCCGCTACGAGGGCGATTTAACACTACACAATCAGCGGTTAATTGGTGTGGAGTTACCGCCCTTTAGAGTGCCCGGTCAGTAAGTTAACCCAAGCGTCTTTGTACATAACCCAGTCGCCCATCAGGCTGTACAGTGGGTATTTGAAGGTCGCCGGTTTGTTTTTCTCAAAAATAAAGTGGCCCAGCCAGGCAAAGCCATAACCAATAACCGGCACAGCCAACAACCACCAGTAGCTTTGAGTAAAGAGCGCATAGGCAAGTACAATGAGTACCAGAGTGCTGGCCATATAATGTAAGGCTCGGCAACGCGTGTCGGAATGCTCCTGTAAGTAGTAAGGGTAAAACTCTTTAAAACTGGAGTAGCTCATTATTCAGCCTCCTCCTTTGGATAAAACAGCAACTCACCGGACAGTGCTTCAAATTCGATTTGCGCTTGCAGACGATACCCACGCTTTTTGAAAAAGGCCTGATAGTCTGCACGAGTCACAAAGACTGCAATTCCCTGAGACTCCGGGTCTTCCTGAAAAGCTGACTTAGCAGCCTCCACCAATAAATGACCAATGCCCTGCTGTTGATACTGTGGCGCCACCGCAATAAACGCCAGCATATGGTACGGAACATCGGGCATCGCTTCCTGAATACGGCGCTCTTTTTCCATGACTTGTTTAGTACTTAAAAAGCCCGCCGTCAACAACATGCTTATGCGCCAATGCCAAAAGCGCCCGGGGCCAAAGCTTTTTCCCGGTCGGGTCAGGCAGGCTACGCCCAGTAAGGTACCACCATCTCTAATGCCGATAATTGACTGCCCGCTTTCCCAAAATGAGGTGAGATCTTCCCGAATAGCGGCTCTTAACCGTTTATCATAGTCCGATTTGTCGGCGCGAAAAATCTTTTGCAACAGCTCGTCGTCATAGTAAGTCTGAAAAAGTAACGAGGCTGCAACCTTCAGGTCTTCAGCAACCAGATAGGTCAACTCCCCCTGCACCTCGCCACTGCTTTGTTCACTTGCGTGTTGTATTTCCTGCTCTGTAGCCTCTGTTAGCCCCTGCATCCCGGACAACCTCTTTGTTATTCTTGATAAACATCAAGCTAACCTTTTTTTAACAGACTGTCGAGTCACTCAATTGCAGAAGAAGGGTCCTTTGGTTGGCACTTTATCAGCCAGTCTTCCAGAGAGTCAGCAAGGCACTCATGTTGCTCTTTGCCAACCCACTCTAAACCAACTTGCCCGGTCGAATTATCGATAGACACCAACAAGTCATCATTCTCAACACCTAAACCAATAAACACCGTTTCAGGTTGTTTTAAACGACGCTTCATAAGGATATGACCGGTCAGATTTGCCAATAGTCGCTCACCGTCCTCAGGGCTTTGCACTTGTAATAAAGTCACCGGATGCCCGTCGTATTCCAGCGCTAAATCACCGGCAAACCAACGTCCAAAGACGGTTTTTATACTGTCATGGAAAGTTGTTTCAAGAGCCTTTTCTAAGTCCTCAAAAGACAACGGCGACGCCTGCTTAACGGGACTCCACTCTACCGTGTCATCATCTATTACAGTGCCATAAATAGGACTATCCCACTCCGAAACATACTCGGTATAACGAACCGGCAATTTCTCGACATAACTTGCAATGAGGTTATCTAACACACTTTCTAAATTCTGCATCTGGTACTGCTCACTCAGACATTTTACAATGGCGTCATTGTACGTACGGAGTGACACAAATGCCAAAAAAGGATGCACTCGGCCATTTAAGCCTTGGCCAGCAAACCGAATACCCAAGCCAATACGACTCAAATCAGTTGCAGGCTGTTCCGCGCTCATTGAACCGGGAGCCAATAGGCATTTCAGGTGAACTACCCTTTAGCGGGGTTGACCAATGGACCGGTTATGAACTTTCATGGCTAAATGGCAAAGGCTTACCGCAAGTAGCTATCGGCTATTTTGAAGTGCCTGCTGCCAGCCCTAACCTGGTCGAATCAAAGTCTTTCAAGTTATACCTTAACAGCTTTAATGACAGCCGTTTCGACACTTGGGACGACGTTCAAAGCATTATGAAAAAAGATTTATCGGCCTGTGCGGGCGACTCCGTGTCTGTCCAGCTGACCCCATTAAGTCGTGTGGCTCATGAAGCTATTGCTGACTTTCAGGGCGAATGTATAGACTCGCAGGATATCGATATTGAACATTATGATTATCGCCCGGAGCTGTTGAAGCTTGAAGACAATGCTAAAGAGGTCGAAGAAAAGCTGCATAGCCACCTACTAAAATCAAACTGCTTAATCACCAACCAGCCTGATTGGGGTTCAGTCTTCATTCATTATCAAGGGTCTAAAATCGACAGAGCTGCCTTGTTAGCTTATTTGGTGTCTTTTCGCGGCCACAATGAGTTTCATGAACAATGTGTCGAGCGAATTTTTCAGGACATACTCGCTCTTGGTGTTAAGAAGCTGAGTGTTTACGCACGCTACACACGACGAGGCGGGCTGGACATCAACCCATTTCGCTCCAACTTCGAGCCAGCGCCGCAAATGCAACGCATGGCCCGTCAGTAAAATTTCAGCAAATTACGCGTTTGGATGCGGAATTTGCAGCCATTGTAAGAAACGCGCTTTCTGTTGTGCAGTAGGCGCGTCTACTGGCTCAATCGAGGCATCGGTTGCCGGTGCCTGCTCGAGCTTCAGCGTTTTTTCATGCAATTGATTACGACGGAAGAACGTGACCTTAACTTCATCACCCGCTTCATACTCCTGAAGCGCTTCCTCAAAACGACCCTGCATAACCGTATGACCGTCGTACGCAACAATGACATCATCCGGTCTAAAACCGGCTTCCCATGCCGGGCTACCGCGGCTGACTTGAGTCAACTCCATGCCACCGTCTACTTTCGATGCACGCCAACCTGTCCAGTTTTCTGGCTCATCATTTTCTTCGTAGACCAGCTCTAAGCCCGCATCGTTCAGCATTTTCTCAAATGGAATATCGGCTGCTGGTGCTTCAACATTGTTCTGCCACCATTGCTGCCACGAGTCACCAGTTAAGTCATTAAGAATTGCGAGCACATCGCTGGCCTTAAAGCCCTTTTCGTCGGCATCAAAGCGCTTGTAAAGTTCGTTGTGTACATCGCGATAACTAACTTCACCGTCCGTTGCCTCAAGTAACGCATTATCGAGCATCCAGGAGACTAACGCACCTTCCGAATAAATACTTACTGAGTCGTTGTGAGCACGGTCGCCATACTGATCAATCCAGGCTTCAAAAGAAGCCTCTGCCACTGACATAACCTCGCGGCCAGGCTTAGCTTTATAACGGTCAATACCACTAGCCAAGCGCTCGAAGTATTCGTCAGGTTCCATAACTCCCGCATGTAGCAGTAAGTGGTTTTGGAAGTAGCTTGTTGAGCCTTCGGCTATCCAGAATAAATCTGTATAGTTCTCTTTTTGGTAGTCGTAAGGCACCAGACCGTCTGGTCGATAAGCCTTCACGTTCCAGGTATGTACAAATTCGTGAGAGGCTGTCGACATAAACGACAAATAATCATCTCGACTGGCAAAGCTATAACGTGGGCGTTGAATAACCGTGGAGTTTTTGTGTTCCGTTGCACCACCAGCCCCGGAGGTTGCGTGAATCATAAAAACGTAGCGCTCAAAAGGGTAACTACTCCAAATAGAGTCACCGGTAGCTACTAATTTTTCCAGGTCTGCAACTGTCTGTTCAGCGTCGTAGTTGCCTTCGCCCCAAAACACCACTTCGTAGTCACGCCCGCCCTGCTCAAAGGCAAAGTGCTTATTAATACCCGTTTCTATTGGCGAGTCGACCAATACATCCCAGTTATCGGCGACAAATCTGTGATCTCCCTCGCGATCCATACCGGAATAGCTGCGCCACTCAGAAGGTACGTCTAAGGAAACTTTGACCGGGTCGTTACGCCATTTATCAGCGTACATAAATACCGCTGATGCATCTAAGTAGGCGTGGCTGTCGTCAATATGACGGCTTCTGCGGCCCAGCTGATCAGCATAGATTTCATAATTAACCGTCACTTCACCCGCGTTTTTCGGTAAGTGGATACGCCAGGTACTTTTATCCACTTTTTCCCAGCGCAGGTTCTGTCCGTTAGTTTTCGCGGTAAAGTCCCTAACCCCATTGGCCAAATTTAAAATACGGTAATACCCCGTGCGCCAGGCAGGCATTTTAATGTCCAGAAACTGCTCATTAGTTTCAGGAAAGGTGATACTAACGTCCCCTCGCTGGTGCTCCGGTTGAGTCAGATCAATTTTATACTCAGTATCTGCCCAGGCCGCTGAAGATGTTAATAGAATCGATAATGCTAATACGCTTTTACGCACAGTACGTCCCCGCTATTTTCGACTTTTTTGTTAGGAAATAAATGCAAAGACTACCACAATCTGTGAATAGTATTTAATGCAGAAACCGATAAACTTTGTCACCCTAAGACTCGTATTAGTATGAGTTGTCAGTAAGAAAGTAAGAAGGTGAGTAGTGTCAATACCTGAAACACCGCAAGAGCAGGTGCAGCATCTAAGCAAGAAGTTGCAGCAAAGCATTCAGTCCAGAAAGCAGATTGAGGACGATTATCGTCGGGACTCAGAACGTTACTCTGAGTTTGTTAATCAGTTGTGTCTGGCACTTAATGGTGTTGACAACGATTTAGACTCCATTATTCACCAACTTCGTAGCCAAATTCAGCAAAATGCATCGGCGGCAATACTTGACCCGCTGATTGAAAAACTCAGTGACGCCATTGCTAATTACACCATTAAATTTCAGCAGCAAACTAAGCAAACCACTGACACTATCTCAAACGCTTTGGCGAAACTCGAACCCTCAACAAAGCAAGCTGAAAAAGAACTGGCCAGCATTGAAAAAGCGTTTGAAAAACCGACCATGGCGCTTACCCACTATTTGCCGCTGGTTAATCGCTTATTGAATTTATCACACCAATGCGCTGTCACTAAAAACGAACCCAAAGCAGATGCCGTTGCTACTGAGACCTATCAAGCTCAATTATTTGATCTGTTAAGCGAAGTTGAATTTAGCGGTAACTCCGCAGAAGCATTACAACAAGTTAAAACTGCGCTGCAAAAACCTCAAAGCCTCGACACCCTGATGACCATCAGCCTCAAAGTTATGCGACTTATTTTCAACAGCGTGAATGAAGAACGTAAGTCGGCTCAGAGCTTTTTACAGCAACTCAATGCGTCACTCGAATCAGTCAATAACATACTGGGCAATACGGTAGGCGCGTCGGGCTATTTTGCAGAACAGCGCGACGTCCTTAATGAAAAGCTAAAGTTGGGCGTATCTGATATTTCTGACTGTGTTCATGGTGCTTCAGAAGTTTTCGAGCTGAAGGAAACGGTTGGCAGCAAGTTAAAGCAACTAGGTGCTACGTTGGAGCAGCATATTTTGCTGCAAAACCATGAGCGTGAAAATTTCACTAAAAATACTAGTGAGCTTGAAGATAAATTACGCCAGACAGAAGCGGAAGTTGAGCGTTACAAGCGGGAGCTGGCACAACAAAAATTCCGCAGTTTACAGGATGCGTTAACAAAGTTGCCTAACCGCTCTGCGTTTGAAGAACGACTGAATATGGAGTTTGCACGTTGGCAAAAAGGGCAAACCGCCCTCACCATCGCCATTGCTGATGTCGACTTTTTTAAAGACGTCAATGACAACTTCGGACATATTGCGGGTGATAAAACTCTACAGGTCATTGCCGGCACCTTAAACAAAACACTAAAAAATGATGGTTTTGTGTGTCGCTATGGCGGTGAAGAATTTGCTATTATCTTTTGTCTTGATGAGAATCAAGTGAAAGAGAAGATGGAATTAGCCCGAGAAAAAGTCGCTAATATCCCATTTAAGTTTAAAACTGACGATATTCGCATTACTGTATCGGCAGGCGTGGCGTCTTTTAAAAATAACAACGACACCACAGTGTCTGTTTTTGAACGTGCTGACAAAGCACTGTATCAAGCAAAAGAAAACGGACGAAACAACGTTATTCTGGCACCGGACGGATACTAATGATGAGGTGCCATATAAGGTGACAAGGGTCACCCTTTGTAAAGGAGTATTAAATAATAATGAGAGCAAGTATTTCTCCCAGAGGCACAATGTCTCTGTTGTCACAACTAGAAATAGAACGACTAAAAAAATCTTCAAACAGCCAACTCTATAAGCTTTTCAGAAACTGCTGCCTTGCCGTACTGAATGCCGGTAGTAAAACCGACAGCAGCGCAGAAATTTACGACAAGTACCAAGATTTCTCCGTTAATATCATTCGCAAAGAGCGCGGCATAAAAATCGAACTTATTGAGCCGCCGGAAGAGGCGTTTGTCGACGGTGAGCTTATTGTTGGTATTCGCGAGTTACTGGAGTCTGTGCTTAGGGACATTCTATTTACCGGCGAGCGTTATTCAGAAGAAGAGCTTAAAGACGCAGATAGCGCCACCCTAACCCATGTCGTTTTCGATATTCTGCGCAACGCTCGTACCGTTCAGGCCATGCAAGAGCCTGACATGGTGGTATGCTGGGGTGGTCACTCAATTAGTGAAGAAGAGTACAAGTATACTAAGGAAGTAGGTTATCAGCTGGGCCTTCGTGGTTTGAATATCTGTACAGGTTGCGGCCCCGGCGCTATGAAAGGTCCTATGAAAGGCGCGACTATTGGTCACGCTAAGCAGCGCATCAGTGGCGGTCGGTATTTAGGGTTAACAGAGCCAGGCATCATTGCCGCTGAGCCACCTAACCCTATTGTCAACGAACTCGTCATTTTACCGGACATTGAAAAGCGTCTGGAAGCCTTTATTCGTTGTGCACACGGCATTGTTATATTCCCCGGTGGCGCAGGCACTGCCGAAGAGCTGCTTTATTTACTGGGCATTTTAATGCACCCGAAAAACCAGCAGCAAAGCTTACCGGTCATTTTAACCGGGCCTGAAAGTTCACGTGACTATTTCGAAGCCTTAGATGAATTCATTATCGAGACATTGGGTGAAGAAGCTCGTCAACTGTACCGAATTATTATTGCAGACCCGGCCAGTGTCGCTCAGCATATGAGTGCCGGTATGGCTTCGGTGAAGCAGTATCGCCGCGACTCGGGCGATGCCTATTACTTCAACTGGACACTGTTTATTGACGACAATTTCCAGCGTCCATTTGTACCAACACACGACAATGTGGCCGCGTTGAACTTGCACCCTGACCAGCCAAAAGAAGAGTTAGCCGCTGACTTGCGTCGCGCCTTCTCATCTATTGTTGCCGGTAATGTGAAAGACGACGGTATTCGCCGCATTCGTGAAAAAGGCGTATTCACCATTCACGGTGAAACCCAGTTAATGAAGCGACTGGACGTATTATTGCAAGCGTTCGTCGAACAAGGCCGTATGAAGTTACCGGGTTCGGTGTACTATCCTTGCTATAAAGTCGTTACTGATTAAGCGGGTTATGAAGAACAAGGTTTTTGTCATTTTAGCCATAGGCGCTGTTAGCTACTTGGCAATTGTCGGATTAGTCCTGATGTTGTATCAGGCTGATCCGGCCGATCTTAAATGGCAGGAACGTGAAACCTATAATGCACGTCAAATTGGTCAACTCGACTTAGGCATGTCGAAAGACAGTGTTATTCGAATATTGGGCTCTCCCGATATCAACGAAGCTAAATCGTCTGAGCAAGGCGACATGCAAGTCCTGTTTTACCGTACCCATCATGTTACTTCTGACGGCATTACAACCAAAGACGAATGCACCCCTTTGGTGTTCAAAGATAATGAACTTATTGCCTGGGGTAATGACTCTTACCAAGACTACCAGAACACTCAGAGGCGACAATGAACAAGCTCGCTAACTGTTGTGCTAAAGCTTACGGGCTAATGGACAAGCATGACATTCGCCAGCTGTATCAATTTGTGAAGTCGCTTGATGAAGAGTTTCAAGAGTATCGCTGGCCTGAATTACTTCCCTGCTACGCTCAGGCCCGTTTCGAAAATAACGATAAGCTCGTTGAGTTCCTTGCTCAGGCTGTTAACGCATTAAAGTTAGGAAAAACTCTGGCTTTGCACACCCATTACCGGCGGGTGTTAGCAGCCGCTTGTCTGAGTGCCTGTATTAATGAGAGTGTGGATTACTGGCGCTCTAAGCAACTGCGCCAGGCGCTTTGGTTAGAAGCATTGAAGCCCTTGAGTTTTAACTCTCATGATATTGCGTTTTATCGGCATTGGGTGGCGCTCATATCGCGGGTTCAGCAACAGCGTGTGCCTCCGGAAGTTGAGTTCGCACCTCAACTAAACAGTGTTTTCCGATACAAGTTCTGGCCATTAATGAAGCAAAGCGCCGGCTTTTGTCGTTATTTCACGGGCCAACGCTTTAAGCACACTAAAAAGTCGCGTTCCGCACTACTGATGGATTATCAGAAAGGTCAGTTTTTATTGGCATTTCCTCATAAGCTGCATACGCCATTTTATGTGAGTGCAGAGCAGCTAGAGCAGTGGCAGCCAACTAACGAACCAACAGCCTCAGACATTCTCGAGTCATTGGTGAAACATCGGGACTTTTTACTTGAGGCCAGACCCTCTACTTTGCAAACACCGAAAGCATTGCTTACAGCCATTAATCGATACGCTAATGCGTCTGGTTCACTCAATGCGGTGATACAGCAAATTAGAAAAGTGCCCTATTTAAGCGAGTCGGTGCATCAGTCCGTCATAGAAAATGAACGGATCAACAATGATGAAGCCGCTAAAATGGATATTAAGCAGGCCTATCTATGGTTGGGCGCCAAGCGCGCTTCCGTCATTCTTGCGACGGCTTTTTTGCAGCACCAATTTTCGCTAAATAGCATACCGTTGCATAAAGCGCTCATGCAACGCATTAACCTGCTGTGTACCTTACTGGAAAAGCTCAGCCAAAGTAGCGGTATTAAACTTCCCACGCCCGCTCCGCTATTAGCATTATTGTCAGGTGCCGACCTGTTCCGCCATCCGGATTTATTAAAGTCATCTAAATGGCCAAAAGTATCGGTTATCGAGCACTTTTATTGCAGTAGCTGGGTCGGCTCAGCGTTAGATCCGGCTGACTTTAGACGCAGTCGTCAGTTGGTTGCTCGCTGGCAACTGCCCGAGAAGACAAACTTACTACTTGATCCAGAACAAACAACTGACAAAAAGTTAACCGCCCTATTCTACGTTGCCCATTTTCTGGCGGTTAAGGTGTATCACCCACAAGCAGAATTAAGCGATTCGGCTCAGAAGCTGCTAGACTCTTGCTATGAAGCATTAGGCGCAACACCAACGAGTGCTCAAAAAGTGCAGCAGATAGCAGCGTTTGAGAGTCATTGTCACTCTCCCTTATAGCACCTATTCACTTGGTGAATAATGCTTTTCTAGTCACATAAACTGTAGGGGTGGTAGAATTACTGCCTGTATTTAGTTGTAACACGGTTTGAAGGAACTCTTTAAATGAGCAAGACAATCACAGTTATTCCAGGCGATGGTATTGGTCCCGATATTGTTAAGTCGGCAACAGCCATTCTCGACAAAGCAGGTTGCGACTTTGAATACGAATATGTAGAAGCCGGTTTAACCGCTTTAGAAAAAACTGGCGAGCTTCTGCCACAGAATACACTTGATGCTATCGCTCGTAACGGTGTTACTTTAAAAGGTCCATTAACGACCCCCGTTGGCGAAGGCTTTACCTCGATTAATGTCAGCCTTCGCAAGCACTTCGGGCTATACGCAAATATGCGTCCCGTATTGTCGTTCAAAGGCACTCAGGCACGCTACGAAAATATTGATATCATTACTATCCGCGAGAACACCGAAGGCATGTACTCAGGTCTTGGTCAGAAAGTCTCAGAAGACGGTAACGAAGCCGAGGCTATGAGCAAAATCACGCGTGAAGGTGCTGAGCGTATCGTGCGTTTTGCTTACGAAACAGCCCGTCGCGAAGGCCGTAAAAAAGTAACGGCAGTACATAAAGCCAATATTTTGAAATCCACTTCTGGTTTATTCCTGAAAGTAGCTCGCGAAATTGCCGAAGAATACCCAGATATCGAATCTGCTGAGATGATTGTCGATGCGGCGTGTATGCGCTTGGTTATGAACCCGGAAGAGTTCGACGTTATTGTCACTACCAACCTGTTTGGCGACATACTGTCTGACCTTTGCGCAGGTTTAGTCGGTGGTTTGGGCATGGCGCCAGGCGCTAACATTGGTAAAGACTGCGCTATTTTTGAAGCGGTTCACGGCTCTGCACCAGACATTGCGGGTAAAAATCTGGCTAACCCAAGCTCTGTTATTCTGGCTTCTATTCAAATGCTGGAATACTTAGGCATGGCCGACAAAGCTGAAAAAATCACCAAAGCTCTGGCGGACGTTATTGAGTCCGGTGATCGCACCACCCGCGATCTCGGTGGTTCGCACGGCACAACAGACTTTACACAAGCGGTTATTGACCGTCTGTAATCAGTTTACAGCAGGCTTTCCCGGTGAAAGCCTGCTTCTTATTTGAATTGAGTTATTTCTACGTCCTGCCCGTCGGGAAATTTAGCATGTAACTCTAACGTCCCTCCTAGAGCCTCAATGTAGTGTTTCAAAGTACTTAGCATTGCATCGGGACGAGATTCAATTTTCGATATGTTTGACTGAGCAAGCTCCAAAGCTTTTGCTACGGTCGTTTGATTCAATCCACGCGCTTTCCTAACTTCCGCTAATGTCATTTCAGCGATAACATCCACAGCCTTAGCTCGTGCTTTCGCTTTCACTTCCGGCTTGATTCGCTTTTTCATTTCGCTAAGTGGTTTCACCATAACTAACCTCTAATTAATCATTGCCGATTTTCAAATAGTCCAAAAATAACTGCTCAGCAAGAGGAATCATTTTCCGATAAAAGGCCTTATCTTTACTGCCATTTTTACGACCACCACATAACAAGACGGCCTGTCGCTTAGGGTCAAATGCATAAAATACTCTATATGGACTTCCAGCATGACTTATCCGCAACTCTTTCAAGTTTTTAAGATACTTTGTACCTTTTAGAGTATCCGCCTGAGGGCGCCCCAGGTTCGGTCCTTTAATTTCCAGCACATCAACCATTGCCTGAACATCTACCTGTTCAGCATCACTTAATGAAAAGAACCACTTTTCATATTCATCCGTGACGAGTATCATCCAATCCATGATGACTCCAAAACACCCTTAAAAGTATATACCGTTAAAGATATACTAACAACAAAATAAAGAAAGTCATTATAGAGCCGAAGGACTACTTTTCAGAACACGTAATGTCGTCAATTTCTTTAAGATAGAACGTATTACAAACAGGAAGGTAAAATGGATAAAGCGGTATAGCCATAAACTGAAAGCCATACCGCTTTGAGGATTGCTTTAGAATTACTGCTTCGGTAGCCAGCGCAAGTGAACTGTTATTTCTTCACGATCGTGATACAGGTGCTTGGCCTGAATTTCGAATGGCTTCGTGCCCTGTGTCTGTAGCTGGTCTTTTATTTGCTCCAGATACTCTTTCACCGCAGCATAGCGCTGACGCATGGGTAACTTCAGGTTAAAAATAGCTTCCTGACAGTCGCCTTCAAGCAACCAGCTTGTCATTAACTCACCGACTCGGGCTGGCTTTTCAACCATGTCACAAACTAACCAGTGAATGTTTTTGCGTTTTGGGCGAAACTTAAAGCCATCTTCTTTTATATGCTGAACCTGCCCGGTTTCCATTAACGCCTCAGCCATAGGGCCGTTATCAACAGCCTGTACCATCATACCCCGACGCACTAACTGATACGTCCAGCCACCTGGCGCAGCACCTAAGTCGACGGCCTTCATACCGGGATGTATGCGTTTTTCCTGCTCACTTTCAGGAACAAACACTTGAAAAGCCTCATCGAGCTTCAACGTCGAACGGCTAGGCCCGTCTTTTGGCATTCTTAGACGTAAAATACCGCCGTCATAAGGTGTCTGGTTATAACTGTATGAATACCCGGTCAGGGCATGTGCTGAATTAACAAAGAGTACATGCAGTAAAGGACGCTTTGCCAACGGTTTATTACTTAACAACTCTTCTTTTCGCAAAGCCTGACGAAGCGGAACACTGAACTTCCGACAAAACTTTGATAACTGATTAGCTTCGTTTGTATCAGGTGTTTCCACCCGGAGCTCGCCGGCCAAGCCGAAGGTTTCCTGATGCGGCTTTAACGCTTTTATCACCTCACTGGCTCGGTCTTCAACGCCAGCCAGTTTAATTGGGCTAAGCAAAGCGAACATTTCGCGTGCGAACACCAAGTCTTTCAACGAAAGCTTTCTGGCAATATGCTCCGCTTCTTCAGCCTGACAATTATAAGTGACATAAGCCTGATTCGGCTGTGTCTGGCAGTATCCGTAAATACCAAGCTCGGTCGCTTTATCCTGAATTTCAGCGGCACAGTCGCCTTCAAAACCAGCACGACACAATAAAATAATTCCGCTCATTAACTCACTGCTCCTAACTTTATTGCGCCAATAAGCAAGCTTATCCAGCCTGCGATAAATAGCAAACCACCTAAGGGTGTTATGGGCCCAAACCACTTAATACCGGTGAGCGCTAATGCGTATAGACTACCAGAAAACAAAATGACACCGGCTATCCATAAATAACCGCTTGCCACAAACCATCCAGACGTTGTCTGTTTAAGCCATAAGGCTAACGCTAGTAGCGCTAGTGTATGGTAAAACTGATAGGTTACACCGGTCTCAAAAGCACTCAGCAAACTCTCACTCAATTTCGACTTAAGACCATGCGCAGCAAAGGCGCCTAACATAACACCCGTTGCGCCTAAAAATGCCGCAACGATTAAAAATAACTGACTCACTAAATAAACTCCTTAATTGCCGTAGCCGCTTGCTGCCAAATAACGGGCGTGTCTGCCGATTTTGCTTTAGTTGCTTCAAAGCCGTGATCAGCCCCTTCCAGCCAACGCAATGACCAGTTGTCAGGTAAAGTTACACACTCACCCTGCTCTTTCTTCTTCATTAACGGTTTACTAAAGGGGTCTCGAGTTCCCTGTAAAATAAGCCCCGGAGCTCGGCTCATTGCTAACTCATCCAACCGCGAGTTTTCTGGTTTTTGCGGAGGGTGGAACGGAAAACCTAATGCAATAGACGCTTGAGCATTGAACTTGTCCGCCACGCGCAACATCACTCGGCTGCCCAGCGACTTCCCCATTAAAACCAACGGTTTGTTGTCCTGCTGCAGGTCTTGCAGTAGAGACTCGACTGCCTCAACAAGGGTTGGCATTCTGTTGGGTGGCCTGGGCTTACCGGTTTCTCTTACTTTCTCCCAGTACGGAAAGTCCGGGCGAACCACTTCAGCGCCAAAGGCCACACATTGCTCAGCAAAATAATTCATAAACGCAGTGTCGGGACCTCCACCAGAGCCATGAAAAAATACAACTCTCATCGCACCCTCTGGGTGTTGCCGCTGATAACGCATCACTCTTTAAATTCCCGTTCTTCCTGCTGCACTATGTCCAGCAGCCATTGCCGAAAGGTCGCGATTTTACCGATTTCGGCCTGGTTGTCACGACAAACCAAATAAAAGGCTTTATTCCGCTGCAACGCTTGGGGAAATATTCTCACCAAATGACCACTGTCAATTTCAGGCTTTACTAACACGTTATTGGCTAAGGCCACCCCTTGACCATGCACCGCTGCTTGCAGCGCCAGGCTCGAGTGACTGAACACCGGGCCGTTATCGCCTTTATATTGTGGCAAACCAACTAACTGAAACCAGTCTTTCCAGGCATTACGCGTTTCATCATGTAACAGTGTTTGTTTAAATAAATCTGCCGGCTCTGTTATGTCGGCTTTATTCAACAATAAAGGCGAACACACTGGCCATAAGTATTCTTCATGAAGCTGATAGGACTTGACTCCGGGCCAGCGACCGTCACCGTAATAAATGGCTACGTCGACATCATCAGTCAGTGAACCGCTAATTTCATCAACTGCTTTTATACGAATATCCATGTCTGGGTGTGCTTCGCGAAAGCTGCTTAGCCGCGGTACAAACCATAAAATGGCGAAACTAGGAGGCACCGATACAGTCAGAGCTCCGCGCTCTGATACCAATCGCAATTTGTCGGTCGCTTGCGCCAACTGTTCAAAAATTTCCCGAAGCTCTAAATAGTACTCCTGACCTTCTTCAGTCAGCAATAACGAACGGTTTCGACGAATAAACAGCTTAAGTTCGAGGAAGTCTTCTAACGCTTTAACCTGATGACTCACTGCCGCTTGGGTAACAAACAGCTCTTCGGCTGCTTTGGTGAAGCTAAGGTGGCGTGCGGCCACTTCAAAAGATTTTAGTGCATTTAAGGGAGGTAATTTGCGCATGCCGATACAAAAAAGCGTCTCTGTTTTTTAGTTACTCACTACTATAACAGAGACGCCCTTCATTCGGCTATTTACATTACTTTATCTAATGCGACTTACAGTCGTACGCCACCGTCAATTTCGACGACTCGACCGCTGAAAAAGTCATTTTCAATAATGTAACGTGCGCTGTGGGCAATTTCATTGGGCTGTCCCCAGCGCTTCAACGGCACCATAGACAACGCACGCTCGACCGCTTCGGGTTTCATTTGAGCTGTCATTGGCGTTTCAATAAAGCCAGGGGCAATAGCTCCACAGCGAATGCCATAACGACCAAGCTCCCGCGCCCAGGTTACTGTCATTGCAACTACACCGGCTTTCGTTGCGGAATAGTTGGTCTGACCCATGTTGCCAGCACGAGCTACACTAGAAATATTAATAATGACGCCCTTTTTACCGGCTTTCACCATTTGTGCTGCCGCCTCACGACCACACAGGAAGGTACCGGTTAGGTTAACGTCTAATACAGACTGGAACTGTTGCAAAGGCATTTTTTGTTTCAGTTCACCGTCTTTGTATTTAATCAATAAACCGTCGCGCAGTAAGCCGGCATTATTGACTAATACATCAATGCCGTTAAATTCCTGCTGAATTTGCTCAAACACGGTTTCTACTGACTCTTCGTCAGTAATATCGACTTCATAGCCAATAACCTTGGCTGCGCCTAGTTTTTCGCACTGTTCTTGAGCGTCACCTAACACGTCACCGTTAATGTCGATAAGCGCTAACTGAGCGCCCTGCTTGGCAAAGTCTTCTGCCATTGCAAGGCCCAGCCCCTGAGCGCCACCGGTAATTACAATCACACTGTCTTTAATTTGCATGTGTTTCCTCAATTCTTAAGTTACTTCTGTGACTTAGGCGCCACATAGTTAAAGATACTGGAAAAGTCCTGACGACCATGGCCTTGTTCAGACCAACTGTGGTATAGATTACGCGTCAGCGAGCCCATTGGCGTCGCGGCACCACTTTCCAGGGCCGTTTGCTGGGCTAAGCCTAAATCCTTCGCCATTAGGTCAACCAAAAAGCCACCTTGATAATCGTTACTGGAAGGTACGTTTTCCATAACCCCTGGGCATGGGTTATACACTTCCAGCGTCCAGTTACGACCTGAACTTGCCAGCATTATTTCGGATAAAATTTTCGGGTCAAGACCATTTGCCTTGCCCAATTGCAGAGCTTCTGACGTGCCAACCATCAATACAGAAAGCAGCATGTTGTTACAAATTTTAGCAATTTGCCCGGCTCCGACATCGCCTGCACGGAACACATTTTTGCCCATGTCGTTCAATACAGTGCGTGCACGGTCTACATTGCTTTCAGTACCACCGCAAATAAAGGTTAAGGTACCGGCTTTCGCGCCACCCACGCCACCAGACACTGGTGCATCAATGAAAGCGATACCCGCTTTCTCAAGTTCTTCACCCACAAACATCGCTGTATCTGAAGAAATGGTGCTGCAATCGATAACTAATTGGTCTTTAGACAGTTTGTTAATAAGTCCGTTGTCACCTAAATAAACACCTTTAACGTGACGGTCTGCCGGTAACATTGAAACCACAAACTCAGCGCCATCAATAGCTTCTTCGGCGGTTTTCGCGGCTTGCGCACCATCTGCGACAACGGCTTTTAGCGCCTCTTCTGACAAGTCGAACGCTTTAACTTTGTGCCCTGCTTTAGCCAGGTTGCTGGCCATTGGGCCACCCATGTTACCCAGTCCAATAAATCCTACGGTTGCCATGTCGGCACTCCTTCTTGTTCATTCGTTTTATTTATCGAGATCGGCCAGCGGATGCGTTCTGTCACCCCACGGAGGTAAAAAGAATGCATCAACCTCTTCTGCGGGTACGTCCGCCACTGAACGGTGCTGCCATTGTGGATTTTTATCTTTATCAATCAGCAAAGCTCGAATGCCTTCAGCAAAATCACCGCGAACCGCGCAGTTACACGACAGTGTCAACTCTAACCGGAAACAGTCAGCTAACGACAGGTCAGAGCCTTGCTGTAACTGGTTCCAAACCAAATGAGAGGTGAACGGGCAACCGTTCGCCAGGTTTTTCCGTGCCCGGCTTAACCATTTGTCATCAGTTTCATCGTTAACAATGCGCTCAGCAATGTCACCAATGTCATTACCTGCTGTGAGCTCAGAAATAAGAGACTGATGCGGTTCTACCTGAGGCGCTGGCAGTGCCGTTGTGTCGTCACTCGCTACTGCGCTCAGTAAGTCAGTCACTTTTTGTTTATTAAGCGCGGCTGTATTGCCCCACTCAGTCTCTTTGAGACGAGTCAGTATAACGTCTTTACTCTCATGACCAACGAAGTGATCGGCCAAGTTCAAATAAAGCGCATCATTGGCATTGATGGTTGCGCCGGTAATTCCGAGGAATAACCCACAACCTTCCGGCATACGGTTCAGGAAGTAAGTCGCGCCAACGTCTGGGTACAAACCTATAGTAACTTCCGGCATGGCCAGTAAAGATCGCTCGGTCACAATACGGTGGCTGGCTCCATTCATTAAACCCATACCGCCGCCCATCACTATGCCGTCACCCCAGCAAATGAAAGGCTTCGGGTAGGTCTGAATGAGATAGTCCAGCTTGTATTCCTGAGTAAAGAAGTTTTCAACCTCTTCCACTAACTTGCCTGGCTCGGCCTGCATAGCTTTGTACATAGCGACAATGTCACCACCGGCACAGAAGGCTTTTTCACCAGAGCCCTGCAACCAGACACAAGCCACTTTGTCGTCATCTGCCCATTTCTTGAGCTGTGGCAGCAGCTTTTCAGCCATTGCCAAACTTAAGGCATTCAACGATTTCTCGGAATTTAATGTAGCAACGCCGATGACTTTGTCACCGGCGTTTAGTTCTTCAAAAAGTACAACGTCTTGCATGGAGTCTCCTTACAAGATTTCGCGGTCGTTATCCGCCAACATACGGCGACCAATAATCATACGCATGACTTCGTTCGTGCCTTCCAGAATCTGGTGAACACGAACATCACGCACATGGCGCTCTAATGGATACTCTTTTATGTAGCCATAACCACCGTGCAGTTGCAGTGCGTCGTTACACACCTTAAAACCAACATCGGTCGCAAACTGCTTCGCCATAGCGCAATAGGTGGTTTTGTCAGCGTCGTTGTTATCAACTTTACTGGCTGCCAAACGCACCATTTGGCGGGCTGCTACCAGCTCAGTGGCCATATCGGCTAACTTAAACTGTAGTGCCTGAAAAGCTGCCAACGGCTTACCAAATTGCGTACGTTCCTGCATGTAGGCTTTAGCGGTATTCAGCGCCGCTTGTGCGGTACCGACAGAGCAAACGGCGATGTTGATGCGTCCACCGTCTAAGCCCATCATGGCAAACTTAAAGCCTTCGCCTTCTTTACCCAGCAAGTTTTCTGCCGGAATACGAACGTCTTCAAACGTTACTAAGCGAGTTGGCTGGGCGTTCCAGCCCATTTTCTCTTCGGCTTTACCGTAAATAACACCTTTGGCATCGGCCGGTACAGCAAAGGCAGAAATGCCTTTAGGACCATCTTCGCCAGTGCGTGCCATAACCACCAGAACGTCAGTTTCACCGGCACCGGAGATAAACATTTTAGAGCCGTTCAGAACGTACTCGTCACCATCTTTTTTCGCACTGGTGCGTAAGCTGGCAGCGTCTGAACCTGAACCGGGTTCTGTCAGGCAGTAAGAGCCCAGCTTCTCGCCGGTAACCAACTCTGGTACCCACTGGTCAATTACAGACTGTTGGCCGAACGAGCCAATCATCCAGGTGACCATGTTGTGAATGGTCATCATGGCTGTTGTTGCTGTACATCCACCTGCCAGTTGCTCAAAAATGAGCGCTGAGTCTAAGCGGCTCATTCCGAAGCCGCCAGCTTCTTCCGGCGTGTACATGCCCATAAAGCCCATTTCACCGGCTTTACGGAACACTTCAATTGGGAAATGATGTTCTTCATCCCATTTTGCCGCATTCGGCGCCAGCTCTTTTTCAGCAAACGCCTTTGCCGTATCGACAAAGGCTTGTTGATCTTCTGTCAGTTCAAAGTTCATCGTTGTCCCCTACTACCTAAGGTTAATCGACATATTTGGACCGGCGACTTCATCAATGTCGCTCTCGAACCAGCGCGCCGTCACAGTTTTCGTTTCGCTATAAAAACGCACCGCTTGCTTACCATAAGCGTGGAGATCACCGAAGAATGAACGCTTCCAACCAGTAAACGAGAAGAATGGCAGAGGTACCGGAATTGGAATGTTAATACCCACCTGACCGACTTCAACTTCGTGTTGATATTTACGAGCAGCCGCACCGCTGGCAGTAAAGATAGACGTACCGTTACCGTATGGGTTGTTATTAACCAGCTCTAACGCGTCATCCAGGCTATCGACTTCTGTCGTACATAAAACCGGACCAAAAATCTCAGTTTTATACACTTCCATATCCGGTGTGACACTAGAAAACACAGTCGGCCCTACCCAGTTACCTTTTGGTAAACCGTCAACTTCACAGTTGCGTCCATCGACTAAAAGCTTAGCGCCTTCTTTTTCACCTTGAGTAATTAAGGCTTCAACACGCTCTTTCGCTTGTGGGCTAATGACAGGACCGTAGGCTGCATTCTCGTCATTCCAGGCGCCCGGGCGAACTTTTGCGATAGCTTCAGCCACTTCTGGAATCCACTCTTTCGCAGCGCCAACAAACACGGCGACAGAAATTGCCATACAACGCTGACCGGCTGCGCCAACCGACGAACCAACCAAGTTATTGATAACTTGCTGTTTGTTAGCATCCGGCATAATAACGCAGTGATTTTTCGCACCCGCAAACGCCTGAACGCGCTTACCGTTTTCCGTACCACGGCGGTAAATGTATTCAGCAACAGGTACCGAACCAACAAATGACAATGCACGGACATCGGGGTGATCGAGCAAGAAGTCGACTTGCTCTTTATTACCATGTAAGACCTGCAGAACGCCCTTTGGAGCACCCGCTTCTTCAAACAGCTCGACCAAACGCGTTGGTGTTAAAGGATCTTGCTCAGACGGCTTAAGAATAAAGGTATTGCCACAGGCAATTGCCAACGGGAACATCCAAAGCGGAATCATTGCCGGGAAGTTAAACGGTGTAATACCAGCGCAGACGCCTAGCGGCTGCGTATAGCTGTATGAATCAATTTTGCGAGCAACGTTCTCAACCGTTTCGCCCATTAATAACGAAGGGATATTAGCTGCGTGTTCAACCACTTCAATACCGCGCCAGACATCGCCTTTTGCGTCTTCAAATGTCTTGCCGGTTTCCTGAGCCAGGATTTCAGCAATTTCTTCCTGATGCTCTTTAAGCAGTGCTTGATAACGCATCATTACGCGAGCACGCTCTGATACAGGTACTTCTTTCCAGGTTTTAAACGCTTCGCGCGCGCTCTCAACCGCTGCTTCCATTTCACTTTGAGTGGCAACGGGCGCTTCGGCGATAACTTCCTGTGTCGCTGGATTGGTGACAGGAATCCACTGTTCCGACTTCGAGGCGACAAATTCGCCATCTATGTACAGAGGCACTTTCTTAGACATAATTCACCTTCTTGTTGTGTTATTTTGTTCACATCATAATGAACGAATTTAGTTAAGTGAGCCTTTAACGTGACCCTCTTAATTCTGATTACTTTGCTTTGGGCCGCCAGTTTTTCTCTCATTGGCGTTTACCTTGCCGGACAAGTTGACGGTTATATTGTTGTTTTTGTGCGCATGATTTTAGCACTGTTAACCGTTCTACCCTTGTTCCGTTGGCGGCATTTATCGCCCAAAAGTGGGCAGCTACCTCAACTGACTAAGCTGGCCATTATTGGCGCCGTGCAAATTGGCGCCATGTATTTATTTTTGTATCACGCATTTTTGTATTTGAGCGTCGCTGAAGTGCTTTTGTTCACTATTTTTACGCCGCTCTACATTACTCTTATTGATGAGCTTATACTCAACCGCAAGCACTTACCCCTCCTATGGTGGGTAGCAGCAGCGGTCTCTGTCGGTGGCGCTGCCGTTATTCGCTATCAACCATTGTCCGATGACTTCATCACTGGCTTCTTTTTAATTCAAGCAGCCAATGCGTGCTTTGCCTTAGGTCAAGTTGCTTACAAGCGTCTACCCACAGGTAAAACCCTCGCCCAAAGTCAGCAGTTTGCCGCCTTTTTCTTTGGCGCCAGTGTCATTGCCGGGCTTGGCGTATTATTTTTCGCCGACTTTAACCTATTGCCAACCACTAAGCTTCAGTGGGGTATCTTGCTCTGGTTGGGCATTATTGCCTCCGGTCTCGGCTACCTTGGCTGGAATCTGGCCAGCAAATGGGTTAACACCGGGCAACTTGCCACCATGAACAATGCGCTCATTCCTGCCGGAATTCTAGTTAATGTCTTATTTTGGGAGCAGTCTTTCGACTATACCCGACTTATTAGTGGCGCTTTAATTATCGTACTTGCTGTTTGGTTAGCCGGGCGCGCTCATAAATTGAAGCCCGCCGGCTAACTCGTATAGGCGTATGCCCAGTTACATCATTTCCACTGCCAGAGCGACGGCTTCGCCACCACCAATACATAGCGAGGTGACACCGCGCTTCTGGCCTTTTTGTTTCAGTGCATGTAGCAGCGTTACTAATAAGCGTGCACCACTTGCACCAATTGGGTGCCCTAATGCGCAAGCACCGCCATGCACGTTGACTTTAGCTGGGTCTAATTTCATTTCCTGAATAGCCAACATAGTGACCATGGCAAAGGCTTCGTTAATTTCCCATAAGTCGACATCGTCTTTTGTCCAGTCTAACTTGCCAAGCAGAGAGTTCATTGCGCCAATAGGAGCAACAGTAAACTCAGACGGAGCTTGCGAGTGTGTTGTGTGGCCCATAACTCGCGCCAGCGGTTGCAGGCCTTTGGCTTTAGCTTCACTTTCACGCATTAAAATAAGTGCAGCCGCACCATCGGAAATAGAACTGGAGTTAGCCGCAGTAATAGTGCCGTCTTTTTTGAAAGCTGCGCGAAGCTGTGGAATTTTATCCAGGCGCGCTTTACCAGGTTGTTCATCAGTGTCTACCGTGACTTCGCCTTTGCGAGTCGAATAAGTCACCGGCGTAATTTCACCGTCAAATAGGCCATCTTTAATAGCTGCCTGTGCCTTGGTTAATGAATTAATGGCAAACTCATCCATTGCTTCACGGCCAAGGCCGTATTCATCAGCAGTACCCTGAGCATAAACGCCCATTGCCTTATGCTCATAAGCGTCTTCCAGCCCATCAAGCATCATATGATCAAGTACCTGTCCATGCCCCATACGATAACCGCTACGACCTTTTGGTAGCATATAAGGTGCGTTTGACATACTTTCCATGCCACCTGCAACAACGACATCGGCCGAACCAGCCTTAATTAAGTCGTGCGCCATCATTGCCGCTTTCAAGCCCGAGCCACACACCTTGTTAATGGTAGTCGCGCCTGTAGAGCGAGGTAAATCTGCGTATAGCATCGCCTGGCGAGCCGGAGCCTGACCTAAGCCAGCGGGTAATACATTACCCATGATAACTTCTGAAATATCATCGGCAGTTAAACCGCTGTTACTAAGAGCTGCTTTTATCGCTGTCGCGCCCAAGTTGGGTGCTGACACATCACTCAAACTGCCCTGAAAACCGCCCATTGGCGTGCGGTTGGCCGCCACAATAACGATGGAATCGCTTGACATCTTTCCTCCAAATGCACTTTACGTTAACGTAAACTTCCTCTAAGCTTAGATCCCAGAGCAACCAAAAAGCAAGTACCGATGAACAATAAAATTACCTACAGTATTGGTGAACTGGCAAAGCAATTTGACATTACCACTCGTAGCATCCGCTTTTACGAGGACGAAGGCCTGCTTTCACCAAAGCGACAGGGCCAGCAGCGCATCTATACCAATAAAGACAGAGTCCGTTTAAAACTCATTTTACGGGGCAAACGTTTAGGCTTTTCTTTGGCTGAAACGCGTCGCTTATTTGAGCTTTATGACGCAGACAACAGCAGCGCTGCGCAGTTACAAAAGGTACTTGAGCTTATCAGTGAGAAGAAAGTCTCACTCAAACAACAAATGGAAGATATTAATGTATTGCTGACGGAACTCAGTGGTCTGGAACAACGTTGCCAGGACGAACTTGAAGCCATTCAGCAGTCAACATCCAAAGTTCACTCTCAGGAGTCGTTATGATTAGTCAATACACCACTTTTAATTTTGGCCTCGGCGAAACGGCCGACATGATCCGTGAGCAAGTTAATGCTTTCGCTCGTGATGAAATTGCACCACGCGCTGCAGACATTGACGAGAAAAATGAATTTCCAAGCGATTTATGGCGTAAGCTTGGCGACATGGGTCTACTTGGCTTAACCGTTGCTGAAGAGTACGGTGGTTCGGGTATGGGCTATCTTGAGCACGTTATCGCTATGGAAGAAATTAGCCGTGCTTCAGCGTCAGTAGGTCTGAGTTACGGTGCACATTCAAACCTTTGTGTGAACCAAATTCACCGTAATGGTAACGAAGAGCAGAAGAAAAAATACTTACCAAAGCTGTGTACCGGTGAACATGTTGGTGCTCTTGCTATGAGCGAACCTAACGCCGGTTCGGATGTTGTCAGCATGAAGCTGCGTGCTGAGAAAAAAGGTGACAAATACGTTCTGAATGGCAACAAAATGTGGATCACTAACGGTCCGGATGCCGATGTTTTCGTCATTTACGCAAAAACGGAACCTGAGAAAAACTCTCGAGGTATTACTGCGTTTATCGTTGAAAAAGACACCCCTGGGTTCAGCCAGGCGCAAAAGCTCGACAAACTTGGTATGCGCGGTTCAAACACCTGTGAGCTGGTATTCGAAAACGCTGAAGTTCCTGAAAAGAACATTTTGGGTGAGCTTAACGAAGGTGTCGCTGTACTAATGAGCGGTCTGGACTACGAGCGCGCAGTTCTTGCAGCAGGGCCATTAGGCATTATGCAAGCATGCTTAGACGCTTGCGTCCCTTATATTCACGACCGTAAGCAGTTCGGCAAAGAAATTGGCGAGTTCCAATTAGTGCAGGGTAAAGTTGCTGATATGTACACTCGTACTAATGCAGCTCGCGCTTACGTTTACGCAGTAGCCCAGTCTTGCGATCGTGGTGAAACCACTCGTAAAGACGCAGCCGGCGCAATTTTATACGCCGCTGAGTTAGCCACTCAATTAGCCTTAGACGCCATTCAATTATTAGGCGGTAACGGTTACATTAATGAGTACCCAACAGGTCGTTTGTTACGTGACGCAAAACTGTACGAAATAGGCGCGGGCACATCAGAAATTCGCCGCATGCTGATAGGTCGTGAAATCTTCAGCGAATCCAAATAACGGGAGGCTGCGCTGTGGCAATTTTATCGAGTAAAGTAAACACTCGTGATGAGCAGTACACTGCAAATTACGAGTCGATGCAGGTTGTGGTTGACGACTTGCAGGAAAAAGCAGCACAAATACACCAAGGCGGTGGTCCTAAGTATCAGGAGCGCCACTTATCTCGCGGTAAATTACTGCCTCGTGACCGTATTAATAAATTATTGGACGCTGGCTCGCCATTTTTAGAAGTGGGTCAGTTTGCGGCATGGGACTGCTACGAGGACTATGTACCTTCTGCCGGCGTTGTTGCTGGTATTGGTCAGGTCGAAGGCACCGAGTGCATGATCATCGCCAACGATGCCACCGTGAAAGGCGGCACCTACTACCCCCTGACCGTTAAAAAACATTTGCGTGCTCAGGAAATTGCCGAGCGCTGTCACCTACCTTGTATTTACCTAGTTGACTCTGGCGGCGCTAACCTGCCCCGTCAGGATGAAGTATTTCCTGACAAAGAACATTTTGGGCGTATTTTCTTTAATCAGGCCAACATGTCAGCCAAAGGCATTCCGCAAATTGCAGTGGTTATGGGTCTTTGTACCGCGGGCGGTGCGTACGTACCCGCGATGGCGGATGAAAGCGTTATTGTTAAAGAGCAAGGTACTATTTTCTTAGCCGGTCCCCCGCTAGTTAAAGCGGCTACGGGTGAAGAAGTTTCCGCCGAAGAGCTTGGTGGCGCCGACGTGCACACTCGCATCTCCGGTGTTGCCGACCATTTTGCTCACAACGATGAGCATGCTTTAGCTTTAGCACGCCGCTCGGTAGCACGCCTTAACCGAGGCGAGCCAACTCAGCTGGATCGCCAACCATCAAAGCCACCGCGTTACGACGCCAAAGAGCTGTACGGCATTGTTGGTACCGATTTGCGTAAGCCTTATGACGTTCACGAAGTCATTGCGCGCATTGTTGATGATTCTGACTTTGATGAATTTAAAGCCAACTACGGTAATACGCTGGTGACAGGTTTTGCCCGCATTGACGGCTACCCCGTTGGTATTGTCGCGAATAACGGTATTTTGTTCTCCGAGTCGGCGCAAAAAGGTGCCCACTTCATTGAGCTTTGTGCACAGCGTAAAATTCCACTGGTGTTCTTACAAAACATTACCGGCTTTATGGTCGGTAAAAAGTACGAAGCCGAAGGCATTGCCAAACACGGCGCGAAAATGGTTATGGCCGTTTCCTGTGCGAAAGTTCCTAAGTTTACCGTCTTAATTGGTGGTAGCTATGGCGCCGGTAACTACGGCATGTGTGGTCGCGCTTATGATCCAACCATGATGTTCATGTGGCCAAATGCCCGTATCTCAGTTATGGGTGGCGAGCAAGCCGCCGGGGTTATGGCGCAGGTCACCAAAGACAATTTAGCGCGTAAAGGCGAAAGCTTAAGCGACGAAAAAGAACAAGCGCTGAAAAAGCCGATTGTTGAGCAGTACGAAAAACAAGGTCATCCGTATTATGCGTCTGCTCGATTATGGGACGACGGTATTATCGACCCGGCACAAACGCGCGAAGTTCTGGCACTAAGCCTTGCCGCTTCATTAAATGCACCGATTGAAGACAGCCGTTTCGGCGTCTTCCGCATGTAATCGGAGGTTATTTATTATGGCAAAGTACACCAATCTTGATATTGACGATAAAGGTGTTGCGACGCTGACATTAAACCGTCCCGAGGTTCATAACGCCTTTGACGACGTCATGATTTCAGAATTGCTTCAGGCGTTAAAAGACGTCGAAGAGAGTGAACAGGCTCGCGTTCTGGTACTACGATCTGAAGGCAAAAACTTTTCTGCCGGCGCAGACTTAAACTGGATGCGCTCTATGGCGGATAAAAACTATCAGCAAAACGTTGAAGACGCCGGAGAGCTTGGGCTGTTAATGGAGCGTTTAGATTTGCTCAGCAAGCCAAGTATTGCGTTAGTACAGGGTGCCGCTTTCGGCGGTGCCGTCGGTTTAGCCGCTTGTTGTGACATTGTACTGGCGCAACCACGCAGCAGCTTTTGCTTGAGTGAAGTAAAGATTGGACTCATACCAGCGGTTATTAGCCCTTATGTAGTCCGCACTATTGGTGAAAGACAGTCTCGTCGTTACATGCTCACAGCAGAGCGCTTTTTCGCTGACGAAGCACAGAAACTCGGCTTAGTGAATGACGTTGTCGACGACTTTGAAGAGCCACTAAATAATTTACTCGATGCGCTGTTAGCCAACAGTCCTCAAGCCGTAACGGCCTGCAAGGAACTTATTCGCAACGTTGGTTCGCGTCCTATTAATAAAGACGTACGCGAACATACTATTAAAGCCATTGCGGAAATTCGCGTATCGGATGAAGGTCAGGAAGGCTTAAGTTCGTTTTTAGAAAAACGCCCTGCTGCCTGGCTCAATAAGAATTAAACACAGGTCCCATTATGATCAACACATTACTGATTGCGAACCGTGGTGAAATCGCTTGCCGTATTATTTCAACGGCAAAGAAAATGGGCATTCGAACAGTCGCCGTTTATTCCGATGCCGACCGTAACGCCCGCCACGTTAAGTTAGCTGACAATGCCGTTCACATTGGCCCTGCCGCTAGCACAGAAAGTTATCTGCGCAGCGACAAAATTATTGCCGCAGCTAAACAAACCGGTGCCGAGGCTATACACCCCGGTTATGGCTTCTTATCAGAAAACGAAGACTTTGCTGACGCATGTCAGGCAAATGACATCATCTTTGTTGGGCCTCCGGTTGCTTCTATCGCCGCAATGGGCTCGAAAAGCGCCGCCAAAGCCATAATGCAAGACGCCGGAGTGCCCTTAGTTCCTGGGTATCATGGTAGCGAGCAGGACACTGACACACTCAAGGCTGAAGCCGAAAAAGTAGGCTTTCCACTGCTTTTGAAAGCCGCATACGGTGGCGGCGGTAAAGGCATGCGCGTCGTCGAAAACATGGGTGAGTTTGACGAAGCCTTAAGCTCAGCTAAGCGCGAAGCCAAATCCTCTTTCGGTAACGACAAAGTACTGTTGGAGCGCTTTATTCGAAATCCACGCCACGTGGAAATTCAGGTGTTTACTGACGAACACGGCAACGCCGTTTATCTGGCTGAGCGTGACTGCTCTGTACAACGCCGCCACCAAAAGGTACTTGAAGAGGCACCGGCACCTGCGCTTACGGAAAAGACTCGTAAGGACATGGGCGAAGCTGCCATTCGTGCGGCTCAGGCGATTGATTATGTTGGCGCCGGCACCGTGGAGTTCTTGTTTGATCAAAGCGGCGAATTCTACTTTATGGAAATGAATACCCGGCTTCAGGTTGAACACCCTGTTACAGAAATGATCACTGGGCAAGACTTAGTAGAATGGCAGTTATTGGTCGCTTCAGGTCAACCGTTACCGCTTGCTCAAAACGATATTCAGGTTAACGGCCATGCGTTCGAAGCACGTATTTACGCGGAAGATCCAGACAACGACTTCTTACCGTGCACCGGCACCATCAACCATTTGCGCACACCCGCTGAAATAAACGGTGTACGTATCGATACCGGCATTGAAGAAGGCGATGAAATTTCTGCTTTCTACGATCCCATGATTGCCAAGCTAATTGTCTGGGATACCGACAGAAGCCGCGCTCTACTTCGTCTGCAAAAAGCATTGCGCGAATACCGGTTAACAGGGCTGACAACCAATGTCGACTTCTTGCACCGTTTAGCATCGCACCCGGAGTTTGTGAATACGAATTTGACCACTGAGTTTATTCAGCAGCACCAGGACGCCCTGGCACCTGACAGCTCAGTGAATTATCAGCAAATTGCGACGGAAGCTGCGCTGTTCGATATTATTCAACGCCAACAGCAACGTGGCAGCTCTCCGTGGCAAAGTGGTAACGCATTTAGAGTGAATTCAGCAGCTACGCACAGCATTCCGTTGCAATTCAATGATGACCATTACACCATTGCGCTGGTTGAGACTGGAAAGGGTGAGTTTACTCAACACATCGATGAAGAGAGTATTCATTGGCAAGTATCTCTGACCGATGACAAACTGACCTTAACGGCGGGTGACATGCGTTATTCGCGCTATGTCAGTGCCGACGACCAACAAATTACTGTCTTTACCGACAATGGCCCTGTCACTTTCCATCGTCACCGTGTCGCTGATACCCTTTCTGATGATACAGCGCATGGCGGACACGTTGCGCCGATGAACGGCACTATTATGGAAGTCCTGGTGACTAAAGGTGATACCGTAGAAAAAGATCAAGCGCTTGTCATTATGGAAGCCATGAAAATGGAGTACACCATACGCGCTGGCCACGATGGCGAAGTCACAGATATATTCTTTGCCGCCGGTGATCTTGTCAGCGACGGTGATGAACTCATCGCAGTTAGCGAAGCGGAGTAGTTATGGCTATTGCAGAGCAGATTAAAATTGTTGAAGTGGGTCCTCGAGACGGCTTACAGAATGAATCCGCTGTTTCTGTAGACGCTAAAGTCACTCTTATCGAAGCTCTGGCGGATGCGGGTCTTTCGTATATTGAGAGTGCGAGTTTCGTCAGCCCAAAATGGGTTCCACAGATGGCTGACAGCACAGCGGTTATGGAAAAAGTGACCCGTCGCTCGGGAATCACCTACGCGGGCCTTACCCCAAATCTAAAAGGCTTCGAGGCTGCAGTGGCAGCTAATATGGATGAGGTAGCTGTATTTGGAGCTGCCTCTGAAGCCTTTACACAAAAGAATATTAACTGCAGCATTGACGAGTCGCTGGAGCGGTTCAAGCCTGTCATTGCAGCGGCAAAAGATAAAGGCATTCCTGTTCGTGGTTACGTTTCTTGCGTGCTGGGCTGCCCATACCAAGGTGAAGTGCCACTCGATAATGTGGTTAAAGTCGCAAAAGCCCTGTATGACATGGGATGTTATGAAGTGTCTCTGGGTGACACCATAGGCGTAGGCACCCCGCTTAAAGCTCAGAAAATGTTGGCAGCGGTAGCTGAGCAAGTACCCATGGAAAAACTCGCCCTGCATTTCCATAATACTTACGGACAAGCATTAGCCAATATTATGGCCTGCCTGCCCTTAGGTGTTGCGACTATTGACTCTGCCGTTGCAGGCCTTGGTGGCTGCCCTTATGCTAAAGGCGCAAGTGGTAATGTTGCCACCGAAGATGTGGTCTACATGCTAAACGGTATGGGTGTAGAAACAGGCATTGATTTAAATAAGCTAATCGCAGCGGGCGCAGGTATTTGTGAACACCTAAGTCACGGGCCTCGCTCACAGGTAGCCATTGCAGAATTAGCAAAACGAGGGGAATAAAATGACTTCAGAAGCATTGTGGCAACCGTCAGCGGACACTATTGCCAACGCCCGCATGACCGACTTCCTGCAACAGGTAAACACGGAAAAAGGTTTAGCGTTGGCGAATTATCACGACCTTTATCAGTGGTCTGTTGATAATGATGAAAGCTTCTGGTCAATGATTTGGGACTATTTTGATGTTATTGGCAAAAAAGGCTCTACCGTTGTAGCCGATAAAGAAAAAATGCCTGGCGCCAAATGGTTTCCCGAAGCAAAGCTTAATTTTGCGGAAAACTTGCTGCGACATAAAGATAATAAAATTGCGTTAATTTTCCGCGGTGAGAACGGTGCCCGACAGCAACTTACGTATGCCGAGCTGTATAAAAGAGTTGCAGGCCTTGCCGCCGGGCTTCGTAAGCAAGGCGTAACAGCTGGCGACCGCGTTGCGGCTATGATGCCAAACTGCATAGAAACCATTATTGGCATGTTGGCAACCACCAGCATAGGAGCTATTTGGTCGTCGTGCTCTCCCGACTTTGGTGTGCAAGGCGTGCTGGATCGCTTTGGTCAAATAGAGCCGAAAGTCTTAATTACCGTCGACGGCTATTTCTACAACGGTAAAAACCTCAATATTAAAGACAAAACCGCCGATATCGTTAAAAAAATTCCTAGTATTGAAAGAACTGTCATTGTTAACTTCAGTGACCAACAAGAAACCTTCACCGGCGATAATGTCGTTTCATGGGACGATTTTTCCGACAGTAGCGCTACCCAAATTGAGTTTGTCGAGCGCGACTTTAACGACCCGCTCTATATTATGTTCTCATCCGGCACAACCGGGGTTCCTAAATGCATTGTGCATGGCACCGGAGGAACATTACTACAACACCTGAAAGAGCACGGTTTACACACTGATCTCGATACCGAAGACAACCTCTTCTATTTCACCACCTGCGGCTGGATGATGTGGAACTGGTTGGTCAGCGGTTTAGCCGTTGGTGCAACCTTAACCTTATTTGACGGCTCTCCGTTCGCGCCAGAGCCTGAGTTCTTGTGGGACGTCGCTGACGAAGAAGGCATTACTGTTTTTGGAACCAGTGCTAAATACCTTGCGGCACTTGAAAAAGCCGGTGTGAAACCCAGAGAAAGCCACCAACTGGAAAAACTAAGAAGCATTCTGACAACAGGGTCAGTTTTGCCCCCTGAAAGCTTTGACTACGTTTATCGGGACATCAAAAAAGATCTTTGCTTGTCTTCTATCTCAGGTGGTACTGACATCATTTCATGTTTTGCGTTAGGCTGCCCTATTCTGCCGGTTTATCGCGGTGAGCTTCAGTGCCGGGGCCTCGGTCTGGCGGTCAATATCTATGACGACAGTGGCAAGCCGATACGCGGCGAAAAAGGCGAGTTAGTTTGCGAGAAATCATTCCCTTGTATGCCCGTAGGCTTTTGGGGCGATGACAACGGGGAACGTTACTTTAACGCTTACTTTGCTCGCTTTGACAATACATGGGCGCATGGTGACTTCGCCGAGTTAACCGATCACAATGGCGTTGTAATCCACGGCCGTTCAGACGCTGTGCTTAACCCTGGCGGTGTTCGTATTGGCACAGCTGAAATTTATCGCCAAGTGGAAAAAGTTGACCAAGTCCTTGAAAGTATCGCTATTGGCCAACAATACGATGGCGACGAACGCGTCGTTCTTTTTGTTAAATTACGCGAAGGTATTGAGCTTACCGACGAGCTCAAGCAAACTATTGCCAAAACCATTCGTGCAAATGCAACGCCGCGGCATGTGCCAGCCGTTATTTTGCAGGTTGACGATATACCCCGTACTATAAGCGGTAAAATTGTCGAATTGGCTGTGCGTAACGTGGTTCATGGTGAGCCCGTTAAGAATACAGACGCATTAGCGAACCCTGAAGCACTCGAATATTTCAGGGACAGAGAGGAGTTACGCTAAGCAATGATGTTTATTCAGGGGTCGCGGCAAGCCGTTATCGCGGCAGTTGTGGGGGTGGCAGTCACTCTCACAGCATTTTTCTATCTGCGATACACTGAAAACGAAAACGCTCACGAGGCTTTGGAAGCTGAGGCTTATAGCCTGCAGCGCGATATCCGCCAAAGTCTGGTATCACATTTATTTGTAGCAGAGCTGCTTGCGAGAGAGTGGGAACGCAGCGAAATAAGCTTAAGCTCTCGCCGCGACTCAGACGCCGACATTGTCACGCTTTATTACCCCAACGTGCAAAACGTGGTTTGGCTGGATGCCACCCAAAAAATACAGTTTTTGTATCCTAAAAATCAGAAAAATGAACTTTTGGGAACGCCATTTTCTGACAGTCCGTTGGGCGCGCAACTAGGCCAGTCTCAAAATAACCGTCATGCAATGATGGGGCCCGCTGGAAACCTTGGTCGCCTCAGTAGCGATATTGCCATTTTCGTTCGGGTTCAACGCTCCGACACACCGGGCTTTATCGGCTTTGTTATCAGCCTTCAAAGTATGTTCAACAATGTCATTCGCACCAATATCAGCGAAGGTTTTCAGGTTAGCATTAGTAATGGCACTGGCATACTTTATGAATTTGCCGGAGACTCATCTTTAAAAGCGGAGTGGACACACAACCGCCGCTTACAGCTTGTCGGAAACAGCTGGGAGTTAGCTGTTTGGCCAACCGCTGAACACATGAGTGATCTTAGAGGTTCCGTTTCTACTGCGGTTTTATTGGCCGGGTTATTCATTACTGCGGCTCTTACTTTTGTACTTTATATTCTCGGTCAAAGTCGCTTCAAAGCGCAGCAACTCGCTGACGCTAACATCGAGCTTTACAGCGAAATAGATGAGCGCGAACGCGTTGAAAAACAAATGGCTTATTTGGCAGAACACGATGCACTCACGGGCCTTATTAATCGCAATGCGTTAAAACGTATTTTGGGTGAATGGCTTGAGAAGAGTGATGCTAAAAACAACTCTGCTCTGCTGTTTATCGACCTCGACCGCTTTAAAGAAGTGAACGATGCTCTGGGACACACTGTAGGCGATGAACTACTCCGGCGTGTTGCTCGCCGTATTAATAAACTGGCGCCTAACAGCAGTCAGCTCGCTCGTGTTGGCGGTGATGAATTCTTGCTCGCAATTGAGTGCACAGAAAATCGACAGCAAGTTGTTGCTCTGGCAGAACGCTTATTGCAGGCTTTAGATGCACACTTCTTTGTCGATGTTTATGAGCTCTTCATAAGCGCTTCGATTGGCATCACCTTTGCTGAAGACGCCGACTTCAACGCTGAATACTTTATTCGTAACGCTGATACCGCGCTTTATCAGGCAAAAGAGCAAGGTCGTAACACCTATAAAATATACGACAAAGCCATACACAAAGACTTAACCAAAAAACTAGAACTGGTTAAACGCCTGCGACATGCCGTTAATAAGCAGCAGCTCACCGTTTACTATCAACCGAAAGTTGAGTTAAGTAGCCGCCGTATCACAGGCTTTGAAGCCTTGGTTCGCTGGGTCGACGAAGATGGCTCTATTATTCCGCCAGACCAATTCATTCCACTGGCTGAAGATACCGGCTTAATTATTCCTATTTCCGAATACGTTATGCGCGAGTCCTTCTTGCAGCTAAAGCAGTGGCATGAGCTTGGTTTTACCGAATTAAGTATTGCTATCAACATTTCGGGTAAGCAATTGCATTTGCCCGACTTTGCCGACGATGTCATCGAAAAAGTTAACGAAGCCAAAGTACCACCCAATAAAGTCGAACTGGAGCTTACCGAACAAGTCTTTATTGAAAACATACAGTCGCACACAAGATTCATGCATTCCGTGCGCGAGTACGGTATGTCCTTAGCCATTGATGACTTTGGTGTAGGTTACTCGTCACTTTCTTATCTGAAGAACTTTCCGGTAACGTCGCTGAAAATTGACCGCTCATTCGTGAAAGACTTACCAGATAATGAAGATGATGCGACAATTACTCAAACAATTATAAGTTTAGCGCGCAACCTAAATATCCAGTTGGTTGCTGAAGGTATTGAAACAGAAGAGCAAGTTGAATTTCTGCTGCATAGAGAGTGTGCAACGGGACAAGGTTTCTTATTCAGTAAGCCGGTTCCAGCGCAACAAGTCACTCAATTATTACAGCAGTACAACGGGCTAATACCAATACAAATAGCCTGAATAAAGTGGAGGTTCACGTGGAACGCGAAAGCATGGAATTTGATGTCGTCATTGTTGGTGCAGGTCCGGCGGGCTTAGCAACTGCGTGTCGACTCGGTCAGCTGGCTCAGGAGAGCGAGCAAGAGCTGATGATTTGTGTCGTTGAAAAAGGTGCTGATATTGGTGCCCATATCTTATCGGGTGCAGTATTTGAGCCTCGTGCATTAAATGAATTATTCCCAGACTGGAAAGATCGCGGAGCCCCACTTAACACAGAGGTTACCGGTGACGATATTCTGTTACTAAAAGACGAAGAAAACTTCAGTCGCTTACCCAACTTTTCGGTTCCTAAAACCTTTCACAATAAAGGTAACTATATTGCCAGCATGGGCAACCTGTGTCGCTGGATGGCTGAGCAAGCAGAACAGCTAGGCATTGAAATTTTCCCGGGCTTCTCAGCGGCCGAGCTACTATACAACGAAGACGGTTCAGTAGCAGGCGTACAAACCGGTGATATGGGTGTCGCCAAAGACGGTAGTGAAAAAGACGGTTATATGCCCGGCATGGAGCTGCGAGCAAAATATACCGTATTTGCTGAAGGTTGCCGCGGACACTTAGGCAAGCAACTGATTAACCAATTCGAACTGGACAAAGACGCCACACCACAACACTACGGCCTTGGCTTTAAAGAAATATGGGATATTCCCGAAGAGTTACATGAGCCGGGTAAAGTGGTTCATACCGCGGGCTGGCCTTTAGAAGGCAATGCCAACGGTGGTGGTTACCTTTATCACGCAGAAGACGGTCAGGTGTACCTGGGGCTTATTGTCGACCTGAACTATGAAAACCCATACATGAACCCTTTCCAGGAGTTTCAGCGTTTCAAAACCCACCCAGCCATTAAACAAATTATTGAAAATGGCAAACGTGTTTCTTATGGCGCTCGAGCTATTGCTAAAGGCGGTTATTACTCATTACCGAAAATGACCTTCCCCGGCGGATTAATCGTTGGCTGTAATGCGGGCACATTGAACTTCTCTAAAATTAAGGGCAACCATACGGCAATGAAGTCTGGCATGATTGCCGCTGAAACGCTTTTTGACGAACTAAAAGCCGGTAACGCAAACACTGAGGCGAAGCAATACACCGAACGCTTTGAATCGTCATGGGTGTACGACGAGCTTTATCGTTCACGAAACTTCGGTGGCGCGGTTCATAAGCTCGGCACAATGCTTGGTGGCGCCTATAATATGGTTGACCAGAATTGGTTTGGCGGAAAACTGCCGTTTAAATTTAAAGAGTGGACACCAGACTATAAAGCAACGGGTAAAGCCGATAACTTTAAGCCTATTGAGTATCCTAAAGCCGATAACAAACTCACCTTTGATCGTCTGTCATCAGTATTTTTATCCAATACAAACCACGCGGAAGATCAGCCATGTCATCTAAAACTCAAAGATGACGATATCCCGCTTAAGGTTAATTTACCGGAATACGCTGAACCGGCGCAACGTTATTGCCCTGCTGGAGTTTATGAAGTTGTTGAGGAAGACGGAAAACAAGTTTTCCAAATAAATGCTCAAAACTGCATACATTGTAAAACCTGTGACATTAAAGACCCCAGTCAGAATATTACCTGGGTGGTTCCGGAAGGTGGCGGCGGCCCAACTTACCCTAATATGTAATTGTTTTGTAAAGGCACCAGATAGAAACATCCAGGCATGCTATATGTCTGGGTGTTTTGTTTTTTTATGGCTTGTAGAAACAAATTTTCTGAACTAAACCTAATACAAAGAAATGCAATGAGGTGACTTTTATGAAACACGTCAATTTAGGAATAACATCACTGGTGGCTGCTTTATTAATCTTCAACGGAACTGCTTTTGCTCAGCAAAAGTCTGAAGAAGCAAAAGAAATGAAGCAGGACAAGAAAGAGATGAAAGCTGACATGGAAGCAATGAAGGAAGAGCGCAAAGCCGAGATGGAAGCTATGCGCGAAGAGCACAAGGCTGAGATGATGCAGCGTAAGGAAGAGCATAAAACCGAAATGCAAGAACGCAAGGAAGAACGGAAATATGAGAAAGAAGAACATAAATTAGAAAAGGAAAAAAGAAAGCACGATAAAAAAGACAGAAAAGAAAAGTGGAAAGCTGAAAAAGAAAAGCGCAAAGCCGAAATGAAAGAGAAGCGTCAGTCTCTGAAAGATAAAAAAGACGACTCTGACGATGACTCTGATGACGATGACAACAACGACGGCAATAATATCTCTTAAGCAACACAGATATTAAATAGAGAAAAAAGAGCGACTATCGCTCTTTTTCTGTTTTTAGCCGTATTTTATTGCTGTTATTTTAATCAAGCGTTATTATTCCCAGCAATTAAATAAAGGAATTAGGGAAATTAATATGAGTGAGTTTTTAAATATTATTCGTCACGAAAGACGTTTAAAGTCGGCATTAAAGTCTCTTTCAATTGAAGAGTTAGAATCAATAAAAGAAAAGTTCGATTCGGTTGTCGCAAAACGCAGAGAAGAAGAAGCCGAAAAGCTTCGTGAACAACAAGAGAAAGCGAAAAAAATAAAAGAGTTTAAAGCAGCAATGGCCGATGCTGGTATTGAACTATCGGATATTCTCGAACAAGAACTGGGTGGCGAGCCTATCGTTAAAACCACGAAGAAACGCGCGCCCAAGCCTCCTAAATACGAATACACTGACGACGAAGGTAATCGGCAAACCTGGACTGGCCAAGGCAGAATGCCTAAGCCAATGAAAACAGCTTTAGATAACGGTAAGCCGTTAGAGTCTTTCCTAATTAAGTAGCGCTTTTTGTTGAACAAACTCTAAAGCTTGATTAGGCTATAAAAAAACAAAAACGCAAGGACACAAATTGCGCTTTCCATTATTTATAGCTTTACCATTACTAACACTGACGGGCTGCTCTATACTTCCGGGCGGCTCAAGTTCGCCTATGAATTGGTCATCACACTCTGCTGACATTTACCGTCAAGGCAACTTACCAAGCTCTAACTATGAGGTTATCAGTGTTGTTAATGGCGAAAGCTGCCAACGGGAATATAAGGCTGCCCCTGCGTCAGAGTCAGACGCTTTAAAGGCCTTAAGAGCAGATGCGGCTCGCTTTGAAGCCGATGCTGTTATTGAAACTCAATGCTTTAATTTAAAACCCGACGCAGACTCCATTTGCTATAGCGAAGTCAGTTGCGTCGGGCGAGCCATTCAGTGGGTCGACTAAGCGCTTAGTTACTCAATTTACTCAAGCGCACGTCACCCACACCTACTTCTACATCAACACGAACTGACCCTGTGCCTTCATAAGTAGACTCTGAAGTCACCATCATGCGCTCGTTATTGCTGTTATCAAAATTATCCAAACGAGTATCTCCGACACCAACTGACGCCGTTACCTCTTTGTAATCTCCAGCGCTCAAGTCTAAGTCTATATCCCCGATGCCCAGCTCAATATCGCTGTTAATAAAAGGCAATACGCCGCTGATTTCACCAACGCCCAACTCTAAGTCCAAATGGTTAACTTTCGGAACTCTAATGACCCAATGCTGAACCATATCGTCCGCCGGTGTTGCCGATACTACGAGTTTATTTCCTTTTCTTTCGCCTTTTATTAAAACGGCATCAATATCGCCGCCACTGGTAAACCAACTGTCTCCGTCTGATTCAACTCGCAACTCTATTTCTACTGCGTCCTTGTCTGACGGCATTAGTTCAACTGTCCCAACCGTTGCTTCCAAATGAATCTCTGTTTCTAAGTCAACAATATAACTCTCGGTTAATTCCTTTTCTTTTGCAAAAGCCGCTGTACTTAGGGTCACCAAACCAATAAAGGCCAGTGTTAACGGCCAAATTTTATGCTTCATCATTTTGCTTTTCCTTTTTTGATAGCACCAGTTCATGATTAGTCAGTAATAACCTCAAATGGTTACGGTTAGACAGCAATCGGCGTGCCAAAATAATTACTCTTTAAATTTCAAATAGTTAAATAATTAAAAAATCTCAGGTTAGGCAAAATCGCAATAATGTGGTCAAATTGGCTATTATCGCCAGGTAAAAGTGTGAACCATGAAAAGCCAACAAAAACTGACACCTATCGCATATATCAAAACGCCCTACCCTGAGAAATTCAGCGTGCCCAGACAAAGCCGGCTTACGCCTAACGTTTATGCGACAGTTGAGTTAGCTGGCGATTATGATCATGCCCAGGCGATAAAAGGCATTGAGCAATTCTCACACCTGTGGCTTGTTTTTGAGTTTCACCAACATTCAGACTGGCAGGAAAAAGTGCGTCCACCGAGACTGGGAGGCAATGAATCTGTCGGTGTTTTCGCATCACGAGCCCCTTTTCGCCCCAACCAGTTGGGTCTGTCTGTCGTCGAGCTTATTGGCGTTGAAACAACGCCCTGCGTGTGCTTAAAAGTGCGTGGTGCCGATATTGTCGACGGCACGCCCATAGTCGACATTAAACCTTACATACCTTATGTCGACGCCATAGAGGATGCTAAAGGAGGTTTTGCCGACAATCAGCCAGAGCAACTTAGCGTTGAGTTTTCACAAGAAGCTGCGCGGCAACTAGAGCAACTGTCCGGCCGGAATAAAGAACTACGCGAAGCCATTATTGACGTACTGCAGCAAGACCCCCGCCCTGCCTACCATAAGGCGAAAGCTGCCAGGAGAATCTACGGAACTGCGCTTTTTGACTATAATATTCGCTGGTACGTTGAAGAAAATACGGTTTTTGTGGAAGAAATTGCACAAAATACTCTGTAAAAGACTTTTGACCTTCAACAGACACTGCTAAACTTCGCCCTAATTTTTGACCACTACAACTTGCAGAGAATTGCCAGACTATGCGCAGTAGCCAATATTTATTATCAACGCTAAAAGAAACTCCGTCTGACGCTGAAATTGTGAGCCACAAGTTGATGCTTAGAGCCGGTATGATACGAAAAGTCGCTGCCGGGCTTTATAACTGGACACCAACAGGCTTGCGCGTTTTACGTAAAGTTGAAGCGGTTGTTCGCGAAGAAATGGAAGCCATTAATGCGTTAGAAATACTAATGCCAATGGTTCAGCCTGCTGATCTCTGGCAAGAGTCTGGTCGTTGGGATGACTACGGCCCCGAGCTACTGCGTCTTAAAGACCGTAACCAACGTGACTTTTTACTGGGCCCAACTCATGAAGAAATCATTAGTGAGTTGGTGCGCAAGGAAGTCAGCAGTTACAAGCAACTGCCGTTGACTCTGTTCCAAATACAAACAAAGTTCCGTGACGAAATTCGACCTCGCTTTGGGGTTATGCGTGCGCGTGAATTCATCATGAAAGACGCTTATTCGTTCCACTTAAGTCAGGAGTCACTGCAAAAAACCTACGACGCAATGTATAAAGCGTACAGCCGTATATTCGAGCGCTTAGGTTTAGATTTCCGTCCGGTTATTGCCGATACTGGTTCTATTGGTGGTAATAGCTCTCACGAGTTTCACGTGTTAGCAAGCTCGGGCGAGGACGCTATCGCCTTCTCGGACGGTTCAGACTACGCTGCAAACGTGGAAATGGCAGAAGCTTTAGCGCCAGCAGGCGAACGCCCTGCGGCAACTCAAGACATGGCTAAACACGAAGTGCACGGCGATGAATTAGCCGCCGTATTGCAACCCCTGTCGGTTGAGAGCCAGCAAGCCGTTAAGTCCGTCATTGTTAAAGCGTCTGACGAGATTGACGCCGAGTACGTTCAATTAGTGTTGCGCGCGGACCATGAATTCAACAGTGTGAAAGCAGAAAAATTGCCTCAGGTAGCAACACCCATAGAAGTGTTAACTCAAACCGAGAAAGCAACGGGTATTGAAGCTGCGTTCGTTGGGGTGGTAGATAGCAAGCTGCCGCTGCTAGTCGATAGAAGTGCCGCACAGCTGGCGGACTTTGCCTGCGGCGCCAACGAGAATGGCCACTGGTTAACCGGCGTTAACTGGGAACGCGACGTCAACGATTTTGATGTTGTTGATATCCGCAATGTTGTTGAGGGTGACCCGAGCCCATGTGGCAAAGGCACGTTGAAAATTGCGCGCGGTATAGAAGTTGGCCATATTTTCCAGTTAGGTAAAAAGTACAGCGACGCGATGAAAGTCGGTGTGTTGTCTGAAACCGGCAAACACGAAACGCTGACCATGGGTTGTTACGGCATTGGTGTTTCGCGAATTGTTGCTGCGGCTATTGAGCAACATAACGATGACCGAGGCATTCGCTGGCCAGACGCATTAGCGCCGTTCCAGGTTGCTATTGTACCAATGAACATGCATAAGTCTGCACGCGTTCAGGCGGCCGCTGAGAAGCTTTATGAAGAATTAAGGTCTAAAGGCATCGATGTATTATTTGATGACCGTAAAGAGCGCCCTGGCGTCATGTTTACCGACATGGAGCTTATTGGCGTACCCCATCAAGTCGTTATTGGTGAGCGCAACCTTGATGAAAACCAGGTTGAATACCAGTCACGAGCCGGTGGCGAGAAGCAAAAAATCGATCTTGATCAGTGCGTTGATTTCGTCCTTAAGCAATTCGATTAGTCTCAACCACAAGCTCCTAACACTAAAAAGGCCTGATTCAATCAGGCCTTTTTGTTTCTTAACGACTTATAAGCGCTAATTACGATTCTTGCCCTGCCAATGGCTCAACATAGTGCAGGTGCATATCCCACGGGAAGTGAATCCAGGTATCTTGCTCTAAGTCCGCAACAAAGTCGTCGACTAAGTCCATGCCGGCTGGTTTTGCATAAACGGTAACGAACTTGGCTTTTGGCAAGCGATCACGCAGGAACTTCAATGTGTTGCCGGTATCAACAAGGTCATCAACAACCAGGAAGCCTTCACCGTCCCCTGTGGCTGTAACGTCTTTCAATAGTTGCAAGTCGTCACGCTGTTCGTCATGGTCGTACGAGCTGACAGCAACACAGTCAACCACGCGGATATTCAACTCACGCGCCACGATAGCAGCCGGAACTAAACCGCCACGGCTTACCGCGATAATGCCTTTATACTGTTCAGCTGGCAATTGCCGACGCGCCAACTCGCGTGTCGCACGGTGCAATTCTTCCCAAGAAACAAAAAATTCGCGATTTGAATGCCATCCCATAATGTTACTACCCTAACCAAATGAATTTTGCGATAAATAAAGCACCTAAAAGCACCACACTAGGCGTTAAGTCACTGTATTTGCCACCTAAAAGCTTCACGACCACATAACTGATGAAGCCTAAAGCAATACCGTCCGCTATTGAAAACGTCAACGGCGTCATTAATAAAACCACAGCTACTGGAGCTGCTTCAGTAATGTCGTCCCACTTCACGTCTTTTAGCGTGAAGAGCATTAATACAGCTACGTAAATAATAGCCC
Source organism: Idiomarina sp. UBA4520 (assembly GCF_002388365.1). NCBI lineage: Bacteria > Pseudomonadati > Pseudomonadota > Gammaproteobacteria > Alteromonadales > Idiomarinaceae > Idiomarina > Idiomarina sp. UBA4520. The sequence continues at coordinate 215,497 of NZ_DGMK01000020.1, read as the reverse complement.
CAGCGGTTGCATAGGCTGGAATCATGCCCGCTAATGGCGCGAAAAACATCGCCAACAAGAATAAGACACCAACCACAACCGCCGCTAATCCGGTTTTGCCGCCAGAGGCAACGCCAGCCGCAGATTCAATGTAGCTCGTGGTGGTCGACGTACCCAGCATTGAACCGGCTACTGTCGCTGTACTGTCTGCCATAAGTGCTTTGTTTAAGCGAGGCATATGACCGTCGGCTTTCGCCAGACCGGCCTTCTGTGCAACAGCCAACAACGTGCCAGACGTGTCGAATAAATCAACAAACAAGAAGGCAAAAATAACCGACAACATCCCTAAGTCAAAAGCGGCAGCTAAGTCCATTTGCAGGAACGTTGGCGCTAAGCTCGGCGGTGCAGAAACAATGCCATTATAGTCAACTAACCCTGTCAACCAGGCAATAAAAGTGACCGCTAAAATACTAATTAGAGCAGCACCCTGAACTCCGCGTGCAACCAAACCAATAATTAAAAAGAAACCCGCCGCAGCAAGTAATACTGACGGTTCACCTAATTCACCTAACGCCACCATAGTCGCGTCATTAGCAACGATGATATTGGCGTTTTGCAAACCAATTAACGCCAAAAACGCACCAATACCGGCAGCTATCGCTAAACGAAGCGTTGGTGGAATGGACTTAATAATCCACTCTCTAACACGAAACGCCGACAATAAAAAGAAAATACAGCCTGAGAAGAACACTGCCCCTAACGCCGTTTGCCAGGTATACCCCATGCTGAAAACAACGGTATAGGTGAAAAACGCATTCAGACCCATACCTGGTGCTAGTGCGACGGGATAGTTTGCCCAGAAGCCCATTATTAGACAGCCAATAGCCGCGGCTAAACAAGTCGCCACGAAGACCGCACCGTAATCCATTCCGGTTTCACTTAAAATGGAGGGGTTCACAAAAATAATATAAGCCATGGTCAGGAAGGTCGTGAAGCCACCAATGACTTCCGACTTTATCGAGCTGCCACTGGCTTTTATCGAAAACAGTTTTTCCAACATGAGAAACCTTGAAGTTTGGCGTTGTGGTTAAAAGGCAGGTATTTTATCCTAATTGGCACAAAATTTGTTGTTCACTTTTTAAATAATTTACAGGAAACCCAATTAACCATGCCTACAGTTTATTTTGTTGATGCCGACGGAAACCAATTTGAAGCCGATGTCGAAGCCGGAACCAACGTCATGGAAGCCGCTGTCGATAATTTTATCGATGGTATTGTTGGTGAGTGTGGTGGGGTTATGTCATGCGCCACTTGTCATTGCTACATTCCAAAAGAGTGGCAGGATAAAATTCCTGAGCCATCTGAGCAGGAAGAAGACATGATAGATATGGTCATGGAGCCTCAGGATAACAGCCGTCTGAGCTGCCAAATTGAAGTCACTGACGAGCTAGACGGCTTAGTCGTTCATTTACCTAAGTCACAGTTTTAAACTAACTGACGGCTGCCACGGGCATAAGCACTTCGTCGTGGTAGCCGGTAATGACCCGAATTGTTCCCGACAATTCGTTGTCGAGCTCACTGTCTCCTGTGTCGACTCTAAGCGGTTGGTTATTTAATGACTTCAGCTTCGCCTTAGTCGCAACAACCCAAATATTGTCTTTTCCAATAGCCCGAATAACACGCGGACTCAGTTGTTGATTACCACGCCCAAACAAGTGTCCCTGTCCGCCAATAAGCGTAATAATCAGTTTGACTGAGCCTACAGAATTAGAGACGGCTTCAAACAACTCTTTCTCGGTAACGTCACTTTTAACCAGCGTTTCATTTTGAACGAGATCGACACCTAATAACGTATTTTCAATACCCATATCGTCCATTATGGCAGCAACGGTCGAACCCGACCCCATCACTAACAGTTCGTCGTCCACTCGCTCAATAACTTCTGCCGCTATGTCATCAAGCACCAACTCATCGCTCTCTTTACCGCCCATTTTCACGGCTTGAACATATTCAAGCTCGGCCGGCACCGACATTTCACCATAACGCCGCGCTTTGACAACGCCTTCTCTAAAGGCGCTTTCATCAATGTCCATCACGTCAGACTCATGAATACTCGAAAGCTCACCTTTGAGAATTTTCTCAATAACACGCCCCGCTGCCGTTGGGCTAATAGCGTAAACACCCGAGTGAATTTTCACACCGGCCGGAATACCTAAAACCAATTGGTTATCAGGAACCACAGAGTAAACATCACGAGCGGTGCCATCACCACCGGCAAACAGCAGGATATCCACGTTTTTATCAATAATCGCTTTTACGGCTTGTTTGGTGTCGTCCGATGACGTTTCCTGAGCATTTGGGTTAAATACGGTTTGGTAAGAAAACCCTAGAGACTTCAATACATTTGCGCCCATTTCGCCACCACAAGTGACAAAGTCGAGCTGTTTTTGATAATTCTGGAGGATTTTTAACGCGGTTTCTGCACGCTGCATTGCTTTGCGCTCTGCACCGGCTTTTAATGCCTTTTCACGAATATCGGCGCCATCACTTCCTTTTAAAGCAATGGCGCCGCCAATACCTGCGTACGGATTAACCACCAGGCCAACCGTTAAACGGTTTACTACTGTCATTGTTACTCTTCGTTTGCTTCGTCCTGAATGGCTTCACCGGCTTTTTCTAAGTCTTGGCCTGCGCCTTCAATCGTCTCACAAGCGCTAAGCCCTAAAATAGCAACAGTAACCAATAGTGCTCTTAAAAACATAAGTAACTCCTTGTTAATCCTGAATCATTTGGCAACTTGGCCACTCACAATTAAACGCCTTACACAGCGCTTTTGCAAATATCTTTGCTCTGGGCGGCAAGGTGTCGGTTGCCAGATAGCTCTCTAACTGTTTGGCGACAGCCTCACGAAATGCATGCCTGTCGACCTCAACACCACTTAAGTTGTCGACGCTCACATCAAACTTAAAACCTGCACACAGTGAAAATAGCCACTCCAGCGCCTGAGGCTTTCGTTCAACCTGTTCAAATTCGCGCTGTTGCTGTTCATTGCGGCCATCGGGTTCGTACCAGTAGCCGTAATCGAACTGTTGCCGGCGCTTTTCACCGGCAATGCACCAGTGCGCGGTCTCATGCAGCGCCGACGCAAAAAAGCCATGAGCAAATACAATCTTATTAGGCTCGCCGCCCTTCCCCGGTTCGTAATACGGCTCGTCATCACCCGCCACCAACACCGTGTTATAACGGGTACGAAAGCAGTCGTTAAATATCTCAATTAAACGAGAATAATGATGTGTCAATTCGTTTGGCATACGTCTTAAATGCTACTGGTTAACGACTGATATCGGGTGTTTCTGTTTTTACCTGCGCGTTCTGCGCCCGCTGTCGCAACCAATGGTCGACCAATACCAGTGATGTCATCGCCTCAACAATGGGTACTGCCCGAATCCCCACACAAGGGTCATGACGCCCTTTTGTGACAACGGGTTGATCATTGCCCCATTTGTCTATGGTTTGCCCACTGATTGAAATGCTTGACGTTGGTTTCAACGCAATGTCTGCGATAACGGGCTGACCGCTGGAAATGCCACCCAGAACACCGCCACTATGGTTCGACAAAAAGCCCTTCTTGGTCATTTCATCTCTGTGCTCAGAGCCTTTTTGGGTCACCACATCAAAGCCGTCACCGACACTTACCGCTTTTACGGCATTAATGCTCATAAGCGCTTTAGCTAAGTCGGCATCCAGACGATCAAACACTGGCTCTCCCCAGCCCGGTGGCACCCCAGTTGCCTGTACTCGAATGCGGGCACCCACGGAGTCACCTTCTTTTAATAGCTGTTTAATAAGCGCTTGCATAGGCTCGATGGCATTAACGTCACCACAAAACAGCTCGTTATTTCTCACTTCCTGCCAGTCTGTGTCTTTCGCTTTAATATCGCCCATTTGCGTCAACGCGGCTTGAACCTTAATGCCCTGCTGCGCTAAAAGTTTTTCTGCAATAGCACCGGCTGCCACGCGCATTGCCGTTTCACGTGCTGACGAACGCCCACCACCACGGTAGTCCCGAATGCCATATTTATGCTCGTAGGTATAGTCTGCGTGCCCGGGACGGAAGGTATCTTTAATTTTCGAATAGTCCTGGCTGCGTTGGTCTGTATTTTCAATAAGCAAGCCAATAGGCGTACCTGTGGTTTTGCCTTCAAACACACCGGAAAGAATACGTACTTCATCGGCTTCGCGACGCGCTGTTGTATAACGACTTTGCCCCGGGCGACGTCTGTCCAACGCCTCTTGCAAGTCCGCTTCAGACAGCTCAAGACCCGGTGGGCAGCCATCAACCACCGCACCTAATGACGGACCATGGCTTTCACCAAAGGTTGTAACTTTAAACAGTTGTCCAAACGAATTTCCCGGCATGCGCTAGCCCTACTTTGAGTTATTTAGTTGACGCTGCTTATGTTCTTCAAGCTGCTCTTTGGTCAGCAAAAATACACCATCGCCGCCATGTTGAAACTCTATCCAGGTAAATGGAGTACGCGGATATTTTTGCGCCAGCGCTGGCATTGAGTTTCCCACTTCGCAAACAAAGAGTCCGTTATCGTTCAGTTTGTCCGCCGCTTCCATAAGCATTTTATCGACCAAAATGAGACCGTCCTCGCCTGCTGCCAGACCTAGTTCAGGCTCGTGATGATATTCATCCGGCAAGTCGGCCATGTCTTCTGCATCGACATACGGCGGGTTCGTCACAATGAGGTCGTATTTTTCATTTTGTACAGCCTCAAATAAGTCTGACTGAATAGGCGTTACCTGATGCAACAAACCATGCTGTTCAATGTTGAATTCAGCCACTTCCAGCGCTTCTGTCGACACGTCGAGTGCGTCTACTTCTGCGTCCGGAAATGCATAAGCGCACGCAATAGCAATACAACCACCGCCGGTACACAAGTCCAGTACACGCTTAGGTTGCTCGGTTAACCAAGGCTGGAAGCCGTTCTCAATAAGTTCGGCTACGGGTGAGCGTGGCACCAACACTCGCTCGTCCACGTAAAACGGTAACCCCGCAAAATACGCTTGGTGGGTTAAATACGCAGCTGGCATTTTGTGCTCAATACGCTGGTTTAACAGCTCAATGAATTCATGCTTTTCGCTTGTCAGCACACGACAGTGTCCCATAGCGGCCAACTGCTCAGTAGTCAGTTGCAAGGCATAGCTTAAAAGCGCGCGAGTCTCATCAATAGGATTGTCCGTGCCATGCCCGTAATACACGTCAGACTGGTTAAGTTGGCTGACACTCCAGCGTATCAAATCATCGATACTATGAAGTTCTTCAATGGCTTGTTCCCGATTTCGAACGTGCAAGGGCTGTCTCCTGAACAACGAATGTTTTATACTGATGGTCTTTATTGGTGTTAAAGATACCTTAATTTCACTCGGTTTTCATTAGTCATGGTCGCAAAGAAAAGCTCTTCACCCTCACTGTCAGAAGACGATATCGCGCTTTTTCGCGAGGCAGCTCAGGGTGCAGCTCCTATTGAGCAGGACAAGCGACCACCAGAGCCACCCAAAGTTTCTGAATTAAAGCGACGGAATACACAAAGGCAAGGCAACAGTCCTCAGGACATAGCCGCAGCCAGCCGCGAAGCCAGCCAGTATTTTTCAGACGGTTTTGAAGCACATTTTAGCGAAGGCGCTATGCAATTTACTGCCGAAGGTGAGTCGACTTACTTAACCAAGCAGCTAAGGCGTGGCGACTATACACCAGAGTTGCTGCTCGACTTACACGGAATGACCTTAGCAACCGCCCGCCAGGAGCTCGCCGCTTTGCTTATTGCCTGTGAAAAAGAACGTATTGATTGTTGCTGCATTATGCATGGACACGGTAGCGGCAAGTTAAAACAACAGGTGCCGCATTGGTTGGTGCAGCACCCGTTAGTCAGAGCCTTTCATCAGGCTCCCCGCGAATGGGGCGGCGACGCATCGTTACTGGTGTTACTTCGCGTTAATGACAATTAACCCGCGCATTTTTCAGCAATCATTAACTGCTGAAATTTACCCGTTAAGGTTTCTGGCGAAAATTCAATAACCGCAATACCTGCCGTTGGAAAAATAGGTGGTTGTACACTGGCATCAAGCTCATGCACCAGGTAGCTAACCAGTGGCATGTGAGACACCAACACTACAGTTTCATAGCCGTGAGTTTCTATTTCCGCCGCTAACCAGCTGACCACAGCCGCTGCGTGACCGTCAGGCGTAATTGCGTCACAATTCTCTCGGTGTTTAGTTTTCAGCTCTGAAAACAAAACCGTTGCTGTTTGTTGCGCTCGTAAATACGGGCTCACAAACACACAGTCTACCTCACGGTGACGCTCAACCAGCCATCGCGTTGTAGTGAGTACCTCACGCTCGCCTTCTGGAGTCAGGCGACGCTCTCTGTCTGAGTAGCTTCCTTTCGGATAGTGAGCCTCTCCATGACGCATTATGTACAGCTTCATTCGGGTTTCGACTCCTGCGCTTTGCGCTTAGCATCCGGTCTGCCACCGGTTACTTTGTCAGCTCGTCCAGACTGTTTTGCTTCTTCCGCGCGGCGTTTACGTACCGCTTTCGGGTCAGCAATAAGTGGGCGATAAATTTCAATGCGGTCGCCGTCTCGCGGCGTGGCATCTAACTTTGACGCCTTATTCCAGATACCCACTTTCTGAGTACTAAGATCAATCTCCGGAAAGTGCTCTTTAATACCCGACTGTAAAATACACTCTTCTACCGTTGCGCCCTCTTGCGGATGCACTGTCAGAATAAGCTGCTTTTCGGGTGTGGCGTAGGCCACTTCAATCGTCAGCGTGTTCGCCATATTAGTTTCCGTATACCTGCTCGGCACGTTTTACAAAGGCATCGACCATTTTCGACGTAACTTCACTAAAGATTTTGCCAAACGCCATGCCTAATAACCGACTAGAGAACTCAAAGTCCAACTTAAGCTCTACTTTACAAGCGTCGTCTGACAATGGTTTAAACACCCAACCGCCAGTTAGCTTTTTAAACGGACCGTCAACCAGCTCCATGTCGATGCGCTCTGGTTTTACTAACTTATTACGCGTAGTGAAAGTTTTTTGAATGCCGGCTTTGCTTATTTGCAGCGACGCTACTTTATAGTCGCCATTTTGCTCAACCACACGCGAGTCCGCGCATCCAGGAACAAACTCCGGATACGAGTCAATGTCGTTGACCAAGTTGAACATTTGCTCTGCACTGTATGAAACTAACGCACTTTTTTCGATACTGGGCATGTTTTTCTCTACCGCTAAAATTTGACTGCGCAATAATAACGCAACCAGATATGCTTTGAAGCCCTTAAAGCAATTTTCTTTTCAGTGTGCATAGGTATAATAGCGCTTATGAGCAAAAAGAAACTAAAACAATCGTCTAATACCATTGCGCTGAACAAAAAAGCCCGCCATGAATATTTCCTCGAAGACAAGTTCGAGGCAGGCATTAGTCTGCAAGGCTGGGAAATTAAAAGTATTCGCGCCGGTAAAGCGAACATAAGCGACAGCTACGTCATTATTAAAGACGGCGAAGCCTATTTACTGGGCGCTGAAATACAGCCGCTGAACCAGGCGTCTTCGCACGTATACTGCGAGCCCGACCGTAGCCGTAAATTGCTGCTAAAACGCCGTGAGCTCGACAAACTCATTGGTGCCGCCGAGCGCGAAGGCTACTCCATTGTGGCAACCGCCATGTATTGGAAAGGCCCTTGGGCCAAGCTAGAAATACACCTGGCCAAAGGTAAGAAGTCTCACGACAAACGCGACACCGTGAAAGAACGTGACTGGCAACGCCAGAAGTCACGCATACTGAAGCATTCGGTGCGTTAAGGTTTTAGTTAAGGTGTTAGCTAAGGCATCAGCCAATTCGAAAGTCTGAATGCAACTTACGCCAATGCTCTTTGAGCACCTGTTTACTGGACTCCAGCATAGGTAACTCATTGAGCATTATTGGCCACAACTCTCTTGCTTGCTCCATAGTTTTACTTAAGTGAACCGCTATAGGTTGCCATGGTACATCCGCTCGCTCAGCCCACTTTTTAAAGGTCTCCATATTGGTTTCATACCAATTTTTAACTTTCGCCATATTGAGCGCTGCCCCGTTTTCACCTTTCACATAAGGCAAGGTGGACACAATATCGTACGCCGGCGATAACTGAGGCGTTATTCCGTCTGGGTATATCAACGACCAGTTTTTAAGATGCGCATCACCATTTGCGAGTAGAACGTTCACCAACAACCGTTTCGCCATCTGCTTGGCATTCTTTAAACCTTGTGGGCTGTGTAAATAGATAGCATTAACTATTTGCTCGTAGTTTTTCTTCTCATATTTCTCATGAGAATACAGCTCAAATACCTGGGCAAAGTCCTCAGTATGTATTCGTTTACCTTTACTACGGTCGAACCGTCGTATCGCGTAAGCATACTCTTCATCGGGCAGTCGAATGTCGGGCAGGTTGTGCAACTGAGTCAGTTTCACTAACTGTATTTCCGGTATGTCGATACCCACTGACTCCGCTAAGCGCATAGCTGTGTATTCGTTCGCCGGAACCTGTTTGTAAACATTAGACGGTACTTTGATAATCCAGCTATCGGCATTATCTTCTTCATTGATATTAAAACGCTTGTCAGGCGCTCTTACCGACGAAAACTTCATTTGAATGCCTGCAAGCGACTGCTTGCTTGTGGCTTTGTCGATATTAACCTGTACAGCTTCTACCCGCTCTCTATGAGCAAGTGCCCAAGCCGGCAACTCTCCCGCAGCGATAGGAGTCGCTTTAATTGCCCCAGGAAGATTCGCACCTAAATGAACCATAAGCGGAAACTCATTTTCCGAGTGGACTTTCAGTTCGCGGCTAATAAATTCTCGTAAAGCGCCTTCGGGTAGCAAGTTTGACAGCACTGGTGATAAGCGCTGGGAACTAAGTTGTGGTTCATTGAAATAGTCGTGTTGCGTTAATTGCGTAAGAGTAAACGTTGGTCTCATACTATTTTCGAGCGCCACAAAGTCAGGGGAAAAAGTCAGAATATTCTTCCCCCCTGTATAATGAGCCAACACACCGACCTCTTGTCCTTGCAAGGTCAGTCTAAGCCCTTCTACCTTTTCGACTCTTTTTACGCTCGACATAACCGCCTAGTCCTCTAAATGCTTCTGGTGCTTTTCCCAAAAGTCATACTTGCTATATTTGGCATCAGGATCCTTAACTTCTAACTCGTTAGCGTCTTTAAATTCTAGCTCTAACTCTAACCCGGCCAATATACGCAACAGGGTCGACAGTCGAACATCCTGCCCTGCCTCCACCCGCTGATATTGCTGCTGGGACATACCAATAAGCAGGCGCATGTCCTTTTGAGACAAGTTTCGTCTTTTTCGCTCTTCAACGAGTTTTTCTGAAATGGCCTTTAACGTTTTCATTGAGCTGTACCTTTAGCATACTTATCAACCAAAGGTACAACTCATTAATTGTTAAATCAATAAAATACAACTTATATATTTATAGCTATTGAGCTCCTACCTCCTCAATAGACAGCTTTTGTAGAGCTAAAAGATCTTTCAGAAGTCCATCTAATTGGTCATCAGTTTCTTTAAGCTGGACCCGGGCATCCATTAACGTGTTGGTTGTCTGCCTAAGCTGGTTCAGTGCAAGGTTAAACCAGATATCGTTATTTGATGAATCAAACTCAAGTGAACGCAAATATGCCTGCTCACTGGCTTCAAAGCGGTATTGCCTAAAGTAGATATTTCCTAGTAAAGCCCAACTCTGGGAACTAGCCAGCCCTTTACTGTGAAGCCACTGTAAATGATGCTCAGCTGAATCGAGATCACCAGATAAATACCAGCTTTTAGCGTTCTCAAAGCTTTTTAAGCTTTGCTTTTGCTCTGCAACAGTTGCGCTGCAACCACTGAGGCTAACAATTAAGGTTAATACTGCAATCGAAGTGATAATTTTCACGAGGCGCTCCTTGCTTTTTATTAAATATGACAGGCTTTCCTAGCCAGGACTCTAACGGCCAGTAACTACTGGCCACCGTTTCTATTAGACTGTGTGCTCCTTTAAACCAATGAACTTCGTTGGGACAGATGAAGCGTCTTACTTCCATTATGCATTGCTGTTTATCTAACGCGATAACGTCTATAGGCTCTTTCATCCCCCAGGTATGAATCGATTTGCAATAAGGGAACCAGTAAGCCATATCCGACGTTGGCTGGTCCTCTCCTAACATCCCAATTAACCTCTGGTGAAATTTCGACATTTTTCGAACATCAGTCCATAAAATGACTGGTTGCTCTTTCGTCATGTGAACCCTCCCTGGCTCATTTGTAAAATAATAGGTCCTAAGATGACCAAAAAGTTAACCGGAAAAAAGCAGGTCACTAATGGAAATAAGAGTTTTACCGGTGCTTCCTGAGCTCTCTTTTCAGCGCTATTAAGCAGCTCCTGACGTAGCTGGTGCGCAAAAAACCTTAAGGGTTTAGTAAGACTGGCTCCCTGCTGATGCCCTTTAACCAACATTGTTACCCATTCTTTAATCGGTTTAGCATCACAACCATCAGATAAAGCCTTCATTGAGGCATCAAACCCATTGCCGCGACGTAACCTCTGTACAACAGCGTTTATTTCAGAGGCTAAAAGTCTTTCATTGCATGAGTCTGCAACTTTTTCCAACGCAAGAATTAACGGAACTCCAGATGCCATCATCATAGAAATAAGGTCGCAAAAGTCAGGTAACTCCTTCACTAAGGTTTTATTTCGTTTTAGCCATAACGTTCGTCTTTTGTTGAAGACCATCAATAAAACGAGAGCAAAAAACATAAACACCAACGGCTCTCTATTTATGATAGAAGTAGCTGCACTTATAGTAGCCAGGAGTAACCACACAAAAAATGATAAGTGTGCTTTATTACCCGCAAACTTAAGAACCAAATAACGTTCGACAACGACTTTCAGTTTATCCGGTGCTCTTTGCCATAAGTGGTTTATTTCTCTGTCCAGAACAGAACTTAATTGAAGGTAACTCCATAATTTATAGGTACCGAAGAAAACCGCTGTACTGACAAAAAATATCAATATAAAAAGTAACAACATTAATCATCATCCGGGTTCATTATTTTCTTAACCATCCACCCGCCTAAAATCATCAATAACAAACTCGCAGCGAGCATTCCCATACCAATAAACGACTCAGTAAAAACAGCAGTGTGATTAGGCTTTATCCATCCTAATAAAAAATACAAACCAGCTGGCATTAACACGAGTATCTTCGCCTGCATTCTTGCTTGTGACGTTAATGTCAGTTGCCGCTCTTTTATATGTTGTTGCTGTTGAATATTTTCCGCCAGCCTCAGGAATATATCGGATTGCTGTCCGCCACTTTTCAGCCCCAGCTTTAATGCTTGAGCAACCAGTTTGACGGAAAAGATCGGGACCCGGCGTTGCCAGTCATCAAGACACTCTATGAAAGGCCGCCCAACTTTTTCCTGACGAAGCATTTCATCAACTTCTTGCCCAAGCGGAGGCTGCATACTGCCTTTAAAGCTTTTAAAAGCAGTGCTGACACTGGCACCGCTGCGGATTTGGTTGCTCAAGCTAATGAGCATACCGGGTAATTGTTTCTCTAACTTCTCGAACCGTTTCTTTTTAAGAAAGCGATACATGAAAGGCGGTGCAATTAGCGTAAGAACAAAACTACAAATAGCCCACAAAACCGGGGAAGTAAGCCAAACAATAACTGGCAGAATAACTAACAATAGCAAGTAACCACGAACCAGCCAGCTAACCGGAAGGTTAAGAAAAAAGTCTTCCAGAGAGCGAACGGTTGATAGCTTTAACTTGTTCTCGAACTCCTGATACTTGTCTGGTGTCGCATGTGAAAATAGCCAAAACCAACAAGATACAGTCAGAGTAATAAGCAGTACTAAAAAGACGATATACATGATTCATCACCCATCAGGGTTTTAAACAGGCTTTCTCGAATATCATCCGACTGCTGCTCTGCAAAGCGACACAACGTTTGATTACTGGTCAGGGAATGTTCTGCGCTTTCCCGACTAAACAACGGCGACATTTGTAAAACGTCGTCATCAATACCCGTGAGCTCATCAATGCTTACAACTAACCGTCGTCCATCGGGTGCTCGGGCAATTTGCACGATAATATCTACAGCACTTGATATTTGTTGCCTCAAAGCGCTGACTGGTAGCTCTATTCCACCCATTAAAACCATAACTTCCAGCCGTCTGAGCGCATCACGGGCACTATTTGCATGAACTGTGGAAAGAGAGCCAGCATGACCGGTATTCATTGCCTGTAACATATCCAAGGCTTCTGCACCTCGACACTCACCTACCACTAATCTATCTGGCCTCATTCGCAAAGCGTTGATCACCAATTCTCGAATACCCACATCGCCGGTGCCTTCCTGGTTCTTAGGGCGAGACTCCAGGCCAATTAAATTGTCATGATTTAACTGTAGCTCCGCAGCATCCTCAATGGTTAAGACGCGCTCCCCTTCAGGAATTTCGTGCGACAGAATATTGAGCAACGTCGTTTTACCAGTTCCCGTGCCCCCGGACACTATAATGTTTTGCCTGCAACGTACCGCCAGCTTTAAGAAGTCAGCCGCTTGCTGAGTCAAAGAGCCGCTGTTTACCAAATCGTTAATTCCTAATGACTGTTTAGAAAATTTCCGAACAGTAAGACAAGCACCTTTTGTCGCCAGGGGCGATATAACAGCATTAACACGAGAGCCATCAGGCAAACGGGCATCGACCATAGGAGAAGCATCATCAATATGTCGGCCTAACGGCAAAACAATGCGATCAATTGCTCTTCTTAGTGCATCTTCTGAGGTAAATACCTCAACCGCTTTTTGTAATTTACCGCTGCGTTCGACAAAGATTTTATCGTAACGGTTGACCATTATTTCACTGACGGAATCATCGGCTAAAAGCCTTTCTATAGGCCCTAAACCAATAACTTCAGCAATAGCGTCTTCAATGACTCTGGGTTCGAAGTCAGAGGCTTCTTGTAGAAAGCGACGCGCATACTCACGCAGCCCTGTTTCGTCCAATGCTTCAATTTGACTGTCGCGAACATCAAGACGGTTTCGCAGAGTTTCAATGGCTTGTTGTATTTTCATGAACCAGCTCCCTTAGTTGTAATACTGACTCGTCCTTGAACCAGTTATTTCTTTCTTCCCGTTTTTGCTCTTTATCTAAACGTCGTTTGTCAGCCGATGACATTTTTTCAGCAGTAACCATAACCACAAGCTCTGTTGTTTGCTCCCGGTGTTGCTGACTCCCGAATACTCGATTCAACCCCGGAAGCTCTCCTAAACCCGGCATTTCATCCGACTGGTTAGATTTATCCACATTTAATAAGCCAGACAAAACCATAGTGTCGCCGTCTTCAGAAAGAAATACAGATTCAGTACGTCTGGTCAAAATACCGGGTACTCCCGCCACAGAAACCGCAGGATCAATATTACTCAGTTCAGCACTTAACTTTGTTTTAATACGCCCATCCTTTAAAACAACAGGCTCAACTATGAGCCGAATGCCATACTCACGGAAAGTCACATCTTGCATACCCTGGGCAACGACTTGAGGAATGGGAAGCTCACCCCCAGCCAAAAAGCTGGCTTTCTCGCCACTCTGAGTAGAAAGCGTTGGGTTGGCCAAAAGTTTCGCTAAACCACGGCGTTTCATAAACATGAGCTGGGAGGCGATATCAAGCTCCCAGTCAAATAAACCAGAAACTGCGCTTGATATAGATGGTCCCTCTGATGCTCCTTGCCAGCGAATCCCAATATCTTCCAAAGCTTGTCGCTTTGTTTCGAGTATATTTACTCGCAACGTGAGCATCGGCTCTTCACTCTCTTGCATAGAGGTCAAATTCATTATATTCGACTCCCCCTGAGCTAACGCCTTAATGAGATTATAGGCTTTGGAAGAAACAGAGCCTGACAGGACCATAAGACCATTACGCTCTTCTAGATGAAGCCCATCCTCAACCGCAGACAATGCTTTGACTCGCTCTTTCAGTACCCCTTTATTCGACGGTACGACAGTTACTAAAACCTTTTTGCTTTTGTCACCATGCTTAAGCCAGACATCTGTACTGCCTACACTCACCGCTTTAAGAATAATTTGCTCATTACTGAGGAGCTTCGCTTTTATGATATTTTCGTCGCTAACGAGCACGTTAGTCCCTGGCGAAATATTAATTGAAGTCGAACCACCAAGCTCAATAACGTGGTTATCAATATCACTGGCTAAAACATTAAAAGCCGATAAAACTAAAAGCAGAAAAATAATCGGTCGTGTGTACCTTAATATGTCGTCCATGACATCACCTTTGAAGTTAAACTTTCCGTGTTCCAAACATCTTTTCTCGAACTTGATGAACTTCTTGCCCAAACCAGCATTCCATTGCCCATAGCCCGGGTAAACTCGTCAACATCGTCTGGCTTGATAAGTAAAGTCAACGCGTAGCTTCCATAGCCATCGTTAAGCCCATGAATATCGAACACCTCAATATTCTCGAACGACTCGGTCGCGATACCGCTTTCAAAGTGTTCACCCACAAATGCGATATCAACAACATCTCCAGGCTTCAATAAAGCATTGTGAAGCCCCAGGTTATCGGTGCTAACTGTAATTGCATAATGCCCATCAGGCAGCTGACGCGACAAACCGGTATTTTGCTGGTTTAATAAACCTCGCTTTGATACAGGCTCTCCTTTACTTCCATCTACTCTAAGTTCCTGACCAATAATGAGACCGGCTTCGTTCTGTAAGAACCAATTATGATTAATTAGATGGCTAGGATATTGCCGAACCAACAAATCTTTTGCCGATACAATTGTTCCTGCAGTTAAATCGTTAGCGAAAACCACAACAGAGTGAGTATCAGCTGATGCTTGCTCCACACGGCGTTGAGTTTCCGTGTTGAGGTATTCATTAATCATGAAAACAGTAATTAAAGAAATAATTAAACTAAAAATGACTGCAAATATCCCTTTTGCTTTTTTACTCACGAACCCCCTCCTGGAATGAGCACTAAATGACGCCAGATAAAATCGTAAAACTCCCTGACTCTATTCCCTGTCTCTATTAAATAATCAATAACTGACCAGTTATCTTCTACAACAACCAGCGCTAACATGACGAGTATCGAAAGAAGCATCCATTCAACCGATGCCTGTCCGCGTTGATACGCAGTCATATCACATGAACCATAACGACATATTCGCCTTGCTGAGAAAATACCAACCGACCTAAGCCGTCCTTAAACTCCCACAGATCATTCGGCATCTCTATGGAGCGAAAAGAACGTATCTTCTGGCTGTATTTAAGTTTTAAGATCTTTTGCACATCACCCAGACTGTAGTGCGATACATAAACCCAAACTTCCTTGCCATTTTGTTCGGTCTGCGACAACACGAAAAATGGGCCAACTAACTTAGCCCCTTCAATATCCGTAGTAATAATTTTACTAAGAACCCATGTGTCATCTGTTCCTTTAAAAAAGGTCCAGTTTTTATTCTCAATTTGGCATAACCAAAAATCGAACTTATTGCGGTCGCAATATGGATAAAAGTCTTTTAGAAGTTCCCAGTCTGGTATTTTCGGATTTTGTAAAAAGTAGGCTTTCGCACCGGTATTATTTGCTACTGGCATTTGCGTCCACTGCCACTGATCAAACCCTGTTGGAATATCAGCAATCATAAGTTCCCTCTTAGTTCCCTCTTAGTTTGCTCGTTATTTTATCGCTAAGTTAATTCGCTGTTTTTGGAACGCTATGAACAACTACCACAAACTTTCCAGCTGGGGTAAAAGTTACTCTTCCCAAGTTATTCCGCAAATTCCACACATCGTTATCTACTTTAAAAGATTCGAAAGACTCAATTTTTTGATTATTCACAAAAAGCAGTCCTTGTTGAGAAAGCTCCATATCTCCAGGGGATAAGTACACTCGGATATCTTCTTTTTCATTCGATTCTTGGTATATCCTCATGTTCGGCATTTCTACTACGTCAGGCCCTATATAGTCGTTATTAGCAACTAACACCCACTGACCATTTTTTCCTTCGTAGAAAGTCCACTCCACACCGTCGATGTCGCAAATCCAAGGAACAACATCACCACCTACACACCATGGATAGTCTTTTCTAATTTCTTCCCAATCTGGATATTGAGGATTATCTAGGTGGTACCCCATTATTTCTTCGTGAGCACTTATCGATTTTTGAGACCATGACCAGTCATCAAAAAAGGACGGCCGCTTGTCTCTTTTAACGTCTGTTTGTTCATCACGAAGGTTCTCAGAGTAAACTGTTGAATCAGCTGACACGGCATGCGTAACAATTACTAACTCGCCTTGCTGCGAGAAGGTAAGCTTGCCCAAATCACCTTTAAGCAACCAAATATCTTCCTCTGTTTCAGATGATTTGACAGACTCGACATTTTTACCGTGCTCAAAGCGCATAAACGATTTAGTGCCTTGCATATTAAAAAGGGAGTAATAGGCCCATACTTTCTCATCGTCACGCTCCACAAAGTGCAGCGGCATCATTGGCCCTTCTATAGAGTTTTCTTTGAAAACTAATGGCACTGAAGCCAATATCCAGCGTCCCTCAGTCGGCTCGAATAATGTCAGATGGGAATCTTCTTGAAGGCACATCCACATGGAAGTTTCTGCACCTATGCAGCCAGGATATTCTGCCTCAATTTTATCCCAGTTAGGTTCACTTGGAGCCTCAAGATGGTAAGCAACTATACTTTCAAGGGAACTGATTGACTGTTGGCTCCACGACCAATCATCAAATACATCTGGTAAATCCATAACTACCTCTCTCTTATCGAGCTTTCCGGAACCACATCTGGATCGATGTGACCAAATATTAACGAGTCAGACTCTAACTCTTTTGCTAAAAAGGCTCTTCCAAGACCGTCTTGAATTGTTTCCATAACCTCTCCAGAAAGTACGTTGTTAATTACTAGTGAAGCAGGACGCTTTACTAGGCCATCTCGATGTTTAGGCTCCCAACTATCAGTCAGTCGAACCATCCCGAACTTCGGAATATAGTTTGTCTTTGTCATTCTTAAGTTTGTACCTTCTAGTTCAACTGGAACTAAGTCATCAATAAGTCCAATAACACTGCCCAAATAGTTGTTTAGTCGATAGTTCCCGCTTACTTGAGTTTTTTCACGATCTCTAACTTTCTCCCACACAACCTGCCTGGATAGTTTTAACAACTTCTCACTGTCTTCTGATGCTGGAACTAATAAACCACTAAGCGATCCTAAAATAACGACAAGTAAACTAAGAGCCACTAAGCATTCTGTAGCACTTTGGCCAAATACATATCTAGATAAACTCTTGTCCACCAAACACCGCCTTATCTATGCTACTCAGAGGCTTCAAGCTAGCTTCCCAAAGTGAGTTAAATAAGTTATCCATTTCGACTCTTGAGTCGGAGCGAGGAAATATATGCTTAGGCCTAGTGAATTTGGTCATCGCCTTGGCATAAGCAGTTTGCTCTCCGTTATCGATTTTCACTATCACCGAATCCATGCTAGAAACTAGTAAATTATTTAACCTCATGTAGCCAAAACTATCCTGCTCCACGTTAAGAGATCCCATTTGAGAGAGCCCAAAACTGGAGGACATAGAGTTAACCGAAAAAGCTCCGCCATAATTTGACCGACGGTATCTGCGCTGATCTTGGGCTTTTGCTCCCCACCCCATAGGAAGCGTTTCACGGAAGCCACCAATTAACCACCGTCTCGTATGAAGCGACACCGAATCAAGTCCATGCCAATCCCAACCACCGTTATTATTTCTGGTTACTTCTGTTCCACCGCTTTTAGCTACTTTAAAGCTATATAAATCGACCCAGTCATAACTTCTGGTTAGGCTAAAAGGGTCTAAGCTTTTTATAGTCAGGCGTTCAAGGAACTGAGAGTTTTCTTCATTTTCAGTAGACTTATAGTCTGCTTTTAACGACCACAAACTGGGAAAGGGTAGAACTCCTCCACCATGGAAAGCATTCCAATTTAATTCTTCGGAGTGCTCTGAAACCACATCATTTATCAGTAAAGGTAGCTGTATAACAAAATTTGCATCCAGTGCTCTTTGGGCAAACGATATACCCCGAATGACAAAGGTTTGAAACGCAACCAACCGACTAGCCACTTCCGCAAAGCTCTCCTCAATGCGTTCAACAATCATCGATATAGCTCGGGTTATTTGAGCTACGTAAGGAATAAACGAGGTAATGGTTTCAAGGTTTTCTGCGGTGCGATCCAACATGGCCAGATAACTTGCCAGGCCAACCCACTGGGCAATTGCAACTTGGTTGCCTATGAGCGCTCGGTTGGTAAGAGCCATGAAGTTCATCTGCCTCGACATGGCTACTGCGGCACTATATGCAGCGTTGTCAGCGACGCTTTGCAGGTAAAACTGTTGGCGTGCGTGTTTGCCCATATCGGTCACAGCAAATAGTAAACTTGCGACCAAGAGCAAAACGCCGGTCATCATGACCAACGTTTGCCCTGTTTGCTTCTTTCGAAAGCCCAACATTTTAGTTGTCGCCCTGTTCGGTCGCCTCGTCATAATTGCCGAGGTTTACATCAGTGTCAGCAACAGTTCCTGCACGGCGGGACGACTGTCTGGCTCTGTTGAGTTGTTGACTAGATGACTGCCCGGTCATTTCCTGAGCCAGGCCAGCAACTTGGTTACGTATAGCTTTGCCGAACAGTGAATAGACGCCAATTGCAGCTACTGCAATAAGCGCAACAATAATAATGTATTCGGTCATTCCCTGACCGCGACTGCGTGAAATGGACTTCCGTTTCATAAAACCTCCTGTCAAAATTTGCCTTACTTGGCGAGTTAGGACAGGAAGTATAGATCGACTTTCAGAGGGTCAGAGCACGAGTAGTCAATGTCTTACTCAATATTGAGATATTTATGCATCTGCACGGACAAGCGCCAGTTGCGTTCAATACAGGTTTGCATAGCAAGCTCGGTGGCGCGTGGGCGCTGGCTTATGGGTTGCAGGCAAATAATAGCGTCGGCTTTGGGGGGGCAACGTTTTAGCAGTGAATCTAAAGCATCTATGTGTTTTTGCATGGCAACCGGGTGTTTTATTTCGTTAGCGCGCGCCATGCAGTCTGGGCGCACCAGGTAGCCGCCCGGCATATCTAACTTAGGCGACACTGTTACCCATGTGTTGTTGGTCACTTTTAGCTCGAAGGTGCCGCTGGTTTCTATTTGCAGCTGGTAGCCTTTGGCTTCTAGAGCTTCACCTAGTGGCAGCAAGTCGAACATAGCGGGCTCGCCGCCGGTTATGACCACGTGTTTGGCGGCGTAACCTTCTTGTTCAAAGCGTTTCACTATGTCTTCGGCAGTCATTTCTGCCCATTTGGAGGAGGCTGCGGTTTTTGCCATCATCTCGTCGACGCTAACTTTGTCGCTGTCGTTGGTTTCCCAGGTATGTTGGGTGTCGCACCACGGACAACCCACTGGGCAGCCTTGCAAGCGCACAAATATGGATGGCACACCGGTAAAGGTGCCCTCGCCCTGCAGGGTCTCGAAAATTTCGTTGATGCGGTAAGACATAGCTTTCGTTAAAATAGCTTCTATTAAGGTGGATAGACCGCAGATTATACGGAGAGTTACAGCATGTCGCAAAAGGTCGTTGTTATTTATTCAGGTGGAATGGACTCGTTTACGGTGTTGCACAAAGCATTGCAGGAAGGTAATGAGGTGTTGGCACTGTCGTTTAACTACGGTCAGCGCCATGTGAAAGAGCTAGAACTTGCCGCTAACGTCTGTAAACAGCATGGAATTCCGCATAAAGTAGTCGATATTACTGCCATTAACCAACTACTGTCCGGCAGTTCATTAACCGACGACATTGATATTCCCGAGGGACACTACGAAGAAGAGTCGATGAAGTCGACGGTGGTACCCAACCGCAATATGATTTTGTTGTCGCTAGCCATTGGTTATGCGGTGTCTCAGGAAGCTTCTGCGGTGTATTACGGCGCTCACTCAGGCGACCACGCTATTTACCCGGACTGTCGCCCGGAGTTTGTGCGCCAAATGGATGTGGTCAGTAAAATGGCCAATTACGAACCGGTAGCTGTTCATGCGCCTTATTTAGACGTCGATAAAAACGCAATTTTAGCCGATGGCCTGAAAATGGGCCTGGACTACAGCCAAACCTGGACGTGCTATAACGGTCGTGACAAAGCTTGTGGTAAGTGTGGTGCCTGTGTGGAGCGTTTAGAGGCCTTCGCTGCCAACGGCGTTGAAGACCCCATTCCTTACGAAGCTTAATTAGCCACTGAAAGCCAGCGCTGTGCTTGTTGCCAGCGCTCGGTGCGCTTCAACTCTTCCAGACCAACAGCGGACTCGCTCATCAGCATACGTTGAACACGCTGAGCACTTTCTGGCTCGGTTGCCGGAAGCTCTGCGTCGAGTACCTGTAAAGCCCCTGCTCTGTCATTACAAACCAGTATCATATCGCAGCCTGCATTCAATGCGGCCAACGCCCTTTGCTGCATGTCGCCCGCGACAGTCGCGCCCTGCATCGACAAGTCATCACTGAAAATGGTGCCGTTAAATTGCAGTTCATTACGCAATATTTGTTGCAGCCAAAACTCACTAAAGCCAGCGGGCTGTGGGTCAATTTTCGGGTAAATAACGTGTGCCGGCATTATGCCATCAAGCTTTTGGCTTAATGACAAAAACGGCTTTAAGTCATGCGCCCGAATTTGCTCCAGTGTGCGGTCGTCTTCCGGAATAGCAATGTGTGAGTCAGCCTGCACCGAGCCATGCCCCGGGAAATGTTTGCCGGTGGAGGCCATACCGGCTTCATGCATGCCCTCAATAAACGCAGAGGCGAGCTCAGAAATCTCTGAAGGGACATCAGAAAATGCCCGGTCGCCAATCACTTCGCTGCAGTCATCAACATCTAGCACCGGCGCAAAGCTAATATCTATGCCGACAGCCTGTACTTCTGCTGCCATGAGCCAACCTAAGTCTCGTGCAGCGCGGTGGCGTTCGTCCGCATTCTCAATGCGGCGCAACGACCCCATTGCCGGAATCGCACTAAAACCCTGGCGAAACCGCTGTACACGCCCGCCTTCGTGGTCAACCGCAATAAGCAATGGTTTAGCGGCCGCCATACGTGCTTCCTGAGTTAAACGAACCAACTGCTCGGCTGACGCAAAATTGCGTGTAAACAGTATCAGTCCATTAACAGAAGGCTGCGCTAAAAGCTTTTTGTCTTCTGGCGTTAGCTCGGTGCCCTCAATGTCTATCATGACTTGTGCCATAACGTCGTTGTTCTCCGTCTGTGTTTAACGGTCAATAGTCAGTGTCGGCAGTGTGCCACGATGCAATAAAAAGCGCCACGCTGGGTGTTCATCTTTTCGTTCTCTGTGGTAAATTGTCAGTTAACATTTTTACAACACTCGAGACGCAGTATGACCTTTAATAAATCCTTATTGCTATTAAGCATGGCTGGTGCGTTATCAGCCTGTGGGGGCTCTGACAGCAGCTCAAATACCGGCGGAACTGGTGGTTCTGGCGGCTCTGATGACTCAAACTACGCCACCTGCTCTGTCGAAGACCAAAACCAACGCTTTTTCAATTACATGAAAGAGGACTACTTCTGGGCTGACCAACTACAGGACAGTATTGACCCGGAAGCTTTTGACGATGTTTATGCGGTTCTTGAAGAGTTGCGTGTGCCGGAAGACCGCTACAGCTACATTTTAACCGAGGAAGAGTACGAACAATTGTTTGTCAACGCCACCTACTTTGGGTTCGGTTTTTCGATGGAGCAAATAAGCGATACTCGCGTGAAAATTCGCTTTGTTTATAACGACTCTCCGGCTGCTACGGCGGGCATAGAACGCGCCGACGAACTAATTGCCATTGACGATGTGCCAGTCGCTGAGCTAATCGCCAGCGGCGAATTTGATGATGCCTTAGGGCCAAACGAAGAAGGTCTGAGCAAGAAACTCACCTGGGAAAAACCAGACGGTACAGAGCAAACCGATGTTCTAAGCAAAGTTGAAGTTGAAACCAACACTGTCATGGGCGCACAAACCACAGTGCTCGATAACGGAGACACTGCCGGTTACTTCACTCTCGACTCCTTCATTAACCGCACGGGCAGTGACTTAAACGAAGCTTTTGACTTGTTCGCAAGCGAAGGCGTTGATCATTTAATTATCGATGTGCGCTACAACGGTGGTGGCCTCATTCGTTACGCCAACCAAACCTCCAGCCAGGCGGCAGGCAATAACGTACTGGGCGAAACCTTTTTAACTTACCGCTTTAATGAGCAAAACAGCGATAAAAACGAAACTCTTCCGTTCCGCTTAGTCGACGGCACGCAGCAGCTCGACTTAGATACGGTCTATGTTTTAACGACTGGCAGCAGCTGCTCTTCTTCGGAAATTATCATTAACTCTTTAAAACCTTACGTGAATGTTGTCACTATTGGTGAAAATACGTGTGGTAAACCTGTCGGCCAGCAGCCTGAACAGTTGTGTGACAAAGTGACTTTCGCTATTAACTTTGAAACAGTGAACGCTGAGGGCGAGGGCCAGTATTACGACGGCTTGGCTCCTACCTGTGAAGTTGAGGACCAAATTATTGCGGATTGGGGAAGCGAGCAAGATCCGCTGACCGGTGCGGCATACAGCTATATTGAAACAGGCAGTTGTCCGGCAACAGCAAGTGCGAGCGCAGAAACGAAAAAGAGCGCTCAACAGCGCTCTTTTGTGGACCCAGTGTTCAACTTAAAAGACAAACGTCGAACACTTTATTAAGTTGAAATAAATGCGGTGGTCAGTCTCTGACCGCCGCTTTTCTCAAGTCACCTTTTGCCGTGTAAAACTGGTTATTTTCCAGAATGCCCGGCGCGAAACTATCGACCCCAATAGCAAGCAACCGCAGCTCTTCGGTTTCTGCCAGCTTCTCAGCAGTTTCTTTATCCACTAAGCCCTTTTCTAAAGCGGCATCGGCAAGTTCCTGACCGTTTAGGTTAGCCGACAATTCACCGCGTTTCTGAGCCTTGCGAAGCGTTTTGTAAACCGACTTCATTTCCAGCATTGATAAAAACGCTTTTTCCATGTGACCGGTCGGATCGTTCTTGTCGTCTTTCCAGTAACACAGGAAGGTGTGGCGATCACGCGTGACGCCCGGCTCCATCATGCTTAGGCTAATTTCCTGCAAGGTGTCGTCTTTTGGCTTCTTAAAGTGATTACCCAGCGGGAATATCACTAAGCGCATCATCCAGGCGACAGTGCGATTCGGGAAGTTATCGAAGAAGCCATAAAACGCTTCAGCAATGCTGTGCAGGTGATGTTGCAATGCATAGTGCACATACGGCAAGTCAGCCACCTGACGCCCTTCGTCTTCAAAGCGTTTCAACACCGCAGAGCCCATGTATAAATGACTTAAAACGTCACCCAGACGCGCAGAAATCATTTCTTTACGCTTCAAGTCACCGCCCATCATCAGCATTGAGATATCTGACGCTAATGCTAAACCGCGACTCATACGACCCAGTTTACGGTAATACTGAGCCGTTTCACCGCTAACCGGAGACTCACCAAAACGTGCGCCTGTTAGACCCAACCACAGACTTCCAAATACGTTGCTGGTGGCAAAGCCAATGTGCTTCATCAACAAGCCGTCAAATTCTCGCATACCTTCGTCTTCATTCGGGTTGGCTGCAGCTTGCATTTCTTTGAGCACATAAGGGTGACAACGAGTCGCCCCCTGACCAAAAATCATCAGGTTACGGGTTAGAATGTTAGCTCCTTCTACCGTAATAGAAACCGGCGTTGCCATGTAATTGTGGCCCAGGTAGTTATGTGGCCCCAACTGAATGCCCTTACCGGCATGAATATCCATTGCGTGTTCAATAACTTCACGCCCCATTTCCGTCATGTGATACTTGGTCATTGCCGTCACAACTGACGGGCTCATGCCCTGGCACAACGATGAAATTGTTAAGCGGCGCATGGATTCAAGAATATAGTTCGTACCACCAATTTTACCCATTGATGACTGCACGCCCTCAAACATACCAATAGGCAGACCAAACTGTTGGCGTACGTAGGCATATGCACCTGTCATTCGTTGAGTAACATGACCCGATGCCGTTGCCAGTGCTGGCAGTGAAATGCCCCGACCAGCTGACAAGCATTCGACCAGCATACGCCAACCTTTACCGGCGTAGTCTTCACCACCAATAATCCATTTCAGCGGAATAAATACGTCTTTACCGTAAGTCGTACCGTTTAAAAACGCCTGATTCAATGGGAAATGGCGGTCACCAATTTCCACACCTTTGTGACTGGTTGGAATAAGCGCACAAGTAATGCCTATGTCTTTTTTGTCGCCCATTAAACCTTCCGGGTCGTACAATTTAAACGCAAGACCCAGAACCGTAGCTGAAGGAGCCAGAGTAATGTAACGCTTTGACCAGTTCAGACGAATACCAACAACTTCTTCGCCCTCGTGCTCACCTTTGCAGATAATGCCTTCGTCCGGAATGGAGCCTGCATCAGACCCGGCTTCAGGGCCCGTTAAGGCGAAGCATGGAATATCGGTACCATCGGCTAAACGAGGCAACCAATACTCTTTTTGTTCTTTAGTACCATAATGCGTCAGCAATTCGCCCGGGCCTAGTGAGTTAGGCACCATAACCGACACTGCGGCGCTAATTGAACGGCTGGCAATACGCGACACAATGTACGAGTTAGCCGCTGGAGAAAAGTCTAAACCACCATGCTCTTTACCAATGATCATGGCAAAGAAACGTTCTTTTCTCAGAAAGTCCCATACTTGTTTTGGCAAGTCTCTGTCTTGCTGCACAATTTTGAAGTCATCGATCATATCCAGCAAGGTATTCAACTGGTTATCGATAAAGTCCTGTTCTTCCTGAGTAAGCTTCGGCTGGGGCATATCCAGCAGCTTCTGCCAGTCTGGGCGACCTTTAAACAGCTCGCCATCCCACCATACGTCACCAGCTTCCATAGCCTCTCGCTCGGTATCCGACATTGGTGGCAAAATACGCTTAAAGATAGCAAAAACAGGTTTTGTAATAAGGCTGCGACGGATATCTCCGACTGCAAATACCAGTACTACTAAAACCAACAACAAAATGAGAATTTCCATGGTTATCTCCAGTGCACCATCACAATGAAAGTGTAGTCAAATCTCAGTCTTACGACAGTTTATTTACGAATTTTCGAGCCCGCCAGACACAAACGGAATAAGTTGGTCAATAACATCTTGTGCGCCAATTTGCTGATTAAACTCAGCCTGCGCTATTTCTATAAGTGCTTGCCCGGATACCTGAGCAAAGACCACAGAGCCCAACACAAAATGCAGACGCCAAAACATTTGTTGCTCGTCTAAATGCGGATTTGTGCGCTTTAAAAGCTGCAGTAAGTGTTGTAATACATTGCCGTACTCTTGCTGAGTGTACTTACGCAAGTGCCCCTGTATTTCAGAATAAGCAAAGCCCAGTAATCGTAAAAAAGTATCGGGACCGCGCTTGTTGATTTGAGTCAACTTAGCAAGCGGAAGTTTGAAACGCTCAAATAACGCCTGTGTTTTTAAGTCTTTTTGGGCTTCAGCTTCGTTTAGCTGTTCCTCTAAAGCAGGCATAAAAACACTTAGGTAACGGGCAATGACTGCCTGTATCAGCGCCTTTTTTGAGCCGAAATGATAGTTTACGGAAGCCAGATTCACTCCCGCCTCGTGGGTGATCTGCCGTAAAGAGGTCTGTTCAAAGCCGTCTCGCGCAAACAGCGCTTCAGCGGCGTTGAGTATTTTTTGTTGAGTCGTAATGCGTGCTGCCATGATATAAATAAACGCATGATTTAAACATGCGTTTAATTTAATTCATGTGGTTTCAGCGTGCAAGTGTTCGCTGAAATTTATTTTAGTGCTTCCAGTAATGTCTGTGGAATAAAATAAGCACCGTCATAATTTCCAAACGCCCCGCTAACATAGCAAATATCAGCAATAGTTTGGCACCACCGTCCAGGCTTGAAAAGTTACCTGCGGGTCCAATAATTTCGCCAAGCCCCGGACCAACGTTCCCCACAGCGGATGCAGCACCAGAAATAGCGGTTAGAAAATCGAGATCAAACAATGACAGACCTAACGCAATAACCGCTATAAGTAAAAAGTACATAAAGCAGAACGCCACCATAGAGCCAAGCAAAGAGTCGTTAACTCTTCGTTCCTGGTAGGTCTCTACTCTGACTAAATTTGGATGAATAAGCTGACTAAACTGCTTTTTGAGCAGTAATTGTGACAACTGGAAACGGAATATCTTCATGCCTCCGGCCGTAGAGCCGGTACACCCCCCAATGAACATAAGGTAGAAGAAAACCATCAGAGACCAACTGCCCCAGTTGCCATAATCTTCCGTCGCATACCCTGTTGTGGTAACCACAGATACAACATTAAATGCGGTGTGCATGAGGGCGTCACCAAACTCTCGGCCTTTCACCACCTGCACTAGAGTGATAAGGGCAATAGCAATCATTAGAAAGGTCACGAAGGCACGTACCTGCGTATCTTTCCAAAGTGGTTCATAATCGCCCTTCAGCGCTCGAATGTAGAGAACAAAAGGCAATGCCCCCGCGACCATAAATAGTGTGCCCGTTATGACCAAAAATGGCGTGTCAGAAAAGTGACCGAAAGAGGCGTCATAATTAGAGAAACCGGCTGTGCCTATGGTTGTCATACCATGAACAAAGGCATCAAAGCTTTTCATACCGCCTAAAAGATATAAGGCAATAACAGCAACAGTCAGTATTAAATAAACACGGCCTATGGCTAAAACCATGTGGCTTGAGCGAGGCATAAACTTGCCCGACATGTCGGAAGATTCAGCCTGGAACAGACGCATACCACCAACCTGCAAAAACGGTAGTATGGCCATGGCCATAACGATGATTCCAATACCGCCTAACCACTGCAGCATGGCTCGCCACAACAGTACACTGGATGGCAGGTCATCAAGCCCCGAAATAACGGTAGCTCCCGTTGTGGTAATTGCTGACATGGCCTCAAACCATGCGCTGGAAAAATCGAGATAAGGTTGGGCAAAAATAAAAGGCAGCGTGGCAAAAAGGCTCGCCGACACCCAACACAAGGTGGTTAATAGAAAGACTTGCCGGGCCCGAAGCTTCGCGTCGCCAACCGGCTGCAGGAAAAGTGCAACGCCAATCACAAAACCAATGATAGCCAATGTTAAATACGTCCACTGCTCTTTTTCCGCATTAATAACGGCCATAACAAATGGCGCCAGTAATGCCAAAGACAGCAGCGCCAGCAATCCGCCTACGGCTTTTAATAGAAGCTTTATCGCCTGACGTTTATCAAGCGGCGTTTGCTTAAGCGAGCTGCTGGCCTGAAGCGACATGACTAATTAGACGTATCCAATTCGCTGAATGACTTCACCAAGTCGTCAACGGCTTTCATTTGCTTTAAGTAATCTTCTAATGCGCGTAGTGGCAAAGCGCATGGCCCGTCACACTTGGCTTCATCGGGGTTAGGGTGTGCTTCAATAAACAAGCCCGCAATACCCAAAGCCATGCCAGAGCGCGCTAGTTGTGCTGCTTGAGCACGGCGTCCGTCAGCTGAGTCGCTGCGGCCACCCGGGCGCTGTAACGCGTGAGTCGCATCGAAAATGACCGGGGCCATGGTCTTCATTTCATCCATACCCAGCATATCAACCACCAGGTTGTTATAACCAAAACACGAGCCTCGTTCGCACAGCATGATATTTTGATTACCGGCTTCTGCGAACTTGCTAATAATATGCTTCATTTCATGTGGCGCTAAAAATTGAGGCTTTTTCACGTTAATCATGGCGCCCGTTTCAGCCATAGCAACAACCAGGTCTGTTTGACGCGCTAAAAACGCCGGTAGTTGAAGGATATCGACAACTTCAGACACTGGCTTAGCCTGATGAGGCTCGTGCACATCGGTTATAAGCGGCACATTGAATTGCTGCTTTACTTCCTCAAAAATGCGCAGCCCTTCTTCCAGTCCAGGGCCACGAAAGGAATGCACCGATGAACGGTTTGCTTTGTCAAAAGACGCTTTAAAAACGTAAGGAATACCAAGCTTGTCCGTTACTTCAACATAATGTTCTGCGATTCGCAGTGCCAAGTCTCTAGACTCCAGCACATTCATTCCACCAAACAGAACAAAGGGACTGTCATTGGCTATTTCAATATCATTTAACGCTAACTTTGAAATCATGGTCATTCCTTTTAATTAACTGCCAACAACACGCAGTACTTGACCCGAGAAATACGCCATATAGGTACCGAGGGCATAGCCCATGACTGCCAGCAAGACCCCAACCGGAGCCAACGATGGGTGAAAGGCTGATGCAACCACCGGAGCCGAAGCGGCTCCGCCAACGTTAGCCTGGCTGCCAACTGCCATATAAAAAACAGGGGCGCGTAAAAGTTTAGCAACAAACAGCATTAATGACGCATGAATAATCATCCAGATAGCGCCAATAAGGAAATATTTGGGTGCTTCCACAATTTTAGTCACATCCATGTGTAGCCCAATGCTGGCTACTAGTACATAGACGAAAACAGAACCAATTTTAGAGGCCCCTGCCGCTTCCAACGAGCGTGCCCGAGTAAAAGACAGCGCGATACCACCTGCGGTTGCAAGCACGATAACCCAGAAGAACAAGCTATCTAAACTGAACTTGCTCAGCGCGGGGTAATGTTCACCAATAGCGGGGGCAATCCAGTCAGCTAACAAGTGAGCTATGCCAGCCACGCCAAAACCAATAGCTAAGATAAGCATTAGGTCTCTCAAACTAGGATTTCGAACGTGTTCAGCCTCGTACTTTTCAACTTTATGGCGAATAGCATCAATTGCCGAGGTATCCGCCCCTGTACGCTCGTCAATTTTCTTGGAATTGGCCGCCATATATAGCAATACCGCCATCCACAAGTTAGCGACAATAATATCCACCGTCACCATAGCAGAGAAAATATCACCACCGACTTCATACACTTCTTTCATTGCGGCTTGGTTTGCACCGCCGCCTATCCAGCTGCCGGCAATGGTTGTCATGCCGCGCCAAACAGCGTCTGGCCCTGCACCACCCAACATTTCAGGAAATATGAGCGACACCAAAAGCAGCGCAATCGGGCCGCCAATCACGATACCGAACGTACCGGTTAGAAACAGTATTAGCGCTTTCGACCCCAGCCCCAGAATCGCTTTTAAATCCAGGCTTAAGGTTAGCAGCACCATACAGGCCGGCAGTAAGTAGTCCATTGTTATATCAGTTACTGCTGTCGCATTACCGTCAACAATTCCAAACGTATTGAGTAACGACGGCAGGAAGTAACAAAGTAACAGCGCAGGAACAAAGCGATAAAACTTTTTAAACGCCGGGTGGTCGCTATTATTGGTATAAAAAACGAACCCCAAAATAGCCATTAATAAACCGACGATAACGCCGTCGTTGGTAATAAGCGCGCTAGTCTCTGTTACTGCAGTTTCCGGTGCTAACATACAAACTCCCTTTCAATTAGCCGGCAATTAATGGTGTTTTAGACATAGCCACATGCAATAAAAACGCTATCCAGCCGCAAGCACCAACAAAACCAACCCAGCGCGTCACAGCAGACTGGCCTTTCATGGCGAAAATACCAAAAATAATGTAGCCAATAACACCAATGACTTTATCGGTTAACCAAGGCACTTCTATTGGATACATACCGACAGTCACCATAATGCCAATAGCACTCGCCAGTAGAAGTGTGTCGTTAACGTGAGGAACTATTTTTAGCCATTTTTTCTGTAATGCAGGAGAATCTAACAACCGCAAGACAAAGCGGAATAGAAATAAAATAATAGAAATGAAAACAAATAAAACATGCAGGTGTTTAAAAACAACGTACACAGTATAACCCCTTTATAATAAATTAAAGATTTCTAAGTTCGGGTAGTAGCTTCAGAGCCTGCTCCAGAAATTCCGGTGAGTAGTAACGGCCTTTTTCATCATCGAGTCGTGTTTTGATATCCGCATCGCTGGTTTCTTCTTTAAACCAGTCCACAAGCTGCTCGGTCAGTAACAACACCTGAGTGCTTAATGCAATATCGCTACCTTGCTTCCCTTCAGGAAGACCTAAGCCGTCCCAGCGCTCTAACCGTTCCATTAACGCACGATGTGCTTTTTGGGTAGCGTCATGTTGACCATGAGTCAGTGCTTTTAATGAACGAGCAACACGCTGCTGGCAAGTCGTTTCGTTAGCAGCAACAGCCGTCGAAGCACAATCTAACAACGGCCGAGCTTGTGCAAATAACGACCAGGCTAAAGCTGTTGCTTCCGCCTCGTCAGCATTAACCGCTTGTGACAACCGGTAAGCTATGCGCCCTTCTCTGCTTCCATCCAGCACATTATTAAAATGATTCGCATTGTGCAGCATCAACTGGTCGGCTAAGCGCGCCAAGAAATGATCAGAGTCTTCTAAACAAACAACATTGTCCTGCGCCAGCTGCACGTTTTCCGCAAACAATTGCAATACGTGATGGTCATCGGCTGTTAACGTACGAGAACGGCCACCAATAAATAAAACCGAACCATGTGCTCGGCAATGACTGCGGCAATACAGCAGTACAAAGTCATCACCGTAAAACGAGCCATGGTTAGCAATCACGTTTTCTAGCTCGGCTAAGGCTTTTGAGGGAATAACCGACCGCAGAGTTTGCCCGACACTAACCTGAGAGTCTTCACCATGCGCGGCTAACACTTTATAAGACGTTCCTTCTTCATTGGCCGTCGCATAAAGGGTTTGCTTCGCCCCCCCAATAACCCAGCTTAACTGCTGAACTAAGCCATCAACAAAACTATTCATAGGCTGCAGTGCGTATAAGTTTGTTGATGCTGAAATAATTTTTTCCAAGCCATGACGGCTTTGATCTATAGACATAATATCGCGGTAGGAACGCAACGAGGACATCACTGCCGTAAAGAGTTTTTGCGCGGTTAATTCAGTCTTCGATTTGTAGTCGTTGATATCGTAATTAACAATAACGGTGCGCTCAGGCGCCTGGCCGGGCTGGCCTGTTCGCAAGATAATGCGAGTAAAATGATTATCCGCTTTCTCACGAATATAACGAGCAACCTGAAGCCCCGCGTCATCGGTTTCCATAACAACGTCCAGCAAGAGAATTGCCGCATCTGGATGCTCGTCGATAAGTTTTTTCGCTTCCTCCCCGGAAAAAGCACTATAAAACTTCAGACCTCGCCCCAGGAAATTAAAGTCGTTCAACGCCAATTTAGTGACCGCATGCACCTCTGGCTCGTCATCGACAATTAGAATTTTCCAGTATTCTGTCGGTAATTTTGTATTTTGCTGGCTGGCTTCATCAGCAAACATGAACTGGTTGCTCATTACTTGTCTCTCTCCGCCGTGACGTATTGTCCACCTGATACTCGCTCTACACTAGCATAATCCTGCCAGCGGTTAACCTTTTTATAACCATTTTTTGAGAGTAGCTCAATGACACTATCGGCCTGCTGCCATCCCTGCTCAAGTAATAGCCAACCGCCATTTACAAGATATGATGATGCACCAACAACAATGTTCTTAATATCGTCTAAACCATCACCTTTTGCTACCAAAGCACTTAACGGCTCAAACCGCACATCGCCCTGGCTAAGGTGCGGGTCAGCTTCTTCAATATAAGGAGGGTTAGACACAATTAAGTCGAATGGCTTATCTGTTGGCACGTTAGAGAACCAATCGCTTTGAAAAAACTCAACATCGAGGCTGTTACGTCTAGCATTGCGAGATGCCAAAGCCACTGCGTCTCCGTTCTTATCGCAACCAAGCACCTGCCAATTCGGCTTTTCTGACTTTAACGCCAAAGCAATAGCACCAGTCCCGGTGCCTAAATCCAGCACTCTTGCGTTCTCGGGTAGGTTTAAACTCAAGGCTGCTTCTACCAGAGTTTCTGTGTCTCCCCTGGGTATTAATGTGCTTTCATTGGTTTCAAGTTCTAACGACCAAAACTCTTTACGCCCAGTAATATAGGCTATCGGCTTACCTTTAACCCTATCACTAACCAAGGTTTGAAAGCGTTCCCATTGCACTTCTGTTAAGGCTTTCTCTGGCCATGTCATTATGTACGTTTTGTTTTTGTCCAACACAAAGCTCAACAACGCAAAAACGTCAGCCCTAACGTCATCACTATGCGCTAGCTGCTGACGCGCCCACTGTTGCGCTTCTTCTATGGTCATTCTTGTCCTTCAGACAATGCCGCCAGCTGATCCGCCTGATGCTCAGTAATAATCGGATCCATAATCAAATCCAAGTCGCCCTGCAACACTTCATCCAGCCGATATAAGGTTAAGTTAATACGGTGGTCAGTGACACGACTTTGCGGGTAATTATAAGTTCGAATACGCTCTGAACGGTCACCACTGCCCACTAAGTTACGACGGGTGCTTGCTTCTTCTTGCTGACGTTTTTCGTCCTCGATTTTCTGTAATCGAGCTTGCAGAACTGACATCGCTTTGGCTCGGTTTTTATGTTGTGAACGCTCTTCCTGACATTCAACAACAACGCCTGACGGCAAGTGCGTAATACGAATGGCCGAGTCCGTTCGGTTAACGTGCTGACCACCGGCGCCCGATGCGCGGAAAGTATCGACACGTAAGTCCGCCGGATTAATCTCTATGGCTTCGGCTTCCGGAATTTCTGGCAGAATAGCCACCGTACAGGCCGATGTGTGGATACGACCTTGTGACTCAGTTTCAGGTACGCGCTGCACACGATGACCTCCTGACTCAAATTTCATGCGGCCATAAGCGCCATCGCCATTCATTTGTGCAATAACTTCTTTATAGCCGCCGTGGTCACCTTCATTGGCACTGACTACAGAGATATTCCAGCCATGTTTTTCTGCGTAGCGGCTGTACATACGAAACAGGTCACCAGCAAAAATTGAAGCTTCATCACCACCAGCGCCCGCTCGAATTTCCAGGTAGCAATTGCGATCATCGTTGGGATCTTTAGGCAGCAACAAAATTTGCAATTGCTGTTCCAACTCAGTTTCGTTTTCTTTCGCCTGCTTTAGCTCTTCCTGAGCCATTTCCCGCATTTCTGGGTCGTCTTCTTCGACCATGTCTTTAGCAGCGACCTGGTCTTCCTGGTTTTGCTTATATTTCTCAAAGCAGTCCACGACTTCTTCAAGCTGTGAATACTCTTTCGATAGCCCGCGAAAACGGTTCTGATCGGAAATAACATCCGGTTCACCCAGCAGCGCCTGAACTTCCTGGTAACGCTCAAGCAAACCTTCAAGTTTTCGTTCAATGGATGGATTCAACATATTCTTTTATTTGCCTTCTAAAGGGTCAGAATCGTCGCCTGACCACAATTGCTGTAACACCGCAAGTGTATACTGATCATTGTTCTCACCTGCTGATTTTAACAAATTGGTAGGTTGGTGCGTCAGTTGCTGCACCAGTTTATGGCTAAATTGCTTCAGCACCTCTTCCGGCGCTTTACCTTGCTGCAGTTGAGCCAAGGCTCGTTCTAAATGAGTATCGGCGACAGCTTTCGTGTGTTGTCTGTATGACCGAACCAACTCCACACTGTTGAGCGACTGCAACCAGTCAGTAAATTCCTGCGCCTGCTGACGGATAATTACCTGCGCTTCTTTTGCTGCCTGCTCTCGGTTTCTTATGTTTTCACTAATAATGCTTTGTAAGTCGTCAACCGTATACAAATAGGCATCATCAAGCTCATTAACCTGCTCTTCTATATCTCTGGGCACGGCTAAATCAATCAGTAGCATCGGCTTATGGCGACGTTTCTTCAATGCCTTTTCAACCGTGCCCTTACCCACTATTGGTAAGGTACTGGCAGTTGAGCTCACCACAATATCAGCGTCAGGGAGAAGTTCAGACAGTTCTGACAAACTGTGCGCGGCACCATCCACTTTCTCAGCCAGCTCTCGTGCGCGTTGCAAGGTTCTGTTAGCGACTGTTATTTCCGTCACCCCTTGCTGCTTTAAGTGTTGGGCGACAAGTTCAGAAGTATCTCCAGCCCCAATTAATAACACTTTAGACTTGGCTAAGTTCGAAAAGATATGTCGCGCCATAGACACTGCGGCGTAAGCCACTGACACGGCATTTTGCCCAACGGCGGTTTCATTACGGACAGTTTTTGCGACACGGAATGTTTGCTGAAACAAACGCTCTAAAATACCGCCGACAGCCGCCTGCCGTTTCGCTATTTGATACGCCTGTTTTACTTGCCCGAGTATTTGCGGCTCCCCAAGCACTAGCGAGTCTAAGCCACTGGCAACAGACATTAAATGACTGATAGCCTGATCATTTTTAAACAGATAATGATGATTTTGCAAAGCATCGGGAGGTAAGCTGTGAAAACCCGTGAACCAACCGAGCAATAAATCGTCTGATACATTACCACGGCAATAAAGTTCGGTACGGTTACACGTCGAGACAATGACCGCTTCCTGCACGCCTTGTAAACCACGCACAGCCTGCAATGCGGCGTCGAGCTGCTCGGTATTGAAAGCAACTTGCTCACGCAAATCAACGGGGGCTGTTTTGTGGTTTATTCCCAGAGCTGAAATGGTCATCGGATTGTGTAACTCGTTATCTCAACGCGGTCATGATATTAAGTGGCAGTGATTGTACGTGAAAGCCCTAATCATTGAAAGTCACAGCGCTTTCTGGTCAACTAACGATCCATCGATTACGCCAATAGAAAAATATGATTCAATACCTAACTCGATTTGCGGTTTTGCTGGCTGTGTTGCTTTCCGCAGGCTGCTCAATACCAACACCGTCACACCAGGACAGTAGCCGACAAGTCAATGTTGAGCTTGTCAAAGCACACCAAAATAAGCTGAACACGTTAAATAGCTGGTCGATGTCAGGTCGCATGGCGCTTATTCAGAAAGAGCTCGACAAGCGCGACTCATTTTATGTTAATTGGCAATATCAACCGACTTATCAGGAACTTCGCTTTTCACATCCGTTAAAAGGTCAACTGGCAAGGCTGACCGTTAGCAACCAACAGGCAACGTTAGTAGACTCTAACGGAGCCATGCGCTCGGCGTTAAGTGCCCCTGCTCTTCTGGCGGATGTATTGCCGGTTTATATTCCTTTTGAGCATCTGCATCAATGGGTTGTCGGTCAAAAAACGTCACAACTGAAAAAACTCACGTATTACAACGACGGAACGCTAGCCAGTGCTTCAGTTATTCAAAATGATGAACAGTGGCGTATTCGATGGTTCTATAAGTTAGAAGCAGAAACAAAGCTCCCTCTCCCCGAGCAGGTGCACATTGAAAGCCCGACATTAAAAATAAAGGTACAAATGAACGAATGGCAGACCAGCAACTAACGCTACCAGCGCCGGCAAAACTGAACCTGTTTTTGCACATAACCGGACGCAGGAATGACGGCTATCACGAACTGCAAACTGTTTTTCAATTTTTGGACTACGGCGACACCATAAGTTTTCAACCAGCGCCGGACGACCAGTTCGATTTCATAGATAGCAAGTCTCAAATTGCCAAAGAAGACAATTTAATTTGGAAAGCTTTAGAGCGGCTGCGCCAGGAGCATCTAAATAAAGGCATTAGTCAGTTGCCTGGCGTTACCATTGAAGTTACGAAACGTTTACCTCAAGGCGCAGGCTTAGGCGGCGGCTCATCGGACGCTGCCACAACGCTCGTTGGTCTTAATTACCTATGGGGAGAACGCTTGTCGAACAAGCAGCTTCAACAAATAGGCCTCGAGTTAGGCGCCGACGTTCCCGTATTTATCCATGGAAAGTCATGTTTCGCAGAAGGCATTGGTGAGCAGTTCACGGATGTTGAGCCGCCTACTCCCTGGTACTTGGTTGTTAAACCCAACGTCCATATTTCCACCGCTGAACTTTTTAATCACCCGGACCTAAGGCGAGACTGTAAATCGGTTGAAGCCGCTGTCTGGGAACAAAGCCACCATGAAAATGTGTTCGAGCCAGTGGTCTGTGCTCTGCATCCTGAAGTTGCTAAATTACACGATGCCTTGCTAGAATACGCTCCGACTCGGCTTACTGGCAGTGGAGCATGTCTATTTTCGACGTTCGAGAGCAGACAAGCGGCAGAGGAAGCTCAAAAGCACATTCCTCAGGAACTGTGTTCATTTATTGCTCAAGGCCAGAACCGTTCACCACTATTCCAAACATTAACCCAATAAAAGTCGAGGTATGTTGTGCCTGACATGAAACTTTTCGCTGGCAACGCTACCCCCGAGCTAGCGCAGAAAATCGCCGATCGTTTATACATTAAACTGGGTGAAGCGTCTGTTGGACGTTTCAGTGATGGCGAAATCAGTGTCGCTATTAATGAAAATGTCCGCGGTTCCGATGTCTTTATTTTGCAATCCACCTGCGCACCTACCAACGATAACCTCATGGAGCTTATCGTCATGGTTGATGCACTGCGTCGTGCATCTGCAGGCCGTATTACCGCTGTAATGCCTTATTTTGGCTACGCTCGCCAGGATCGCCGCGTTCGTTCTGCTCGTGTTCCTATTACTGCGAAAGTCGTTGCTGACTTTTTATCAAGCGTTGGTGTTGACCGCGTTCTGACCGTTGACTTGCATGCTGAACAAATTCAAGGGTTCTTCGATGTTCCGGTCGATAACGTATTTGGCACACCGGTATTACTTGAGCACATGCGCCAACAGCAATTCGACAACCCAGTGGTTGTTTCTCCGGATATCGGTGGCGTTGTTCGTGCCCGCGCGTTTGCCAAGTTAATGGACGACACCGACTTAGCAATTATCGATAAGCGCCGCCCTTCTGCTAATGTTTCTCAGGTCATGCACATTATTGGGGATGTTAAAGGACGCGACTGCATTATTGTCGATGACATGATTGATACTGGCGGCACACTTTGTAAAGCAGCGGAAGCGCTTAAAAGCCATGGTGCTAAACGCGTTTTTGCTTATGCAACACACCCGGTATTTTCCGGTAACGCTGTTAAGAATATAGAAGAGTCGGCGATTGACGAACTTGTGGTTACTGACAGTATTCCACTTAGCGAAGAAATGAAGGCGACAGGAAAAGTGAGTCAACTGACACTTTCCGGCATGTTGTCTGAAGCACTTCGTCGCGTCAGTAATGAAGAGTCTATCTCTGCAATGTTCGAGTACTGATAAAGTTGTTTTTTTGAGACTTCAGTGCTAGTATTGCGCGCCCTTGGAAACCGGCCTCGTCGTCGGTTTCTGAGTATCTGGGTCAGCAGCTTGGTCGCGAGTGCTGACAAATTAAAACATTTAACAATGAGAGCCCAATATCATGGCTGAATTAGATTTCACAATTAAAGCAAGTGTCCGTGGGGACAAGGGGAAAGGTGCGAGCCGCCGCCTGCGTCATGCGGATAAAGTACCTGCCATCCTATATGGTGGTAAAGGTGAGCCAGTAGCGTTAGAAATGGATCACAACAAAGTGAACAACATGGCTGACTACGAAGCCTTCTATTCACACATTCTGACGTTAGACATCGACGGCAAAAAAGAACAATGCATCTTAAAAGATATGCAGCGTCACCCGTACAAGCCTAAGCTGACTCACTTGGACTTCCAACGTGTTGAGAAAGGCCAGAAGCTGCACACTAACGTACCTCTTCACTTCTTGAATGAAACAACGGCGAAAGGCGTTAAAGAAGAAGGTGGTGTTGTTGTTCACCACGTCAATGACGTTGAAATCCTGGTTCTTCCAAAAGACTTACCAGAGTACCTGGAAGTTGACATCGCAGAACTGAGCGTTGGTGACACTATTCACCTAACTGACTTGAACCTTCCTAAAGGTGTTGAGCTGGTTGAGTTGACTAAAGGTGAAGACCACGACCAGGCGGTTGTTTCTGTTTCAGCTCCTCGCGTAGAGAAAGAAGAAGACGAAGAAGAAACAGTAGCACCGGATGAAGTTCCTGCAGAGAAGAGCAAAGACGACGCTGCTGACGAAGAGTAAGCACTAGTCCTAGCTATGGGAACAAGCATTAAGCTGTTAGTGGGCCTGGGGAATCCAGGCCCCGAATACGAAAAAACCCGCCATAACGCGGGTTTTTGGTTAGTTGAAGACTTTTGTCGACGACACGGCGTTACATTATCCGCCGATACCAAATCAAAAGCACTAATAGGTCGTTATCAGCAAGGCGCTCACGATCTGCGCATTGTTCTACCCCAGAACTACATGAACCGCAGCGGCTTTTCTGTCGCACATATCGCCAATTTCTATAAAATTCCGCCAGAGTCGATACTCGTCGCATACGACGAACTCGACCTACCTCCTGGCATAGCGAAATTTAAAAAAGGCGGCGGTGCGGGTGGCCATAACGGCATTAAAGATATTATCGCGCAAATTGGCAGCCAGGACTTCCTGCGACTGCGAATTGGCATTGGGCATCCTGGGCACAAATCGAAAGTAACCGGTTTTGTGCTGGGTAAAGCGCCAGCAACTGAACAGCGACTCATTGATGACTGTATCGATGAAGCCAGTCGCAGTATTGACACATTAATGGAACAAGGCTGGACGGATGCGCTTCAACGCCTCCACAGCTACCGTCCTCAACAGAAAGGTTAACTCATCATGGGATTTCGGTGTGGTATTGTTGGTTTACCCAACGTCGGTAAATCCACTTTGTTCAATGCACTGACTAAAGCAGGCATTGAAGCAGCAAACTTTCCTTTTTGTACAATTGAACCTAATACCGGTGTGGTTCCGGTTCCGGATACTCGCCTGGACAAACTAGCTTCAATTGTTAACCCAGAGAAAGTACTGCCAACGACCATGGAGTTCGTTGACATTGCAGGCCTGGTAAAGGGTGCCTCAAAAGGTGAAGGCTTAGGTAACCAGTTCCTGGCTAATATTCGTGAAACTGACGCTATTGGACACGTCGTCCGCTGTTTCGAAGATGACAACATCGTCCACGTGAGCGGCGGAATTAACCCTGCTGATGACATTGACACAATTAACACCGAATTAGCATTAGCCGATTTAGACTCCGTCGAAAAAGCTTTGCACCGTTTAGGCAAGAAAGCCAAAGGTGGCGACGCTCAGGCCAAGGCTGAAATTGCCGTACTGGAAAAGCTAAAGCCGGCATTGGACGAAGGCCACATGGCTCGTTCAGTAGAGTTGACGAAAGAAGACCGGGCAACCATTCGCTCATACAACTTACTGACATTGAAGCCAACTATGTACATTGCCAACGTCAATGAAGATGGCTTTGAAAATAACCCCCACCTGGACACAGTTCGCAAAATAGCGGCAACCGAGAATGCCGTTGTTGTGCCGGTTTGTGCGGCCATTGAATCAGAAATTGCTGAGCTGGACGACGCCGACAAAGAAGAGTTCCTGTCGGAGATTGGTCAGGAAGAGCCTGGACTTAACCGTGTTATTCGTTCTGGTTACGAGCTTCTTAACCTGCAAACATACTTTACTGCCGGTCCTAAAGAGGTTCGCGCGTGGACGGTGAAAGTCGGTTCTACAGCACCACAAGCCGCTGGTCGTATTCATACCGATTTTGAAAAAGGCTTTATCCGCGCTGAAGTCGTCGGCTATGACGACTACATTGAACATAACGGCGAGCAAGGTGCAAAAGACGCCGGTAAGTGGCGCCTGGAAGGCAAAGACTACATTGTTAAAGACGGTGACGTCATACACTTCCGCTTTAACGTCTAAGAATGTAATACTACTGCTTCAAAGCCGCTCCTTTTGAGCGGCTTTTTTTATTTTTCTACTATATCCCCGTACACTGGAGCAAGTTTTGCCAGTAACTGGTTTTGAGCAGAAACAGGGATATTGTGCTTTGCCATTGCAATGATCAAATGTTCTACCAACGCGTTAAAATCGGCATGAGTTACTCCCATGCCTTCATGGGATACTTTCATGGTATCCCCACTGTAGTCGCATGGCCCACCAACCACATCACAAACCTGTTCAGTAATGAGTTTATGAACGCGCACAATATCAACGCCATCGAAATGATGCACAATACGCTCATCACCACCAACCCGGTATAACATCTCCTCAACTATTGAAGAAATTCCTTCTTTTTCTCCTAATTGCTGATAAAGACTTTGCCCCAAGACTACAGGCGATAACAGAAGAAGAAACACGAAGCTTAATATTCTCATAGCTATTTCCTTTAAAACGCTGCTTGCAATGACAGATACCAGCCATTTTGGTCATCTAGACCTGCAATAGAACCTAAGTCGGTGTATGCGCCTACGACAGAAACCGCCTTTGATGGAAAGTACGCCACAAAAACATCTTTCCATGCGTTCTCTTTAGCGAAACTCAGGTTATCGGGCTTTTCCCGGAACTCAACACCGACAGCCCAATACCGGTTTAAAAATGCGGCCACAGAAGCTTCAGCCACCCACTTGGCATTCTGCTCATTATCACCACCAAAACCCAATAGACCAATCTGGTTTGCGCGCGTGCGACGTACCGTTAAGTTAGCAACCCAAGTTCGATGAAATGGCCCATCCAACCAAGCTTTAGCAGCACTGACATACCAGTCAGTATCACTGTCATCTAACGCGCCAACCGCGCTAGGTAGAGCAAATTTCTGATTTTTCTTATATTGTGCTCCAACACTTAATTGAGGCCAGTCACCGTAAACCAGATTCCCAAATAGACGAACTTTTGCACCCACTACCTTCTGCTCGAGCTCTCCCCCTATCGTCGATAGGTCGAATGTCTGCTGAGCATAAGACAGTTCGACACGATTGCTCCAGGAGAAGCTGGCTCCCTGAACGCTAAGTCGAAAATCATCAACAGAGACTTCACTGATATTAACGGTCGCTCCCCACTCTCCAGTATCTGCGTAGGAGCTGAGCGTCGCCCAGGGAACAATACCACCACCTCCGGCTCCCTCAATAGTCGACGCGCCGCCTGTCGCCAGTAGCTTTGACCCAGTATCGGCAAAAGTTGTTAACGGTGACACTGCAAGTACCAAAGCGGCTGCACTCAATAATCCTCGTTTAATCACAAGACTCTCCCTGTAGTCTGTTATTAAAATCATTAAAAGAAATTGGCTTGCTAAAGTAAAAACCCTGAAGAACATCACATTTCTGTTTTTTCAGCCATTCCCAGCTTTCAGTGTCTTCAACTCCTTCCGCAACGACTCTTAACCCGAGTTCATGGGCAAGTTGAATTGTTGACCGAACAATTGATTGATCAACCGGACTGCTCACTAGATATTGAACAAAAGCCCTATCTATTTTTAATTCGGTTACCGGCAAACGTCGCATTTGCTCCAGTGACGAATAACCCGTTCCGTAATCATCAATAGAAACCTGATAACCTTTCTCCCTAAGCCAGTTTAATCGTTCAATCGCCGCATCCGGATCACTCACAATGGCACTTTCGGTCACTTCAAGGACCAAGTGTCTATTCAGTGCGGGCATATCTTCTTCAAGCTCAGCGATAACAGAAAGAATTTCGTCACTAAGCAAATCAATGGCAGAAAGGTTAATACTTAAACTAAAACCGTCTGGAGCATTAAGATGCCGTAGGTAATCCGCAGACTGCCTGAATACCCATTGCGTCAGCTTTTTTATTAGCCCTGACTGTTCAGCCAGTGGAATAAATTCATCAGGCCCGACAAAACCAAGCTTTTCACTGTTCCATCTTAATAGGGCTTCCGCGCCTATGGTTTTTCCGCTTTGTGTTTCTATTTTTGGCTGAAGAAGCAAAGTCAGTTCATCATTTTCAGCCGCGTAGTCCAGGTGTTCCAGGATATCAAGCTTCCGCATGTGCTGCTCATCAAGCCCTTCAGTGTAAAAGAACACAAAGTCATGTTGTCGTTTAGCTTCCTGCGCACTCACCTGCGCTCGGCGTAACAACGTATCGAAGGCTTTGCCTTGTCGAGGAAACTCGACAGCACCAACATTAAAAGACACCGGATAATCACTCTCACCTACTTTTACGGGCTTTTCCAGGAATGAGTAAAGTTTCTGAATAAGCTTATGTTTCTCTGATAACTCCTGCTCAAAAACCAAGGCAAACTCATCACCGCCGATACGAGCTGATAGGCACTGTTCATCAAAATCTATAATCCGCTGAGCAACTTGTTTTAACACAAGATCCCCGACCTCTTGGCCGAGAGTATCGTTCAATGTTCGGAATTTACGGATATTGACCAACAGTAATGTTCCTACTGAGCCGGCCTTAAGCAACCCTTCTAAATCGGCGGCAAACTGGGTTCTATTCGGCAGCCGAGTCAGTTGATCGTGCGTCGCTTGAAAAGATATACGTCGTTCACGCTCAGACACAGCCCCTTTCATTGACTCAAAGGTTATTGCTAATTCACCAAATTCATCGGCACGCTTCTCAAGATTCAAGTCGCCATAGTCACCTTTTTGCAGTTGTTTAGCCGCTTCCGTCAGTCTTGAAAGCGGCCTTGAGACACTGCGTGCCATCAGTAAAGCAACCCCACCAGCTATTAACACAGCAAGCCCGCCAATCAACAACATTTGCAGCTGAACACGGTGAAAGTCGGCCATAGCTTCTTCAAGTGACGACGACAACAGTACGTGCACCTGTTCCCCCTGCGAAGCATCAAGCAATGCCTCTTTCCCAACTAACGCTTGTTGCTCGAGCCAGTTAGGTAGAGCGCTTTGACGTTTCAGCGCACTCTGCAAGTTAACCTGGACACCCGGCTCAAGGCTGGATGCTATTAACTTTTTTGAGGACTCATTCCAAAGCGTTATATCAGCATTCGCCAAATTTTGTAGCTCTGTCGCCAATTGAGAATCTATCTGAAAACCTAGAGTAGCCCAGGCAATAAGTTGCGGAGCCTTCACCGGAACCGTTATCAACTGAAACAGCTCACCATCAACAATGGCCAGCTGCTGACCACTTGAGTTATTAGTAATTTCATCACCAATTGGGTGGGTGGCAGCAATCTCTTCTCCTGTCGGCGTTCGTAGCACCATCAATTCAGTATTGATGCGCTCTCCGTGATTCACTAATACGGACACGATAGTGTCTTTATCGCCGCTAGCCACTGCTCGCTTGAAGCCAAAGTCATCGGTCAACACTTGTGCCGCTTGCAGCAACAACTCACTGCGGCTATTCAGAAGTTCGCGAAAAACTCGTTCACTGACATTCAGCTCTTGAGCGATGGAGCGTTCAGCTTGTTGTTTTACACTAAAGCCCATTGCTATCAGAGACAGTGCAATAGCCCCTGAAACAAGCAGCAATAGAATAACAACCAGTCTGGTGCGAAAGCGCCGAATCATAAATTACCTGTTCGGTTGAATCGTTGCTCTAGACGTGACTTTGGTTCCTTGTCTTCCTCTTCGTTTATCACATTTAACGACAGCGTTCTGTTTTCTCCATTCACCAAAGACACCTCTTTTGCCAACGTTAGATCCGAACCTATCAGCGGATGCCATAGACGAGCCTTTACTGATGACTCGCTCTGGATATTTATATCGAGAGTCACTTTGCCTTCTTCATCGGTTACCCAAGCGGTTTCTCGGTCAGTAATAATGATATGGGCTATCATTTGG
Source organism: Idiomarina sp. UBA4520 (assembly GCF_002388365.1). Lineage (NCBI taxonomy): Bacteria > Pseudomonadati > Pseudomonadota > Gammaproteobacteria > Alteromonadales > Idiomarinaceae > Idiomarina > Idiomarina sp. UBA4520. The sequence continues at coordinate 171,815 of NZ_DGMK01000020.1, read as the reverse complement.
TCATGAATATTGCAGCCTAATGTCACCAAACCCGGTTTATTAAAGCTTAATGTCGGCTTTTCTTCATTGGCGTATAACTTAAGCTCAAAAGGCTTAGGCTTCGAGAACGAATAGACATGATGACGAATATTGTCGCTGTTTGGGAAAGTGACTTCACTTCCGGCTTTTATAGCCGTCATAAAGGGGGTGAACTGACGATCAACCTGATCAATGATCGTTTTCTCGATTTTGAGCTCTGCATTGTCAGTCACATATTCGTTATCAACAATGACCACTGCATTTGGCAATGGCTTGTCCTCTGCGTCAACAATAGTCAGCGCCAGCTCTTCTGCATTAACCATCATGACCGACAGAAAACACACGAAAGTGACCAAAAGGTAATTAAGCGCTCTCAAATGAAACTCCATTTTAGATTAATAATTCTAGATTACCCCACATCACAAATTCCGCAACTTTAGCTTACCTAATAAACTGATCTTCACCTCGCTCAGCTCGTAATGTGTTATACCTACTAAAGTTAACTTTGAATAAACACTTTGCCGCAGGAGGTTTACTTTATGACTCAAGGGTATCGCACAGAAAGCGACAGTATGGGTGAAGTTCAGGTTCCTGAAGACGCGCTCTACGCGGCACAGACACAACGCGCGGTCGACAACTTCGCAATAAGCGGGTTAACGATGCCAACCGATATGATTCAGGCTATAGCCAGAGTCAAAGCCGCAGCAGCTAAAGCCAATACCAAAGTGGGCTGTTTAGAAGAAAAGCAGCGAGACGCAATTGTCAAAGCCGCCGAACAAATTATAAACGGTGAGCACCACGCCCATTTCCCTATCGACATTTTTCAAACGGGCTCGGGCACCAGCTCGAATATGAACGTCAATGAAGTTATCGCGAATTTGTGTAAAAGAAACGGCGTTGATGTTCATCCGAATGACCATGTCAACCAAAGCCAGTCGAGTAACGACGTCATACCCACATCCATTCAAGTGGCCAGCGTGTTAGCCATAGAAAAACGCTTACAGCCTGCCATTAAGCATTTAATGGAGGTTATTCGGAGTAAAGCTGTCGAGCTTCGGGACGTCGTAAAAACCGGACGAACCCACTTAATGGACGCAATGCCTATGACATTGGCGCAAGAGCTGGAAGCATGGGCTGGGCAGCTTAGTCATTCGGCAGAACAGCTACCACAATTGCTTCAGCACAGCCGTATTCTGCCCCAGGGCGGTACAGCGATAGGTACCGGAATTAATGCCCCAGAGGGATTCGCAGAAGCTTTTGCAAAAGAACTCAGCGACTTCACTGGTACTGAATTTAAGACATCCCCAAATCCATTTACAGGCATTGCGGGACAAGAATTGAATCTGCAGTTACACGGCCAATTGAATACCCTGGCCACGACGCTGTTAAAAATAAGCAATGACTTACGCTGGATGAACAGTGGTCCACTAGCTGGCCTGGGTGAAATTCAGTTAACGGCACTTCAACCCGGCAGCAGCATAATGCCCGGTAAAGTAAACCCGGTAATACCGGAAGCCGTGGCTATGGTGGCTGCACAAGTTAACGGCAACCACACCACTATTACAACTGCGGCTCAGCAAGGAAACTTTCAGCTGAACGTTATGCTGCCCGTTGTGGCCTATAATTTACTACAGTCGATAGAGCTTCTGACAAACAGCTGTCATGCCTTAGCTGATAAAGCCATTAAAGATTTTGAAGTTAACGAAGAGCGCCTTAATGAAGCCTTGGCTAAAAACCCTATTTTAGTGACCGCGCTTAATCCTGTTATTGGTTACAGTAAAGCCGCTGAGATAGCGAAAAAGGCTTACCAAAACGGTCGCCCTATTATCGATGTTGCGGACGAAATGACCGATTTAGGACGTGAGCGCCTGGAACAACTATTAAACCCTAAAAAGTTAACAGAAGGTGGCGTCAGCCAATAACGGATTAAAGGAGTCGTACAATGAGTCAACCTCATGTCGTTATAACAGGAGCAAACCGGGGTATTGGTTTTGAATTTGCAAAGCAATACACCGAAAAAGGCTACAAAGTGACGGCTGTTTGCCGTAATAACTCTAAGCAGTTAACCGAATTGGATGTCGACATTATAGAAGGTGTTGACGTTACCAAAGCTTCAGACTTGTTGCGCTTAAAAGAAACATTGGCCGACAAGAAAGTGGACATTTTGATCAATAACGCCGGTCTACTGCACAAAGATGTTTTAGGTGAGCTGGACGCTGGTACCATTCGGGCGCAATTTGAAGTCAATGCATTAGCGCCCTTGCGGGTAACCGAGGCATTACTGGATAACTTATCAAAAGGCAGCAAAATTGCGTTGATTACGAGCCGGATGGGCTCAATTGCCGACAACGGCTCGGGCAGCCGCTATGGTTACAGAATGTCTAAAGCCGCGTTAAATGCAGCGGGCAAGTCTCTTTCTATTGATCTAAAAGACAAAGGCATTGCTGTCGCGATACTGCATCCAGGCTTCGTCCAGACCGACATGGTCAATCATGCGGGGGATATTCCGGCAGAAACGGCGGCCGAACGACTCATGCAGCGAATCGACGAACTTTCAATGGAGTCGACGGGCGAGTTTTATCACAGTAATGGTGACCCTCTTCCATGGTGATTTGACTCCTTTTTAATCAAATGACTGTTTTTTTGCACAAACGCGCTGCTTTATCGTATTTTTTCTCAAAAATAGGTTGACGGGTTGCGGAGCGATTTGCATAATACGCGCCGCACTCACAGAGAGCGGAAAGTTAAAAAAGTTGGCTACGTAGCTCAGCTGGTTAGAGCACAGCACTCATAATGCTGGGGTCGCAAGTTCGAATCTCGCCGTAGCCACCAACTTAACTGAGAAATGTGCGGACGTGGTGGAATTGGTAGACACGCTGGATTTAGGTTCCAGTGCCTCACGGCGTGAGAGTTCAAGTCTCTCCGTCCGCACCAACTCTCTCTCAGGGTAGCTAAAATTGGGGCATAGCCAAGCGGTAAGGCAGCGGGTTTTGATCCCGCGATTCCCAGGTTCGATCCCTGGTGCCCCAGCCATTAGCTTCTTTAATTTATTTTGTGATTGCTGTCCTTAGTTGGATGGGGCATAGCCAAGCGGTAAGGCAGCGGGTTTTGATCCCGCGATTCCCAGGTTCGATCCCTGGTGCCCCAGCCATACTAACTACTGTTGCGGTGGTGGCGGAATTGGTAGACGCGCTAGCTTCAGGTGCTAGTGTCCGAAAGGACGTGAGGGTTCAAGTCCCTCCCTCCGCACCACAACAGACAATGGCCACCTCAGGGTGGTTTTTTTGTGCCTGTTTTTAGTCTCACTTCCCTGTACTCACCTAATCTCCAATAGCTTGCTTTATTAAGAAGTTTTTCAGCAACGGCGCTTTTGCCGCGGTTAGCGAGACATCAGCAATGAACCGCGCTAGTGGATGAGTACTGCGCCAGCTTATTTGAAGCGCATCCATTAACCGCATCATTTTAGCATTCTCAAATTTTCGTTGTTTTTCGTATACGTTAAGCGCCTGAGCCACTGGCTTGTCAGATAATTCGTTGAGCAAGCACTGAATATCGGCGAAACCCAGATTAACCCCCTGCCCCGCCATAGGATGAATACTGTGTGCCGAGTCCCCTAAAAGCGCAATACAACCATTAGAGGTATAATATAATGCGTGCTTACGCTGCAAAGGAAAGCTGGCCGCTTTTATGACGCGAAATTTTCCGACACGAGGCTCGAACACAGAATACAAATGTTTCTGAAGCGCCGACTCATCGTGCTGAAGCGCCCTAATGCTGGCTCTTTCATCGTAGTCAATGAGGCAGGCTTTTGTATCAGACAATGGCAATAGTGCATAAGGTCCCTGCGGTCTGAATACTTCCCAGGTCTCCGGCTCTATAGGCTGCTCTAGTTCGACATTGGCCAGCAAACAGCGTTGATCGTAGTCCCAACCGCGGTAGCCAATACTACTGAGTTTGGCAATAACGGAGTTCGCGCCATCACACCCCAGCAGTAAATCAAAAGGTATGAGTTCGTTGTTCGTCAGCCTAACCGTTTTCTGCTGACTGTCTAACGAGTCAATACGTTGCTCAGTAACGAAATCGACATTGTCATAGTCGCGTAAACACTGCCAAAGCGAAGACTGTAACGCATTGTTTTCTACCATAACTCCCAGCGATGTCAGGCCCACTTCACTAGCACCAAAGGTTAAGCTCTGCCCTGACTGAGTAGTCACGGTTAATCGTTGGTAATCTTTTACTTTGCCTGGGTCAATAACACCATGAATGCCAAGCGATAAAAGCCACTGCCAGTTAGCCGCATTCACAGATGAAATTCTGAGGTCCCAATTATTGCCTTGGTTGTCGAGTGACGGTGGCTTACTTTCAAATAATTTAACGTGAGCCCCGGCTTTCGCGAACGCAAGCGCCGAAGCCGCACCAACCATACCACCACCATTTATGACAACTGTTAAATCTTGCATAGAACCGCAAAAGCCTGTGATTTTAAGTTCTCTATAAATAACACATTTTCAGTGTCTTTTCCGTTATCATGGGCAGATTCAGCGGTAGAAATATCACATTTTTTAAGAGCACACGAATGCCAACAACAGACACCTCTCAAAAAGCTGTTATTCTCGCCTCGTTTTTAATTTTAAGCGCGGAAGCGAGCTTTGCCGGTGTGAGTGCTCTAGTAAAATTCATCAGCCAGGATCAACCCTTCGAACAACTGGTGTTTTTTCGAAACTTAACGGCGTTTTTAGTGTTACTGCCATGGCTTTGGCGAAAAGGTACCAGCTCTTTAAAAACAACACGACTCAGCTTGCACTTAGTCAGAGCGGCTGCCGGCATCACTGCGATGTATCTCTTCTTTTATGCCATTGCCACCATACCGCTTGCTCAAGCCACATTGGTGCTACTGTTATCACCATTTCTAATTCCCGTTATTGGCTGGCTTTGGTTAAAGGATTATGTCGCCCGTCAAACCTGGCTGGCTATTGCCCTTGGTTTTGTTGGCGTGTTTATTTTCCTAGACCCAATGAACAGTGAACTGTCTCCGGTCATTGCTGTGGCATTTTTAGCAGCGGCTTTAGCCGCATTTACTAAGACCGTAATACGTCGTATGTCCAGCACAGAATCGGCCAGCAAAATTGTGTTTTACTTTTCGGCATTAGCCACAATTGCGTCAGGCATTCCTTTACTTTGGTTATGGGAGCCTATTCCGAGCCATCATTGGTTTGGTGTTTTAGCGATGGGTTTACTGGCCGTATACGGTCAGTTAGCTATGACCAAAGCCTTTTCCATTGCCCCTCCGGCAAAAGTCGGCGTATTTACTTACAGCTCTGTTATTTTCGCCGCACTACTGGGCTTTTGGCTGTTTAATGAAGCACTTGCCTGGCACATGTTATGGGGCGCTCTCATCATATTTGTGGCGGGTTATTTTGCAATACGATCGCGTCGTAAAAGCTAGCAAATTCGTGTTTGGCAATTTGCCCCAATAAACGATAAAATACGCGGTCTTAATTCTAGAACCTATCAACCATCGAGTCGTCATGAGCAAGAAGTTATATATCAAAACATGGGGTTGTCAGATGAACGAGTACGATTCAGCGAAAATGGCTGACTTACTCAAATCGACGCACGGGTACGATGTTGCAGAAGAAGCAGAAGACGCTGATCTGATCTTACTGAATACCTGCTCCATTCGCGAAAAAGCTCAGGAAAAGGTTTTCCATCAGCTGGGGCGTTGGAAAAACCTTAAGCAGAAAAAGCCAGACTTACTCATTGGCGTGGGTGGCTGCGTGGCTTCGCAAGAAGGCGATGAAATACGTTCACGCGCGCCTTTCGTCGACATTATATTTGGACCGCAGACATTGCACCGTTTACCAGAAATGGTTAACCAAGTCAGCGAAACCCATGCGCCGATGGTTGATGTATCTTTCCCTGAAATTGAGAAATTCGACCGTTTACCGGAGCCCAAAGCAGACGGCGCTAGTGCATTCGTATCTATTATGGAAGGTTGCAGCAAATACTGTTCGTTCTGCGTGGTTCCTTATACTCGTGGTGAAGAAGTCAGCCGCCCTGTTGACGATGTTATTTATGAAATTGCTCAGCTGGCAGATCAAGGCGTACGCGAAGTTAATTTGCTTGGTCAAAACGTAAATGCCTACTTAGGTGAACACTTTGACGGCACTCAATGTCGCTTTGCTGAGTTACTTCACCTGGTTGCAGCCATTGATGGTATAGACCGTATTCGTTACACCACGTCGCATCCGGTTGAGTTTACTGACGACATTATTGAAGCGTACACAACTATCCCTGAGCTGGTGAGTCACCTGCACTTACCGGTGCAAAGCGGCTCAGACCGCGTACTAACAATGATGAAACGCGGCCATACTGCGCTTGAATACAAATCCAAAATGCGTGCATTAAAGAAAGCACGTCCAGATATTGCCCTGTCATCTGACTTTATCATTGGCTTTCCGGGCGAGTCCGATGCCGACTTTCAGGCAACGATGGATTTGATCCGGGCAGTTGATTTTGACATGAGTTTCAGCTTTATTTATAGCGCACGTCCGGGCACTCCGGCTGCAGACTTACCTGACGATGTTTCAGAAGAAACGAAAAAGCAGCGCTTGCAAATTTTACAGCAGCGACTGAACCAACAGTCTATGGCGCACGCGCGACGTATGTTGGACACCGAGCAGAGAATTCTGGTCACCGGACCATCGAAGAAAAACCCGATGGAACTGTCTGGCAGAACGGAAAATAACCGGGTTGTAAACTTTGTTGGGCAACCCCATATGATAGGTCAGTTCGTTGATGTTCGTATCACCGAAGTGTTACCGAACAGCTTACGTGGTGAGCTTATTCGCGAAGAAGCTGACATGGGACTGCGTGTCGACACCGCGCCCGAAACTATTTTACAAAGAGGCAAAGTCAACGAACCCGATGAATTGGGTGTTGTGAAAATGCCTCCCCAAGCGAGTTAAAGAGGAATCGATTGAGTCCACAAACGCAAACGCTAGATTTTGAATTAGAGCCGACGGATTCTCGTCGGCTTTCTAACCTCTGCGGGCCTTTAGATGAGAACCTGCAACATATAGAGCGCCGCCTTGGCGTTGAAATTACCCATCGTGGCCACCAGTTCCGTCTAATTGGCAATGCCAAAACCGTTTCTTCGGTGCAAAAGTTGCTGCTTGATTTATATGTCGATACTGCACCAATGAAAGGTCGTGACGGTCAAATTGAGCCAGAGCAGGTACATTTAGCCATTCAACAGGCCAAAGTTCTTGAACAGGACCGCGACAAAGGCGACCCGGCCGCAGAAAAAATGACACACATTAAGACCAAACGCGGTCTTATTAAGCCACGCAACCATAACCAAGCTGAGTACGTCCGAGCTATTTTGGCACACGACGTGAACTTTGGTATTGGGCCTGCTGGAACGGGTAAAACCTACTTAGCCGTCGCTTGTGCCGTTGACGCGCTTGAACGACAGGAAGTTCGTCGTATTCTACTCACCCGTCCTGCAGTCGAAGCGGGTGAAAAGCTCGGGTTCTTACCCGGTGACTTAGCGCAAAAGGTAGACCCCTATTTAAGACCGCTTTATGACGCCCTATTTGAAATGCTTGGCTTCGAAAAAGTTGAAAAGCTTATTGAAAGAAACGTCATTGAAGTAGCACCACTAGCTTATATGCGCGGTCGTACTCTGAACGATGCCTTTATCATTCTGGATGAAAGTCAAAACACCACCTGCGAACAAATGAAAATGTTCCTGACACGTATTGGTTTTAATTCACGAGCGGTAATTACCGGTGATATTACTCAGGTAGACTTGCCACGTGGCCAACGTTCTGGTTTGCGCCACGCCATTGAAGTGCTAAACAAAGTGTCCGATGTGAGTTTTACGTTCTTTCAGGCCGGTGATGTTGTCAGACATCCGGTTGTTCAGCGTATTGTTCAGGCCTACGACGAGTTCGATAAACGTTCATGAGTAACGTCACGGTCGATTACCAAATAGCAGAAGGTATAGAGTCTGCCCCGGAAGAGTCGATTATAGTAACCGCAGTTAACGCAGTTGCTGACATACTTGCACTCGATAAGCCTTTAGAAATGACGGTTAGAGTTGTGGGCGATAAAGAGGCCGCACAACTCAATCATCAATTCCGAGAGAAAGACTACCCCACGAATGTGCTTTCATTTCCGTTTGAAAGTCCTGTGGAGCTGCCAGTGCAATTACTGGGCGATTTGGTCATCTGTCAAAGCGTGGTTGAACGTGAGGCAAAAGAGCAGCATAAGTCATCCATCGCCCACTGGACGCACATGGTAATACACGGTACTCTGCACCTCTTAGGTTACGACCATATACAAGAAGAAGATGCGGTCGAAATGGAAGCTTTAGAGCAGAAAGTTATGGCCTCTCTCGACTATCCAGACCCATACGAAATTACAAGCAACACGGAGCAAACACTTTAATGAGCGACGACAACCCCCACTCAGCCAACGGCTCGTCGGGTAAATCTTGGGCAGCCAAGTTATTACAAATATTCACCGGTGAGCCGAAAAGCAGAGAAGAACTCGTCGATTTAATACAGGACGCCGAAGAACGCGACCTGATTGATAACGATACCAAGGAAATGATTGAAGGTGTCCTGGACGTTGCTGAACTCAAAGTTCGCGACATTATGATCCCGCGCTCACAAATGGTCACCATCGATGTGCACCAAAGCGTTGAAGAGTTTCTGCCTATCGTTATCGAATCACAGCACAGCCGCTACCCTGTCGTCACTGATAACAAAGACCAGGTAGAGGGCATTCTTCTGGCAAAAGACTTGCTCAGCTATGGCTTTAACGCCACTGACGAAGAGTTTTCGCTAGACAAAGTTATGCGCCCTGCTGTTATTGTTCCAGAAAGCAAACGTGTTGACGTTTTACTGAAAGACTTTCGCTCAAACCGCTACCATATGGCTATTGTTGTCGATGAGTACGGCGGTGTCTCAGGGCTTGTTACGATAGAAGATATTCTCGAAGAAATTGTCGGCGAAATTGAAGATGAAACCGATATCAATGAGAATGACGACAAACAAAACATTCGTCGCTTAAGCCCGACTCGATACTCAGTTAAAGCATTAACCACTATTGAAGACTTTAACGAGTACTTTAAGTCAGAATTCAGCGACGAAGAGCACGACACAGTAGGCGGCTTAATCGCCCATGGCTTTGGGCATCTTCCACAAGCTGGAGAAGAAATTACCTTAGGCAATTTCACTTTCCGTATTACTAACGCCGACAAACGACGGATTCAACAACTTCAAGTAAGCATTCAAGAAGTCGAGTCTTCGGAGAACGCCGAATAATGAAGAAACGCTGGGGGAGTAAACTTAACTCTCTGTTCTTGCTTTTGTCTGGAGCATCTTTAACTCTGGCATACTCCCCTTTCAACTGGCATTGGTTGCCTTTTATTATTTTACCTTTGGTCCTGAAAGTCATTTGGCCAATGGCTCCGAAGCGAGCTTTTTATGCGGGGTTAACCTTTGGCTTTGGCTGGTTTACCGCAGGGTTGAGTTGGATTTACGTTAGTATTGACCAGTATGGTGGTTTACCAATTTACGCCACCCTTCTTATTCTCCTGCTGCTGTTTCTTTACTTGTCCTTATTTCCTGCACTTGCATTCGGGCTTTGGCAAAAATTGTCACACCGAAGCATACAGTGGCGTTTCTCACTTCCTCTTATTTGGCTGGGCTTTGAGTTACTTCGGGGCTGGCTGTTCACAGGCTTTCCATGGCTTAGTCTTGGCTACACGCAAACCGACGGTGTATTTGCCAATTTAGCCCCTCTGGTTGGCGAATCTGGCATTACTGTCGCCTTATGGCTAACAGCACTGTCTATTTTAATGGCTGTAAAATATCATCGTCCACTACTCTTAATTGTGCCACTTGTATTACTCACGGTTTCAAACTTAAGTTACAAATTGCAGCCTACCTGGCGAAGTACCGAATTAACCAGTGTACTGTTGGTACAAGGCAACATTCAGCAGTCACTGAAATGGCAAGCCGAACAGCAGTGGCCAAATATTCTGCGTTATCTCGACTTAACGCGACCTAAATTCAATCATGATATTGTGATTTGGCCTGAGTCTGCGGTAACCGCTTTAGAGCCCTATGCGCAGGACGTTCTGAACACGATGGAACAATCTGCGTCGGTTAACGACTCAGCGTTAATTACTGGCATTATCGATTACGACAGACTCAATGACGCCTTTTATAACAGTGTTATTGTGCTTGATGATGACACCTACCAATATGGTGGCGAAAACCGTTATCAAAAGCACCACTTGCTCCCAATTGGTGAATTCGTGCCTTTTGAAGACATTTTGCGTCCAATAGCTCCGCTGTTTAATTTACCCATGTCCTCTTTTAGCCGGGGCGGCTATCAGCAGCCTAACCTGGAAGCAAATAACAGAAAGCTGTCTATGGCCATTTGCTACGAAATAGCCTTTCCGCAGCAGGTTCGGGACAATACCTTTGAAGACACTGACTTTTTGGTCACTATAAGTAATGACACTTGGTTTGGCGACTCTCACGGGCCTTGGCAACACATGCAAATATCCCGAATGCGAGCGCTTGAATTGCAGCGCCCTCTTTTACGGGCAACGAATAACGGTGTCACTGCTATTGTCGATGAGTTTGGTCAGTTTATCGAAAAAGCTCCGCAATTTAAGGCTGCAACCGTTTCAGCCGAGCTTTACCCAGTTAATGGCGATACCTGGTACAAGCGGTTTGGTTTATGGGGCGCTTTTATACTTGCGCTTTTAGGACTGCTTCCCGCGGGATTGACAAAAGCCCGTAATAAGCGATCTCAAGCGTAGTCATAACGCCCTAAAATCAGTACACTATTAGGCTGTGTGTTCAGTGTGTCAGCAGAGCCTATATCTGCAGTTATTATTTGTACTTTCTACAGGAATATCATTATGGAAAATATTTTCGATGCTATTTTGTTTGCCGTTCTGGTTGCCGCTGGTGGTTTAGGCCTAAGCAGCTGGTTGATGCTATTTGGTATCGATAAGTCTGCCCCTGCAGAAGTGAAACAACGTTCTGTATTTGAGTATGGCTTTTTTGGTTTAGCAGGCATCGTTGTCATGCTTGTCATGTGGTACGCCATCAGTTAATTCACTTTATTGCACCAACGGAAGTAAGCAGGACTATGCAAGAACAATATAACCCCAACAAAATTGAAACTGCTATGCAAAAACGCTGGCAGGAGCAAGACGTTTTTACCGCAAAAGAAGAACCGGGCAAAGACAAGTTCTACTGTTTATCAATGTTTCCTTACCCCAGCGGTAAGTTACACATGGGACACGTCCGTAATTACACGCTCGGCGACGTCATTAGCCGCCACCAGCGTATGTTGGGTAAAAATGTGCTACAGCCAATGGGTTGGGATGCGTTCGGCCTGCCTGCTGAAAATGCCGCTATCCAAAACAAAACGGCTCCCGCTAAATGGACCTATCAGAACATCGACTACATGCGCGACCAGCTGAAAAGCTTAGGCTTTGGCTATGACTGGAACCGCGAAGTAGCAACCTGCTCGCCCGACTACTACCGTTGGGAGCAATGGTTCTTTACCAAGCTTTATGAAAAAGGTTTGGTTTATAAAAAGAACGCCACTGTGAACTGGGACCCTGTCGATCAAACGGTTTTAGCAAATGAGCAAGTTATCGACGGAAAAGGCTGGCGCTCCGGTGCGACCGTAGAGCAAAAGGAAATTCCACAGTGGTTTATAAAAATCACTGACTACGCAGAAGAGTTGCTAGACGATCTTGACCAACTCGACGGTTGGCCAGAGCAAGTTAAAGCAATGCAACGTAACTGGATTGGACGCTCAGAAGGTGTCGAAGTCGACTTTTCTGTCAATGGTTATGAGCAACCTCTCAAAGTCTATACCACCCGTCCTGACACTATTTATGGCGTCACTTATATGGGCGTTGCCGCTGGTCACCCGCTGGCAAAAGAAGCCGCCAAAAACAATAGCGAGCTGGCTGCCTTCATAGAAGACTGCAAGAACAACAAGGTCGCTGAAGCTGATATCGCTACCATGGACAAGCTGGGCATGGATACTGGCTTTAAAGCAGTGCACCCTATGACAGGCGAGGAAATTCCAGTATGGGTCGCTAACTTCGTGCTGATGGATTATGGCTCAGGCGCTGTAATGGCAGTACCAGCCCACGACCAACGCGACTGGGAATTCGCAACCAAATATGACTTGCCGATAAAACCAGTTATTGAGCCTTTATCCGGCGATAATGACATTGCTAAAGCGGCTATTACGGAAAAAGGCACAGTCATCAATTCTGATCGTTTCAACGGGTTAAGCTCAGCAGATGCTTTTGACGCCATAGCGAAAGAACTCAATGAGAAAGGAATCGGCGAGAAAAAAGTGAATTATCGCCTGAGAGACTGGGGCGTTTCGCGCCAGCGTTACTGGGGCACACCCATTCCTATGCTGAACCTGGAAAATGGTGAGTCTGTACCTGTTCCTGAAGAACAACTGCCGGTGAAATTACCAGAAGATGTCGTTATGGATGGTGTTAACTCACCAATCAAGTCTGATCCCCAATGGCGTAAAACTGAATATAACGGTATGCCGGCTGAGCACGAAACCGATACCTTTGATACCTTTATGGAGTCATCCTGGTATTACGCTCGCTATTGCAGTGCGCAAACTCATGACGCGATGTTAGATCCTGAGAAAGCAAACTACTGGCTGCCGGTGGATCAATATATTGGCGGTATTGAGCATGCGATACTGCATTTACTGTACGCTCGCTTTTTCCACAAACTGCTTCGTGATACCGGCTTAGTCGAGTCTGACGAGCCGTTTAAGCGCTTGCTGTGTCAGGGTATGGTGTTAGCAGACAGCTATTACCGTGATACCGAAAAAGGTGGTAAAGAATGGTTCTCGCCGCTGGATGTTGATGTTCAACGCGACGAAAAAGGCGCTATTTCAGGGGCTACATTAAAAGCGGACGGTAAACCCGTTGAAGTCGCCGGCATGAGTAAAATGTCGAAGTCTAAGAATAACGGTATTGACCCGCAAACCATGGTAGAACGATACGGTGCTGACACCGTGCGCTTGTTTATGATGTTTGCGGCACCACCAGAAATGACATTGGAATGGTCTGATTCTGGTGTTGAAGGCGCTCAGCGTTTCCTACGTCGTTTGTGGAAACTCACTTTCGATTTTATTAACGCCGGTGGCTATGTCTCTGGTGAAACGTTGAATTCTCAGCAAAAGAACTTACGCCGTGAGCTGCACAAAGCTATAGCCAAAGTCAGTGATGATATGGGCCGCCGCCAGCATTTTAATACGGCTATTGCGGCTATTATGGAGTTACTGAATCACCTTCAGAAAGCCCCCATGGAAACATCTGCCGACCGTCAGGTGCTAGGTGAAGCCATTGATGCTGTCGTTCGTATGCTAGCCCCTATTACACCACACATTTGTGAACAGCTTTGGATTGAGCTCGGTCATGAAGAACCATTGTCGTTTACTGCATGGCCAGATGTCGACGAAAGCGCTTTGGTTGAAGATGAAAAGCTTATCGTGGTTCAAATAAATGGGAAGGTTCGCGCCAAGCTGACCGTTCCTGCTGACGCTTCTGCCGAGCAAGTCGAACAACAAGCATTCGACGATGAGTCAGTGCAAAAGCACATTGAAGGGAAAGACATACGTAAGAAAATCTACGTTCCCGGCAAAATTCTCAATATTGTTGTTGGTTAATGACGATGAGAATAATGAGCCGACTACTACTGAGTCTAACAATGTTAGCCACACTCTCAGGGTGTGGCTTTCAGTTGCGTGGTGACTACCAGTTGCCTCCCAACCTGGACTCAATGGCATTACACTCTAATGTGTCAAAAGAGCTAGCCTCGCAAATGGAACAGCGATTAGTACACTCGGGTATTAACGTCGTAGAAAGCGGAAGTAGTTATCAGTTAGCTCTGCTTTCTGACAAGCTCGAACGCCGCACCCTGTCATTATTCGAAAGCGGACAGGTGGCAGAATACGAGTTACTTTACCAAGTGAACTATCAGCTCTTAAAAGACGACCAGGTATTAGTCGAAAGAACTGCTGAAGTTGCCCGCGACTACCAGGACGACCCAAACTTTGCCCTGGCAAAAACTCGGGAGCGTGAAATGTTGGTTAACGAAATGCGGGCTGAAGCATCGCGAATTATCCTTCAGCAAATTGTCTCTGAACTGTCGCAATAACGGAGCGTTAAGTGCAGACCTTGTATCCCGAACAACTCAACCAGTACCTTGAACGCTCGGGCGTTCCTCCCGTACTGCTGCTGTTCGGCGATGACTTACTGCTGCGCATGGATGCCATAGATTCTATCCGCCAGCACTTTGGTCAGGACGCTGAAAAGTACCATTGGATACAATCAAAAGACTTTGACTGGAAGCAACTCAGTGAGCTTGAACAGTCAATGAGTTTGTTCGGTAGCAACACACTCATCGAACTCGAACTCCCTGAAAACAAACCCGGTAAAGAGGGCTCAAACGCTTTACACAGCTATGCAAGCCAGCTTCCGGAAAACCATACTCTTGTGGTTATTGGCAGTTATTTAAAAAAAGAACATCAAAACAGTCGTTGGTTTAAGTCGTTATCTCAGCATGGGCCTTTAATAAGAACGCAAAGCCCCGATAAAGGCCGACTCCCCGCCTTTATTCATAAGCGAGCTCAAAAATACCAGTTACAGCTAGCAAACGGTGTTCCTGAGTTATTGTCTGATTGGTTCGAGGGGAATCTACTAGCACTCGATCAGGAACTTCGTAAATGGCAACTGCTCAGTGACTCGGGCATTATCACTCAAGATTTTCTGACCGATGCCAGCAGTGATTCCAGCCGCTTTAATGTATTCGCCTTACAAGAAAGTATTCAGGCCGGTAATTATAAAGAAGCTCTGCACAGACTTACGCGTTTACTTGATGAAGAAAACGACTTTCACCGTTTTGCCTGGATTTTGCAAAGAGAAGTGCAACTGCTGACTACCCTTAAAAACAGTGGTAACAACCTTGATGTCTCTGCTGTTTTTCGCCGTAATATGATTTGGTCCAACCAACAACCTGGCTATATGAAGCGCGCAGAGTCTTTGTCTATAGACGCTTTGCATCAGTTACACTACCTAATCGAACGCTTAGAAATGGCATTAAAACAGGACAGCGGTGAATCTCCGCTAATATTAACTGTTCATTTGCTCGGGCTGCTTTGCCAGCAAGGCACGAACCACTTAAACACTACCGAGTATTTAAACACTTTCTCTCAACCATTTCAGACTGAACGTTCTTTTATTTCACTATGATTCGGGCATTCTTCGGTGGCACTTTTGACCCTATCCATAACGGTCATTTAAAAACATCCAGCGCACTGATGAAAGAACTCGGAATAGACCGGCTTGCGTTTATGCCTAGTGCTACTCCCCCACATCGTACGCAGCCAGAAGCTTCAGCTGAACAGAGACTCGACATGGTTAAGCTTGCTTGCAAAGACTATCCCGGTTTTGAAGCTGAAGACTGGGAGTTACAACAATCACGCCCTTCCTATACTGCAGCCACACTCGCTGAGCTTTCTGAACGCTTTCCTAACGATACACTTGTTTTTGTTATGGGAATGGACTCGCTGATGAGCCTGAATCGTTGGCACAAATGGCGGGAAATCGTTCAATATGCGCATATCGTAGTGATGCCTCGCAGTGGTGTACCTTTCGCGCCACAAGGTAACGAGCTTGAAACTTTTATAGCTCAACACAGAGTTAACCAACCGAGCGACTTAGAAAGTGCCAAAAACGGCAAGCTTTATATTGCCCAAACTCCTCTTATCGACATTTCCGCAACCGAACTTCGCGAACAGTTACACAAACGCCCTGCGTCGCCGCCAATTCCTGAATCTGTTTACAAGTACATTAAAGAAAACAAACTGTATTTGTAGCTGAACAGAGCCGCGATAATCTGTTAAACTTAGCGGTTGAAACAAAACTTAAAATCGAATGGAGACCCTCCTTTGCAGGCAGAAGAATTACGCGATTTTGTCATTGATAAAATTGAAGATATAAAAGCTCGTGACATACAAGTTCTTGATGTGCACGATAAAACCGACGTTGCTGATTTTATGGTCATTTGCTCGGGTAGCTCTAAAACACACGTTAAGAGCATTGCCGAGTACCTGGCAACGGAAGCCAAGCATGCTGGCTTCCCACCTATTGGAATTGAAGGTGGTGAGCAGTCGGAATGGGTCTTAGTTGACCTGGGTGATGTGGTTTTACATGTTATGCAGGAAACCATCCGCGACTTTTACCAATTAGAAAAACTTTGGGGTCAGTAAGTGCACATTCAATTACTTGCGGTTGGCACCAAAATGCCAACCTGGGTAAAAGAAGGTTTTGACCAATACCAGAAGCGTTTCCCAAATGACTGTAAGCTTGTTTTGACCGAAATTGCGGCTCACAAACGCACCAAAAAGGCCGATGTGAATCGAATAATGCAAGAAGAAGGCAAGGCGCTTATTCAGGCTATCCCCAAAGGCAATAAAGTCATTACACTAGAAGTTAACGGAAAAGCCTGGGACACACCTAAGCTGGCAAAGCAACTCTCGGCCTGGCAAATGGATGGTCGCGATGTTACGTTGCTGGTTGGTGGTCCTGAAGGTTTATCAGATGAATGTCTGTCATTGGCAGAGCAGCGTTGGTCGTTATCGAATTTAACTTTGCCGCACCCAATGGTTCGATTAATTGTTGCGGAAAGCCTTTACCGGGCATGGAGTTTGAATAATAATCACCCTTATCACAGAGAATAATAACGATAATAATGCGCCAGCGCACAACCATACGTGATCACGAAGCCGAATCTGCTATTTTTGCCCGCCGTGCGATGGTAGCTATCGTTATTGTTGTGGCCGTCTTTGTGCTGTTGGCTTCCAACATGTTCCACTTGCAAGTCAGTGAGCACAACGAACTGCAAACCCGCTCTAACGACAACCGCATAAAGCTTGTGCCTTTAGCCCCTAATCGAGGGCTTATTTACGACAGAAATGGCGTTCTTCTGGCTGAGAACAAACCCATATACAGCATTGATGTGACCCCGGAAGAAGTCAATGATCTCAATGCAACACTTTCGCAATTACAAAGTTTACTGGGCTTTTCAGATGATGTGCTCCAACAGTTCGAACAAAACCTAAAGAGTCAACGTCGCTTTAATAATGTCCCGCTTCTGGATAACGTCAGTGAAACAGACCTGGCAATTTTCGCCGCACACCAACATAAATTCCCCGGGGTTAGCCTGGAAGCCCGACTTATTCGAAGTTACCCGTATGCAGACTTGTTGACTCATGCCGTTGGTTACGTCGCAAAAATTAATCAGCAAGACGTTAACCGCCTTAAAGAGCAAGGGGAGCTTGCAAATTATGCTGCCAGCCGAACCATCGGCAAACTGGGCATTGAGAAATATTATGAAAAACAACTACACGGCACGGTCGGTTTCCAGAGTGTTGAGGTCAATAACCGCGGACGAGCTGTTCGCACGTTAAGTACTGAGGCGCCCGAGCCTGGTATTGATGTTATTCTTGAACTCGATATTGAACTACAGAAAAAAGCGGTTGAACTACTGGGAGAAAATCGAGGCTCTATTGTTCTCATGGACAATGAAACTGGTGGAATACTAGCTATGGCAAGCACTCCAAGTTACAACCCTAACTGGTTCGTCAATGGTATTTCTGTTAAACAGTATCGCTCTTTATTAACCTCAAAAAACAGCCCTTTATTAAACCGTGCGACTCAAGGAGCTTACCCTCCTGCCTCCACGGTAAAGCCACAAATTGCATTATTAGGTCTTGAGGACGGTACTATTACCAAAGATACCCGAATTTGGGATCCGGGCTGGTTTGAAATTAAAGGTGTGGATAGACGCTATCGAGATTGGCTGGCCTGGGGTCACGGCTGGGTTGATGTTACCACGGCCATAACCGAAAGCTGCGATACCTTCTACTATGATATGTCACTGAAGTTAGGCATCGATAAAATGTCAGATTTTATGACTAAATTTGGCTTTGGAGAGATTACCGGGCTCGATATTCACGAAGAAGTGCCTGCCCTCATGCCGTCTCGCGGTTGGAAAAGAGCCCGTTTTGGCCAGCCATGGTATGCCGGTGAAACATTATCTGTCGGAATTGGCCAAAGTTACTGGACCGCAACGCCCATGCAGCTAGCGGTTGCTACAGCTATTGTCGCCAATGAAGGTGAGTACGTCATTCCCCGCTTGCTGCGCGGCACCATAGACGAAGGGCAAGTGTCCGAAGCATTAATTACTCATAATAAACCGATAGAGCTTAACAATACGTCGAACTGGACAGTCATTAAAAACGCCATGAAAATGGTCAATATGGATGACACCGGTACCGCCCGTTCAGCCTTTAAAGACGCTGAATACAGCTCAGCCGGGAAAACAGGTACGGCGCAGGTTCGAAGCCTCGGAGAAGACGAAGAATATAACGCAAAAGACATCGCAGAGCGCTATCGCGATAACGCCATGTATGTCGGCTACGCCCCCGCAACTGACCCTAAAGTGACTATTGTTGTTGCTATTGAAAACTCACTCGGCGGTGGCGGTAGTGTTGCAGCTCCCGTTGCGCGGAGAATGCTCGATGAATGGCATTCACGTTACATGATAAACGACAACGATCAGGCAAATCATAATGCTGACAACTGAAGAGAGACAGCGGAACCCGCTGCTGAAAAAAATTCACATTGACGGACCATTGTTTCTGGCTCTTGTTGCCCTTTCTGTTGTCAGCTTGTTCGTAATTTTTAGTGCGTCAGGCCAGGACATGGCCATGATGCAACGCCAATCTATTCGAATTCTGGCGTCTTTCGTTGTCCTTTTCGTTCTGGCGCAAATTCCGCCCCGGGCATTAAGCCGCCTGGCGGTTCCATTATTTATTGCTGCTGTGCTTCTACTCGTTGCCGTTCTTGCTTTTGGAGAAATGGGCAAAGGTGCACAGCGCTGGCTCGATGTTGGCCCCGTAACGATACAACCTTCAGAAATTATGAAACTGGCAATGCCGTTAATGCTTGCCTGGTATATGGATAGACGGCAAATCCCCCCCACTTTGACACACTTGTTTGGTGGTCTCATTCTGGTATTGGTTCCCACCCTACTAATAGCTAAACAACCCGATTTGGGGACCTCTTTAATTGTTGCCAGTGCAGGCCTTTTTGCCATTTTTCTGGCCGGTCTCAGTTGGCGGTTGGTGATGACCGCCGGCGTTGCCGCTGCGGCTTTTGCTCCGGTACTCTGGTTTTATCTCATGCATGACTACCAGCGTGAACGTGTCCTGACCTTTTTAAATCCGGAGCGTGATCCTCTGGGGAGCGGTTATCATATTATTCAGTCACAGATAGCAATAGGCTCTGGCGGAATTGACGGTAAAGGATGGCTGCAGGGAACGCAGTCACAGCTCGAGTTTCTTCCCGAGCGACACACCGACTTTATCTTTTCAGTATTCAGTGAGGAGTTCGGCCTGACAGGTGTCGTTTTACTCTTAGCTCTCTACGGCTTTGTTATTTTGCGCGGGCTTATCCTCGCTATGCGTGCTCAGGATATATTCAGCAAGTTATTAGCAGGCTCTATAACGCTTACCTTCTTTGTGTATGTTTTTGTAAATATTGGTATGGTTTCAGGACTCTTACCCGTTGTTGGGGTACCATTACCGTTAATTAGTTACGGTGGCACCTCAATGGTGACGCTAATGGCAGGCTTTGGCATATTAATGTCGATAGCCACTCACCATAGGCTCATCATTAATAATTAAAACAAGAGGCAGGTTATGCGTTTATTAGCAGGTATTGCGTTATCTATTTTAAGCATGAGTCTGGCAGCACAAGACAACATTCCAAGTGTCGATGAGTTTATTGAAGAGCAGGCTCAGCAACACAATTTAGATAAAACCCAACTAAAGCAATGGCTGGCAAAAGCTAAGGTAAACGACGATGTTCTTGAGGCCATTCAGCGCCCCTGGGAAGCAAAACCCTGGTATCAGTATTACCCAATATTTTTAACCGAGAAGCGACTCAAAGCCGGTTTGAAGTTTTGGAAAAAACACGAAGCTACCCTGCAAAAAGCAGAGCAAAAGTATGGCGTTCCGGCGCAAATTATTGTCGCTATTATTGGCGTAGAAACCTTTTACGGTAACTACATGGGGAAATACTCCGTACTGGACTCTTTATATACTCTGGGTTTTCATTATCCTCCTCGGGCCAAATTCTTTCGTTCGGAGCTTGGTGAGTTTTTCCAACTGGCTTCTGAAGAAGGCTGGGATATTAACTCAGCCAAAGGTTCTTATGCCGGCGCAATGGGTTATGGTCAGTTTATTTCGTCCAGTTACCGTTATTACGCAGTTGACTTTGACGGCGACGGTGAACGCAACTTATTAACCAACCCAGTCGATGCAATAGGCAGTGTTGCAAATTACTTTGCCAAGCATAAATGGCAAGCCGGACAACCCGTTGCTCAACCGCTTAGTGATGATGGCAACTGGTCAACAGTAGCCAGTGAAGGTATGAAGCCAAACACGTCTCGCAAGGAGCTGGTTGATAAGGGGTTTGATTTACCAAATCATGAAGCAGTAAGCCCGGAAACAAACGTCCGTGTCTTTGAGTTTGAAACGGAAGAGTCTGCAGAGTATTGGCTAGGGTACGATAACTTTTATGTCATTACTCGCTATAACCATAGCCCTCTTTACGCTATGGCGGTTTACCAATTTAGTGAACAGCTTCGCAATGCGCGCCAATAAGTTACTCTTCAGCTCGTTAATAGTAATTCTGGTTGCCGGGTGTAGCTCTTCGCCTTCAGGGCGATACAGTCAGCATCACGACAGCGCCCCAACCCGGCTTCCAACACAAGCCGAGCTTCGAAATGCGGTGCCTGTACCGGAGCCGCACAGTCCTCAAGGTAATCGGGACTATGAGGTTTTTGGTAGGCAATATCAGGTTATGGATAGCGCTCAGGGGTTTGCTGAAGAAGGCTATGCCTCTTGGTATGGCAACAAGTTTCATGGTCACCTGACATCGAACGGTGAATATTACGATATGTACAGTATGACAGCTGCTCATACTCGGTTGCCTTTGCCCACTTATGTCAAAGTGACCAACTTAACCAACAACCGCAGTGTCATTGTCAGAGTCAATGACCGCGGTCCTTTCCATCCCGAACGTGTTATTGATTTATCGTTTGCGGCGGCTTATAAACTCGACATGCTGGATTCCGGCACCGCCCCTGTGCGAGTCGAAGCCATCAACCTGGAAACACCGCTCGCTAGTGCCGGTGAGCAAGCTAAAGCATCGTCCTATCACATTCAACTCGTGGCTTCCTCGGATAAACAACGCCTGTCGCAGATAAAAGACCATTTACCGACACAGTTTAAAGAAATTGCAACTACTGAACAAAATAATGGTCTATACAAATTAGTATTAGGGCCAGTGCCTGAGCATGAAAGCCATGATTTGCTCGAGCAAGTCCGAGCCAATGGCTACCCAAAGGCGTTTCGTGTAAAAGCACTGCAAAACAGTGCTGCTGCGCCTGACGGAACAGCTCAGAACTGATATAATCCAGCACTATTTAAAACTCGTGTTTCACATTTTGTTTCACACTGACTAATAAGATAATTCCAATGAAAAAGATTTGTCGTTTTTTTGCTATCGTTGCCATTACCTTTAGTACAGCTAGCTTTGCAGCTGCCCAGTCGCTAGTGCCAAATGCACCGTCTGTTAATGCAAAAGCTTATATTTTAATTGATCACACAACGGGCAAAGTATTGGCTCAAGGCAATGCGGACGAAAGTTTGCCGCCAGCCAGCCTGACAAAAATGATGACAAGCTACATCATTGGTAAAGAAATTCTTTCGGGTCGTATTTCCCCGAATGATCAGGTCACAATCAGTGAAAATGCCTGGGCGAAGAACTTCCCAGAGTCGTCCAAAATGTTTATAGAAGTCGGTAAGCAAATTTCTGTAGAGCAGTTAAACAAAGGTATTATCATTTCCTCAGGAAACGACGCCTGTGTAGCAATGGCGGAACACATTGCTGGTAGTGAAGACGCATTTGCTGACCTTATGAACAACTACGCTCAGCAGCTAGGTATGTCGAACAGTCATTTTGCAAACAGCCATGGGTTACCAGACCCGGACCAGTATGTGTCAGCAAGAGACATGGCAACCCTGGCGAGTGCGTTAATTGAAGAAACGCCAGAAGAATACGAGTTATACGCACAGAAATCATTTACGTTTAACAATATTAAGCAATATAACCGCAACTCTTTACTTTGGGACAGAAGCTTAAACGTAGACGGCATTAAGACTGGCCATACGAATGAAGCAGGTTACAGTCTGGTCTCTTCTGCGGTAGAAGACGGAACCCGTCTTATCGCAGTTGTAATGGGAACCAATAGCGAACAAGCACGCAAAGTAGAAAGCAAAAAGCTTCTGAACTACGGCTTCCGTTACTACGAAACCGTAAAAGCGTATGAGGCCGGTGAGAGCTTTGTCGCGCATCGAATTTGGGGCGGCGACATTGATGAAGTACCGCTTGGTATTAGCGAAGATGTGGTTGTTACTTTACCGCGTGGTCAAAAAGACGAGTTAAAAGCTAACTTCGAATTGGACCAAAAGCTACAAGCACCACTAAGCAAAGGTCAGAAAGTCGGCACTGTATATTTACAGCTTAATGGCGAAGATGTTGCATCATTCCCATTAGTTACCTTACAAGCGGTTGAGGAAGGCGGCTTTTTCAAAAAAATCATGGACTATATTAAGCAACAGTTTAGTGAAGAATAAAGGTTTAAGTCATGCAAAAAACGCGCTTTGATAAACTGGTAGACTTTCCGACGCGCTTCACGTTTAAAGTGATGGGCGTCGCTACTGAGAGCTTGCCAGATCAAGTAGTAGCCGTACTCCAGGAGCATGCCCCAGGAGATTACACTCCATCTGTAAAACCGAGCAGCAAGGGGAATTATCATTCTGTTTCAGTTTCCGTCCGTGTGGAAAGTCAGGAACACATTGAAGTACTGTACCGCTCACTGTCCGATATTGATGACGTTCGCTACGTACTTTGATGTAACGACTAGCCGTTAAGCTTTACAAACGTTATAATTGCGGCATGAACGATACTCTTATTATACGTAAC
The DNA here is from genome assembly GCF_002388365.1 of Idiomarina sp. UBA4520. Classification (NCBI taxonomy): domain Bacteria; kingdom Pseudomonadati; phylum Pseudomonadota; class Gammaproteobacteria; order Alteromonadales; family Idiomarinaceae; genus Idiomarina; species Idiomarina sp. UBA4520. The sequence goes on along the minus strand of NZ_DGMK01000020.1, from coordinate 148,588 downwards.
CTTGGCAGGCAACCATACGAACCTGTATGGCATGCTATGCAAGCGTTTACAGACAAACGTGATGAAACCACTGCCGATGAACTCTGGGTGGTTGAGCACGATCCTGTCTTTACCCAGGGGCAAGCAGGTAAGGAAGAACACCTTCTCGCCCCCGGAAATATTCCCGTTATACAAGTCGATCGTGGTGGTCAGGTGACCTACCACGGTCCGGGTCAAGTCGTTATCTACTTCCTGTTAGACATTCGCCGTTTAAAATACGGTGTTAGACAGTTAGTCAACCGCATAGAACAAACCGTTGTTGATATGCTCGCCGACTACCAGGTAGAAGCAGCCGCAAGGCGCGATGCACCTGGAGTCTATGTTAGCGGAGACAAGGTGTGCTCTTTAGGTTTACGTATTCGCAAGGGCTGCTCGTTTCACGGTCTTGCACTGAATGTTAATATGGATATGGAGCCGTTTGCGCGAATTAACCCTTGTGGTTTAACCGGCATTAAAATGGTCCAAACAAAAGACATGAATGGCCCGCAAGCCTTTGATGAAGCAGCCAATGCTATCATCAATCACTTTACTGATGCGCTGTCGTACAGCAACATTCTTCAACAAACAGGACTCGCTCAAGATTATGTCAAAGCCAGTTAGAGTTGAACCTGGCGTCAAAATGCGCGACGCCGACAAAATGGCACTTATTCCCGTGCAGGTTATTCCAACCGAGCGCGATGAAATGTTGCGTAAGCCCTCATGGTTGAAAGTGAAGCTTCCCTCTTCAACCGAGCGAATTGATGAGATAAAACAAGCCATGCGTAGCCATGGACTGCATTCTGTTTGTGAGGAAGCGTCATGTCCAAACTTACCAGAATGCTTTAATCATGGGACTGCAAGTTTCATGATTCTCGGTGATATATGTACTCGCCGCTGCCCTTTCTGTGACGTTGCTCATGGTCGTCCTTTACCTCCTGACGCGGAAGAGCCAGAGAAGCTAGGCAAAACCATTCGCGACATGAAAGTGAAATACGTAGTCATTACCTCAGTCGACCGTGATGACTTACGCGATGGCGGTGCTCAGCACTTTGCTGACTGTATTCGTGAAATTCGCCACCATTGTAATGGTGATATTCAGGTTGAAGTGTTAGTGCCTGACTTCCGTGGCCGTATGCAGGTGGCTTTGGATATTCTTAAAGAAGAAGCGCCCGATGTTTTCAACCATAACCTGGAAACCGTGCCACGCCTATACAAAGCAGCACGCCCTGGTGCCAACTATCAGTGGTCGTTGGACTTGTTGAAGAAATACAAAGAAGCACGCCCTGATATTCGAACCAAGTCTGGCTTGATGGTTGGTTTGGGTGAAACCAAAGAAGAAATACTTGAGGTTATGCGCGACTTGAGAGCGCATGATGTTGATATGCTGACTATTGGTCAGTACCTTCAGCCAAGTCGTCATCACTTGCCAGTCGCTCGCTACGTCCACCCGGATGAATTTGAAGAGCTACGAGTAGCCGGTGTAGAAATGGGCTTTTCACACATTGCCAGTGGCCCATTAGTGCGTTCTTCTTATCATGCAGACTTGCAAGCTGCAGGTGAAACAGTACGTTAATTGACTAAAAACAACAGGAGTGCTTTGTGAGCTTACTATTATGGTGTCTACTCATTGCCGGGCTGCTACCAATTCTAGCCAAAGCCCCTGTTGTTTATTTCCAAAACCGCGATAACGGTTACGATAATAAACACCCAAGAGCCCAGCAGCAACGCCTCATTGGTCGCGGAGCACGCGCCGTTGCAGGACACTATAACGCTTATGAAGCATTCCCTTTATACGCAGTAGCATTGCTCGCAGCAATAGCGACAAACACTGTCACTGAGCGCATTGAGTTCCTTGCCATTGCGTTTATCGTGTTACGGGTGCTCTACCACATTACTTACTTAGCTAACTATGACAAACTGCGCTCTTTGCTGTGGTTTATGGCAACATTTTGTCCAGTTATTATCTTGGCTCAATTAGCCGTTTCGCTTTGAGACTCTATTAGCTGCAAGTAAATTTCAGGCCAGTATTCTGTTGCATGCTGCTCCATAGCGGTAGTTTCCTTCACGGGCTTCCACGCCTGAAACCGCGCTTCAGCATTACAGGTATCGGCTTTAAATAAGCCAATGTCGTGCTGCTTGTCATCCGAGCCTAACACCCAATAACTACCATTATGCTGCGCTATATCTCGCCATGAGCCCAAACTGTTCTTCCATGGAAGACGCTCGTAAAGAGCCTTTATATCACGTTCATAGAGCTTATTGTTACTGGCGTCGGTAATCACAATATTTAAGCTTTTATGCAGGTACAGCCCCTGACAGAAGCTCTCCGCCAAAACTTCCGACATAGGATACTCGTCTGCCAACCCTAACCAGTGAGCAACTTCATGAAGAATAACGGCTCTGGAGCTATGTTCGGTTAAAACAATTTGTCGGTCAGAAGCACTGGCAATACCCGATTCAGCGAAAATAATTTCATAGTCAGCCGATTCGGTTGCGCTACAACTCGCGCGTTCCCTTTCCCCTTGTAAAGTGCACTCGAGCTCTGAGTCGACAACCCATTGAGAACACCAATTTACTTCGAAAGCACTTTCCTCCAATGCGCTCAACACTTTGAGGTAGCCAGATTTTTGCGAGTGATTGTGACCAATAACGGTCAAGGTTGTTTGGCACTGAGGGTTATTTTCAAAAGAGTTCAATAGGTCGAATTGCTTTTCAAGCCAAGTCGTCTGCTCATGTTGCCAACGTGCCACCCAGCCCTCTAAAGAAAAGCTTGAACTGACAAGCTGCCGTTTGGCCACTTCATTTATTGCTGAGGAGATTCCAGCATCTGCAGCCAGCTTCAGCCATTTATCGGAATTCTGTGGGAAGTGCGTCATTAGGCGGTTAATTGATTTAACGCTGCCGCTATTCGCAGCTCTCTCCCACCAATAATAGGCTGACGTTTTCTGACCTTGCTGCCAGTATGCATCAGCAAGCTCAAATTGAGCATGAATATCGCCACTTTCAGCATGAAGAAAACGCTCTTGAATGCTTGTCAGGTGCTGATGACCAATGCTGCCAAATAACAGAGCAATGAAAGCAATAAGCGACTTGTTTATCATCGATTAATAAGCGACCGCCGAACTCTGTCTAGCTCTACCGACGCATAACGGTGCTCAACAAATTCATATACGTTTGTTGAAAGAGCCAGCTTAAAGTAGTTCATGGCATCCAGCGGCTTATTGTTCAGCTGCATATACTTACCCAAGTAGAAATAAGCTTCACATAGCCGTTCCGTTAACTGTTCGTCTTCACCCAATTGCTGAGTCATGCGTTTTCTAAACTCATCCACGTCCAGATTGCCAAGAAACAGCTGTACTATCTGATACCCCCACTCCGACTTGTCCAGCTCACGAACGTTTTCACTGAGTGCTTTTTTCGCTTGTTCATTGTTGATATCAACACTGGTGAGATATAACCAAATAACTCGATAGGGATCAGACGGCTCACGCTCTAAGTGATATTCCAGGTCTTCTTTAGAAAGCTCAAAGCGCGAGTCATAATATTCCGCGATACCTCGATTCAAATACGCGTAGTTGTGCTTAGGCTCAAGCTCTATCGCTGAGTCAAAAGCTTCATAAGCGTAATCAAACTCTTGCAATTGAGTATATTGGATACCAAGAAAATTGTATGCGTCAGCAAGCCGTGGGTTGTATTCAAGGGCTCGAGTGAAATCCATTCTCGCTAATGTGCTAAGGCCTACAGCGTCATATAACGCTCCTCGGCGGTAATAAAGCTCAGCGCGTTGTTCAGTGCTTAAGTCTTCCGTGAGAATTTGGTCAAGCCGTGCAAGTTCAATTTCATAACGGAACTCTGCACGCTCAGGCTCAGCAAGCACTATTTGGCTTATTGCAGAAGGCTGCTGTCCCGTTAACGAGGCACAGCCAGACAAAAACATCGAAGCAATAGCAAAACCAAGAATGGCATGGGAACGAACCAACTGCATAATAGTACCTTTAATTTAACGATAACCTACATTACAGCACATTCAGCGCCTTTCAGGCAAAAAAAAGCCCCGCTAAAACTGCGGGGCTTTCTCGTATATCGAAGATTATTCTTCTGTTGAGTTCTCTTCAGAAGCTTTGCTTTCGTCACTTGCTGTGTCGTTAGCCTCTTCTTTTTTCTCAACCGCTTCTTTCATGCTTAGACGAACACGGCCCTGACGGTCAATTTCCAATACTTTAACCGGCACTACATCGCCAACTTTCAAGTATTCGTTAACGTCATTTACACGCTCTTCAGCGATTTGAGAAATATGAACAAGACCATCTTTACCCGGCAGCACAGTAACAAAGGCACCGAAGTCTACGATGCGTGCTACTTTACCTTGGTAAATCTTGCCAACTTCAACATTAGCCGTCAGCTGCTTGATTTTCTCAATAGCGGCGTCGGCATCAGCCTGGTCACTAGCAGCTACTTTAATAGTGCCGTCGTCACCAATTTCGATGTTGGTATTAGTCGACTCAGTGAGTTCACGGATAACCGCACCGCCTTTACCGATGACATCTTTGATCTTGTCCTGATCAATTTTGATGGTGGTAAAGCGTGGCGCATAAGCAGATAGCTCTTGGCGGTGACCACCAATAGCCTCGTCCATCACTTTCAGGATGTGTAAACGAGCTGACTTAGCCTGTGCCAGTGCACTTTCCATGATATCGCGAGTGATACCGTCGATTTTGATGTCCATTTGCAGCGCAGTAATGCCGTCGTTATTACCTGCTACTTTAAAGTCCATATCGCCTAAGTGATCTTCGTCACCCAGGATATCTGAAAGAACGACATGCTTGTCGCCTTCTTTTACCAAACCCATAGCGATACCCGCTACAGACGATTTAATAGGAACACCCGCATCCATCAGTGCCAATGACGAACCACAAACTGACGCCATTGAACTTGAACCATTAGATTCAGTAATTTCTGACACCACACGAATGGTGTAAGGGAATTCATCGTGGCTTGGCATAACTGCCTGAATACCGCGTTTAGCTAAGCGGCCATGACCAATCTCACGACGCTTAGGTGAGCCCATCATGCCAGTTTCGCCAACACAGTATGGAGGGAAGTTGTAATGCAGCATGAAGCGGCTGGTATTAGTACCGGTAAGCTCGTCGATCATCTGAGCGTCGCGGTCAGTACCTAAAGTTGCAGTAACCAGGGCCTGAGTTTCACCACGAGTAAACAATGAAGAGCCGTGAGTGCGCGGTAACACGCCTGTCGCCGCACTAATAGCACGAACCATGTCTGGGTCACGACCATCGATACGCTTTTCGCCCGCAATGATACGGCTACGAACAATATCACTTTCAAGGTCATGGAAGATGTCGCCGGCTTCTTCTAAGTCAGCATTTTCATCTTCTGCAGTTAGCTTTTCAGCCATCTGCTGTTTAACTTCGTCAAGCTTGCCTTTACGTTCGGCTTTGTCAGTAATGCGGTAAGCTTCACCAATACCTTGTTCAGCCAATTCACGAACTTTCTGCTGTAAGGTTTCGTTTTTCTCAGGCGCTTTCCAGTCCCACTTTTCTTTACCCGCTTCTGCAGTAAATTCTTCAATGGCTTTGATAACGTCCTGCATGGCTTCATGGCCGTACATGACAGCGCCCAGCATTTGGTCTTCTGACAGCAGCTCGGCTTCAGACTCAACCATTAATACTGCGTTTTCTGTACCTGCAACCACAAGATCGAGCTTAGACTGCTCTAGCTCATCCATGGTTGGGTTCAATACATATTCATCGTTTACTACACCAACACGCGCAGCACCGATTGGGCCTGCGAATGGTACACCTGAAATTGACAGCGCAGCTGATGCGCCTATTAGTGCAACAATATCAGGGTTAATTTGTGGGTTAACTGAAACAACCGTAGCAACCACCTGAACTTCGTTCATGAAGCCTTCAGGGAATAAAGGACGGATTGGACGGTCGATAAGACGCGATGTCAGCGTCTCGTTTTCACTTGGACGACCTTCGCGTTTGAAGAAGCCACCCGGAATTTTACCTGCTGCGTAAGTTTTTTCTTGATAGTTAACTGTCAGCGGGAAAAAGCTTTGTCCTTCACGGACGTCTTTTTTTGCAACAACAGTTACCAGAACTGTTGTGTCATCCATACTGACCAATACGGAGCCAGTGGCCTGACGTGCAATAACGCCAGTTTCTAAAGTGACTGTATGCTGACCGTATTGAAATTGTTTCGTAATTGGATTCACGTTGTCTTTCCTTTACCTAATAAATATAGAACATCCGGATTGATGTTCGTCTTCTCTCTTTATTTGTCTCGCCGCATAGTATAAGGGAATTGTGACAAAATTAAGACCCATAAGACTAAAAAGAACACAAAAAAAGGGCTGAATCTTTCAATTCAGCCCTTTCTTACAGAATTTTTGCTTTGCTCAGCGTCTTAGCGACGGATTCCTAAACGCTCAACAACTGATAAATAACGCTTTTCGTCTTTACGCTTAAGGTAGTCAAGCAATTTACGGCGACGGCTAACCATGCGTAATAAGCCACGACGTGAGTGGTGGTCTTTTTTGTGCGATTTAAAGTGGTCTTGAAGCTCTGCCAAGTTTTTTGTCAACAAAGCGATTTGTACTTCTGGAGAACCTGTGTCGTTCTCGCCTTGACCAAACTCTTTTACGATTTCAGCTTTCTGTTCAACAGTTAGTGACATAATAACTCCTAATTATGTGAAATATCCGCCTCCGATCACTAATTCAGGGGCGGGAGAAGCGCGTATTATATAGAGACAGTGCCCAAAATCAATGATTATTTCAAATCATCCAGCGAGAACTCGCAGAACTCAAGCGCTAACACACGCTTTGGCCAAAAGCGGTTATCATCTCTTAAAGCGCCGACACCGATAAACTCTTTTCCACCATCAAGGCGCTCACACCACATACGGCATTGATCACCAACAGCAACCTCACGGTCTAAACTATTATCTGCCGGCTGCCCGTGGAGCAAGTCTCGTGCTTCAGCACGACTTACTTTTTGCTCTGGTAAAGCGTGTAGCAGACAATCAACAGAATGAAGCTGCGCGTCCAGCTCTCCCGCTTCAGCTAATTGCTCCAGCTGGTCTACAGTTAACATACTGTCCGCATTTAAGTCCGCCACACCATTTCTATGTAGTAATGAAACATGCGCACCACACCCTAGTGCCTGACCCAAATCATCGACTAGTGTACGTATATAAGTACCTTTGCTGCAACCGACCTGTAACTCCAGTACATCTCCGTTGAGTTGGATAAACTCTATAGAATGAATGGTTATCTCACGCACTTTCTGTGGGACTTCAATACCGCGACGCGCGTAATAATACAGGGGCCGGCCTTCATGCTTCAGCGCCGAATATATTGACGGAGATTGTTGCTGTTTACCGGTAAACTCAGGCAGCTTTTCGCGAATATCATCTTCAGTGATATTCACCGCTTTTCGTTCGACTTCCTCGCCTTCAGCATCACTCGTTGTTGTACGCACACCAAGTGTCGCTTCAACCCTGTAGCTTTTATCCGCATCCAGAAGGTATTGAGAAAATTTAGTGGCTTCCCCTAAGCAAACAGGCAATAAACCAGTTGCTAAAGGGTCAAGAGCACCTGTGTGGCCAGCTTTTTGAGCGTTGTAGAGGCGTTTAACACGTTGAAGGGCATGGTTTGAACTCATGCCCTTCGGTTTATCCAGAAACACTACGCCACAGACAGGACGCCCTTTGCGGGGACGAGCTTTGCCCATTGCTTAGTCCTCTGAATCGTTCTGATTTTTATTGTCGCGTGCGCGAGCTTCCGCCACTAACTTACTCATTCGAATGCCTTCGTTTAATGAGGTGTCGTGATGGAACTTCAATTCCGGCACAATACGAGCTTTAATGCGCTTACCCAAAAGCGAGCGAATAAAACCAGCAGCCTGGTTTAAAATTTTAAGCGCTGTTTTGGTTTCTGCTTCGTCATCATTAAAAAAGGTAACGAATACTTTGGCGTACGCTAAATCTCTTGATACTTCTACATCGGAAACCGTCACCATACTAACGCGAGGATCTTTCACCTCACGCTGTATGATAAGTGCAATTTCACGTTGTAACTGATGCCGCACTCTTTCGGTGCGGCTAAAGTCTTGTGGCATACCTTTCCTTACAACTTACGTTCAATTTGAACCGTCTCGAAGACTTCGATTTGGTCGCCTTCTTTAACGTCATTGTAGTTCTTAACACCGATACCACATTCCATACCGTTACGAACTTCCTGAACGTCATCTTTAAAGCGACGCAGTGATTCAAGCTCACCTTCATAAATAACGACGTTGTCACGCAAGACACGAATTGGCGCTGAACGCTTCACAATACCTTCAGTGACCATACAGCCGGCGATAGCACCAAGCTTCGGCGACTTAAAGACATCACGAACTTCGGCAAGACCAATAATTTCTTGTTTGAACTCTGGTTGCAGCATACCGCTCATGGCGGCTCTCACTTCGTCGATAAGGTCATAAATGACGCTGTAATAACGAAGGTCAACATTTTCCTGCTCTACCAGTTTTCTGGCCGCTGCTTCCGCACGGACGTTAAAGCCAACAACGATAGCGTTTGAGGCACTCGCCAGAGAAATATCTGTTTCGGTGATACCACCAACACCGCTGCCGATAATATTCACTTTCACTTCATCGGTAGACAGCTTGGTCAATGCATCAGAAATTGCCTCCAGTGAACCTTGAACGTCTGACTTAAGAACAATATTCAGCTCTGAAACATCGCCTTCTTCCATGTTCGCAAACATGTTTTCCAGCTTAGCTTTTTGCTGCTTAGCCAGCTTCACTTCACGGTATTTGCCTTGGCGGTAATTCGCTACTTCGCGCGCTTTGCGTTCGTCTTTTACAACGGTTGCTTCATCACCGGCCTGAGGCACACCAGACAGGCCCAGTATTTCCACTGGAATTGACGGGCCTGCTTCTTTAATTTCCTGGCCATTTTCGTCACGCATCGCACGAATTTTGCCGTATTCCAAGCCACAAAGAACCACGTCACCTTGCTTCAGCAAACCACGCTGTACAAGAATTGTCGCTACAGGACCACGACCTCGGTCAAGACGCGATTCAACCACGATACCTGACGCCATGCCTGTTTTTTCCGCTTTAAGGTCAAGTACTTCAGACTGAAGTAAGATACCCTCCAGAAGCTCATCAATACCCAAGCCGCTGTGAGCAGATACCGGGATAAACATAGTGTCACCACCCCAGTCTTCAGGGATAACGTCCAACTGTGACAACTCGTTCTTAACACGGTCTGGATCAGCTTCTTCTTTATCCATTTTGTTGATAGCAACGATAAGTGGTACACCCGCCGCTTTCGCGTGCTGTACAGCTTCTTTCGTTTGCGGCATGACACCATCATCGGCTGCGACAACGAGAATAACCACGTCAGTTGCGCCGGCACCACGTGCACGCATCGATGTAAAGGCTGCGTGTCCCGGTGTATCCAGGAAAGTCACCATGCCTTGATCAGTCTCTACATGGTAAGCACCAATATGCTGCGTAATACCACCAGCCTCACCAGACGCCACTTTCGCTTTACGAATATGGTCAAGCAAAGAGGTTTTACCATGGTCGACGTGACCCATCACCGTGACAACCGGTGCGCGCGGCGCTTCTTCACCACCTTCGTGGCGATCAGACAGCACTTCTTCTTCGAGCGCATTGTCTTTAACCAACGCTGGTTTATGACCAAGCTCTTCAACAACCAGAGCGGCTGTATCCTGGTCCAGAATCTGGTTAATAGTGACCATTTCGCCCATTTTCATCATGGTCTTAATGAGGTCACCTGCTTTTACCGCCATACGGTTTGCAAGTTCACCTACTGTAATGGTCTCACCAATTTTTACTTCACGCTCAACAGGTTGAGCGGGTTTATTAAAGCCTTGTTGCAAAGAAGCTCCTCTACGAGCACCTTTACGACGCTTCTCGCGGCGCGGTGCATCTTCATTTTCTTCATCTTTACGACGACGTTTTTTATTACGACGGCGACTTTTGCGTTCTTCGTCGAAGTCTTGAGCGTCTTCAGCTTCCTGAGCTGTAGAAGACGTAGTAAAGTGCACATCTTCCTGCTCTTGCTGCTTACGTTTCTGCTCTTCTTCTTCCCAGCGTTTTGCGTTTTCTTCTGCTAGTTTACGAGCTTCTTCCGCTTGCGCTTCCGCTTCTTTTTCCGCTTTTTTACGGGCTTCTTCTTCCTGCTGACGTCTTAGCTTTTCAGCTTCTTCTTTCGCTTTGTCAGCAGCTTCACGCTCTTCAGGGGTCATTGCTGCACGTTTTTCAGCTTCTGCCTTCTGGCGTGCTTTTTCTTTCTCTTTACGAGCTTTTTCCTTTTCAGCCTTTTCTTTTTCAGCTTTCTCGCGTTCAGCTTTCGCCTTCGCTTCCGCTTCCTTACGCTGCTCTTCTTCGCGCTTCTGCTCTTCTTCGCGACGCTTCGCTTCTTCAGCTTCTTTCTCTTTTGCTAAGCGCTCTTGTTCTTCACGCTCGGCTTCGTCTGCTGCTGAGCGTTTAACGTAAGTGCGTTTTTTACGAACTTCAACTTGAACGGATTTCGAGTCTCGTCCGCCACCCACACTCAATGTGCTTTTCGTTTTACGTTTTAATGTCATTTTGCTGGGTTCAGAGCTGCCGCCACCGCCATGTTGACGGTTTAGGTGAGCCAGCAACTTCTGCTTTTCTTCTTCATTAACTGAGTCGCCAGCTTTCTTGTTCATGCCCGCTTCAGCGAACTGCTGAACCAGACGATCAACTGTTGTACCGACATCTTTGGCCAGCTTTTCGAGCGTTACTTCTTCCATAGTCTGTTGTACCTCCGCTGATCGTTTTACTGTTCTTCACTGAACCAGCAAATATTGCGGGCTTTCATAATTAAATCGCCAGCCTGCTGTTCATCAAGTTCTTCAATATCGGCTAAGTCATCAATACCCTGCTCTGCTAACTCTTCCAGAGTGGTTACGCCTTTGCTCGCCAATACATAGGCAAGGTGACGATCCATTCCTTCTAAGTTTAACAAGGTTTCATCAGGCTCCGCCGACTCTAAAGACTCTTCATTAGCCAATGCTTTCGTTGTTAAGTATGCGCGAGCACGGCCGCGAAGCTCTTCAACAATATCTTCATCCATGCCTTCTATTTCAAGGAATTCTGCAACTGGCACGTAAGCAACTTCTTCTAATGATGAAAAGCCTTCTTCAACCAGTACTGTTGCGAAATCTTCATCGATATCAAGGCTTGAGATAAACAAGTTTAACAAGCGTTGTGTTTCCGCTTCGTTTTTCTCAGTAAACTCTTCTTCTGTCATTACGTTCAGTGTCCAGCCAGTAAGCTGACTCGCCAAACGAACGTTCTGACCGCCTTTACCGATAGCTTGTGCCAGATTGTCATCTGCCACAGCGATATCCATAGTGTGAGCATCTTCATCAACAACAATAGAGGCAACTTCTGCCGGCGCCATTGCGTTGATAACAAACTGTGCAGGGTTGTCGTCCCAAAGAACGATATCAACTCGTTCGCCACCAAGCTCACCTGATACGGCTTGAACGCGCGCTCCTCGCATGCCGACACAAGCCCCGACAGGGTCTATACGCTTATCATTACTTTTAACAGCTATTTTAGCACGTGAACCCGGGTCGCGTGCAGCGCCACGAAGCTCTATCATTTCTTCGCCAATTTCAGGCACTTCAATACGGAACAACTCAAGCAAGAACTCAGGGTGTGTTCTGCTAACAAAGAGTTGAGCGCCACGAGCTTCAGGCTTCACGTCATAAAGCAAACCACGAATACGGTCGCCAGGACGAACTGACTCGCGTGGCAGCATTTCATCACGATAAATAATTGCTTCTGCGTTGTTACCCAAATCCAGAATGACATGCTCACGGTTAGCACGCTTTACGATACCGCTCACCATTTCGCCCACTTGGTCACGATATTCGTCAACAACTTGTGCCCGTTCCGCTTCACGAACCTTCTGTACAATAACTTGCTTCGCCGTTTGCGTGGTGATGCGATCAAACTGAATTGAATCAATTTGCTCTTCAACGTAATCGCCTAATTGCAACGACGGGTCTTCATATTGCGCTGCTGACAAGCTAATTTCACGGTACGGATGCTCCAAACCTTCGTCGGTATCGTCAACCACTAACCAGCGACGGTAAGTATCAAATTCGCCTGTCTGACGATCGATATCGATGCGAACGTCAATATCACCTTCGTACTTCTTTTTAGTCGCATGCGCCAGAGCTGACTCTAACGCTTCAAAAATCTTTTCTCTTGGTACGGCTTTTTCATTTGAAACCGCTTCTGCGACTAACAGTATTTCTTTACTCATGAGTGCTGCCTCGCCAACGCAATCTAATCAAATCTTGGAACCAGATGAATGCTTTTAATATCGCGCATTTTCACCTGAAGCGTATCGTCATCGACAGTTAAAGTCAGTGTGTCGTCTTCAACTGCTTCCAATAATGCCTGAAATTTTCTTTTGTTTTTCTGGGCTGCAACTAGGTTCACAGCGACAGTTTCATTGATATAAGGCACCATTTGCTCGGTATTAAAAAACGGTCTTTCCATGCCCGGGGAAGAAACTTCCAGGTTATATTCAGCGTTTATCGGGTCTTCGACATCTAATAACGAACTGACCTGATAGCTCACATCTGCACAGTCATCCACACTGATACCTTCAGGGTGATCAATGTAGACGCGCAACGTTGAAAATTTACCCGCTCGAACAAACTCAACACCCCATAGCTCATACTCCAGAGCCTCTACTGCGGGTCGAATAATGTCCGTCAACCGTTCTTGCAAATTTGCCAATTACTGCCTCCTAAAAACAAAAAAAGGGCGCAAGCGCCCAGTGTTCTGGCTATCTTAAGATAGCTAAGGTCACATAGCAAAAAGCCCCGAGCTGCTGCGGGGCTTTTTAAACACTGGACCCTTTGTCAGTTATTCAACGAAGCCTATTACTATGTCCTGCTTCATTGAATTTGGTTGCGGGGGCAGGATTTGAACCTACGACCTTCGGGTTATGAGCCCGACGAGCTACCAGACTGCTCCACCCCGCGTCCGAAACTTGTTGCACATTATACGTTTTTTTCTTTTATTTTCAAGCTCTGAAGCAACAATCAGAGAGAAATTAATTGGTGCAGAAGGCGGGACTTGAACCCGCACGCCCGTAAGAGCACTACCCCCTCAAGGTAGCGTGTCTACCAATTCCACCACTTCTGCAAATTCTTTAGTTAACAGGCGGTACGTCTGACGATTCGTCTTCGTTATTTTCCGCAGGCGGTAACTGCTCTTCTTGTTCTGGAACGGCTAAGTCAGAAAAATCATCCGTTGCTTCACCCGTTGAAGTCGACAAGTTACCTAAAGCCAAGCTCAAAACAAAGAAGACAACTGCCAAAACAGCAGTGGTTCTGCTCAAAAAGTTACCTGAGCCTGACGAACCAAATACCGTGTTTGATGCACCTGCACCAAACGATGCGCCCATGTCTGCACCTTTACCTTGTTGAATCATGATAGATCCAACCAGGATAATGGCAACGACCAAAAATGCGATCATTAAAAATTCATACATAATTAAATTACCCTTGTGCTGCCTGGCAGATGCTTAGGAAGTCGTCAGTTTTTAAACTTGCACCACCTATCAGGCCACCATCAATGTCTTTTTGTGAAAACAGTTCTTTTGCGTTACCTGGCTTAACTGAACCGCCATATAACAATGGCAATTTATTGCCAATTTCACCGAACAGCTCGACAACCAGTGCTCTTAATTTCTCATGCACTTCCTGAGCCTGTTCCGGTGTTGCTGTTTCACCTGTTCCTATTGCCCAAACAGGTTCATAAGCAACGATAATCTTTCCTGTACTTTCAGGTGCGATACCCTGCAATGCGTTTTTCACTTGCTGCGATACCACATCCCAGGTTTCGCCAGCGTCTCTTTGTGATTTGTTTTCACCAACACAAAGAACCGCTTTTAAATTCTCGCTCAATGTCGCTTTTACTTTCTGGTTAATTTGCTCATCGCTCTCAGCAAACAACTGACGTCGTTCTGAGTGACCAACTAACACATAGCTAACGCCTGCTTCTTTCAACTGAGACGTTGATACCTCTCCAGTGTAAGCGCCGCTTTCATGCTCTGATACAGTTTGCGCCCCGACAGCAATATCGTCGTAATAACATTCACGCGTTAAGTCAGAGATGAGAGTAAAAGGAGGACAAACGACAACATTAACAGCCTGAAACTGCTCATGGTTATCTCTTAAAGACGTTACCATTTCTTTGGCTAACGCTTTATTTCCGTTCATTTTCCAGTTTGCAATCACTAATGATGCATTTGGCATAATTTGTCCTCTACTTCAGAGCGCGGGAATAGTAGCGAAACCCGCTCAAAGATACAAGCAACATTTTCAGCAAAGCCGCTAAGTGTTTAATTTGTAGCCGCTTCAACTTCGTTGGCGATTTGTTGGGCATAAGCCCGCACATTCCCCTCATCCTCGCCTTCTACCATGACTCGGATAAGCGGCTCGGTACCTGACTTACGCAACAACACTCGGCCTTTATCACCGAGAGCCGACTCAACTTCTTTAACGACACTTTTCACTGCCGACGACTCAAGTGGCTGTTGACCCTTTTCAAAACGAACATTGACCAGTACCTGAGGCATTTTCTTAAAGTCGCAACTAAGCTGCTCTAATGACTTTCCTTCCTGATACATAGCCGCTAACACTTGCAGACCAGCGATAATACCGTCGCCTGTTGTATGGTGTTGACGGTTGATCAAATGCCCAGAGTTCTCACCGCCTAAATACCAGTCACGCTTAACGAGTTCTTCAATAACGTAACGGTCGCCCACTTTTGCTCTCACAAAAGGTATATTGCGCTTGTTCAGTTCACGTTCAAGAGCGAAATTAGTCATTAAGGTGCCGACAATACCACCTTGCAATTGCCCTTGCTGCTGCGCAGTCACTGCTAACATGTAAAGAATTTCATCGCCATCAACCGCACGGCCATTTTCGGTGACCATCATAATGCGATCGCCATCACCGTCTAAAGCAATGCCTAAGTCGGCTTTCTCTTTAATCACCGCTTTTTGCAGCGAATCGAGGTGTGTCGCACCACACTCATGATTAATATTTAAACCGTTCGGGTCTGTACCAATTTCAGTCACTTTTGCGCCTAACTCCCGAAATACATTAGGGGCAATGTGATAGGTTGCGCCGTTGGCACAGTCAACAACAATATGCAGACCTTCGAGGGTCATCTCATTAGGGAACACGCTTTTACAAAACTCAATGTAACGACCTGCTGCATCATTAATTCTACGAGCACGACCAAGCTCTTCCGAAATAACACAGTCCATCGGCTCATCAATAAGACGCTCTATTTCGAGCTCAGTAGCATCAGGCAGTTTGTGACCATTGTCGGCAAAGAACTTGATACCGTTGTCATAATAAGGGTTATGTGAAGCACTAATCACAATACCTGCAGCAGCTCGGAACGTTCTTGTTAAATAAGCAATTCCGGGGGTTGGCATAGGCCCTAAAAAATCAACGCCAACACCTGCAGCAGCCAAGCCCGCTTCAAGCGCTGATTCCAGCATATAGCCTGACACGCGAGTATCTTTACCTACCAATACCCGACTTGCGCCTTTCGCGGCTAAGGCTCGACCAGCGGCCCAGCCTAATTTCACTGCAAAGTCAGGGGTTATGGGGTAGTCTCCAACTCTGCCACGGACACCGTCAGTGCCGAAATACTTACGCTCGCTCAAATGTGCTCTCCTTCTAATGTTGCCGCGACGACTTTCATCGCATCAACCGTTTCCTTTACATCGTGAACGCGAATTATACGTGCTCCTTTCATTGCTGCAATGGTTGCACCGGCTAAACTTCCGGCTAATCGTTCACTTACGTCTCGTCCAGTCACATGACCAATCATACTTTTCCGTGACAAACCGATGAGCAATGGCAGCTGCAACTCATGAAATGCCTGCAGTCGTTGTAATAGTTGATAATTGTGCCGAGGTGTTTTGCCAAAACCAAAGCCAGGGTCGAGCCAAATCTTCTCACGCGCTATGCCTGCCTCCGTACAAACATCGACTCTCTCTTGAAAAAAGCGTTTAACATCGCAGACAACATCGTCATAGTGTGGATACTCTTGCATGGTACGAGGCTGCCCCTGCATATGCATAAGGCAAACTTCAACGCCAGCCTTAGCAGCGGCCTCAACAGCGCCCTCCTCTCTCAGTGCATTCACATCGTTAATTAAACTAGCGCCTGCATTGACACTTTCAGTCATGACTTTCGCTTTCGTCGTGTCAATGGAAACCGGTATGTCAAAACGTTGCTTTATTGCTTCTATAACGGGGATAACTCGATCGAGCTCCTCAGCTTCACTGACTGCGTCCGAACCCGGCCGGGTCGACTCTCCGCCAATATCCAAAATATCAGCACCATGCTCTATTAACTGACTGGCTCTAATTATCGCTTCGTCTAGCTGGTTATAACGACCACCATCAGAAAATGAATCAGGTGTTACATTAAGAATACCCATCACTTGCAGAGGTTTCGGATTCTTAGGCATAGCAGCTCCCAATTTGCTTCCCCATTACTAAAAAGCCACCTTGCGGTGGCTTTTTAAAGCTTAGCTGTTGTTACGACGTCGCGTCACCAGGCTTATCAACATTGATAGGTCTCTGTGGGCGCTCTTCAGTGTCGTCTGCCTTAGCAGCGCCACCGTTAGTGCCGTCACCGTCGTTATTGTTATCCGTCCAGCCTTTAGGTTGGCGAACTTCCCGACGATTCATTAAGTCATCGATTTGGTCTGCATCGATAGTTTCATATTTTACCAACGCGTCCTTCATCGCATGAAGAATATCGACGTTTTCTTCAAGAATCTGCTTAGCTCGTTGATAGTTTTTATCGATAACAGACTTCACTTCTTCATCGATAGCTCGAGCTGTGTCATCAGACATATTCTTATGCTGTGTCACCTGACGACCAAGGAACACCTCGTTTTCGTCTTCAGCATAAAGCAGTGGCCCCATTTTTTCCGATAAGCCCCACTGAGTCACCATTTTACGAGCAATTTCTGTCGCTCTCTCAATGTCATTAGAAGCGCCGGTTGTGACTTTTTCATCGCCATAAATAATGGCTTCGGCCAAGCGACCACCAAACAAGCTTGAAATCATGCTTTCCAAGTGTTGCTTGCTGTGACTGACACGGTCTTGTTCCGGCAAGTACATAGTCACACCCAACGCACGACCGCGTGGAATGATAGATACTTTATAAACAGGGTCGTGCTCCGGCACTAAACGACCGACAATCGCGTGACCTGCTTCGTGATATGCAGTCATCGCTTTTTCATCATCGGTCATGACCATTGAGCGACGTTCCGCGCCCATCATGATTTTGTCTTTTGCTTTATCGAACTCTTCCATTGCAACGACACGCTTATTACCACGTGCAGCAAACAAGGCAGCTTCGTTCACTAAGTTCGCTAAATCTGCGCCTGAGAAGCCTGGTGTACCGCGAGCGATTAGCTCTGGTTTAACATCATCACCTAAAGGTACTTTGCGCATATGTACTTTCAGAATTTGTTCACGGCCGCGAACGTCTGGTAGCCCCACCACAACCTGACGGTCAAAACGCCCAGGTCGGAGTAATGCAGGGTCAAGTACGTCCGGACGGTTAGTAGCGGCAATAACAATAATACCTTCGTTACCCTCAAAACCGTCCATTTCAACCAGCATTTGGTTCAGTGTTTGCTCGCGCTCGTCATGACCGCCGCCCAGGCCTGCGCCACGTTGACGGCCGACCGCATCTATCTCATCAATAAAGATGATGCATGGTGCTGACTTTTTCGCTTGCTCGAACATATCGCGAACACGCGAGGCACCAACACCGACAAACATTTCAACGAAGTCAGAACCCGAAATACTAAAGAATGGTACTTTGGCTTCGCCTGAAATCGCCTTCGCCAGCAAGGTTTTACCGGTACCAGGAGGGCCAACCATTAGCACGCCTTTCGGGATTTTGCCGCCCAATCGTTGAAACTTCGATGGATCTTTTAAGTAGTCAACCAACTCGGTTACTTCTTCTTTGGCTTCGTCGCAACCAGCCACGTCTTTGAACGTCGTTTTTATTTGCTCGTCGCTCATTAAACGGGCCTTGCTCTTACCGAACGACATGGCGCCTTTACCACCGCCGCCTTGCATTTGACGCATGAAGAATATCCACACACCAATAAGCAGTAACATTGGGAACCATGAGATGAAAATTGACGCAAGAATACTTTGCTCCTCAGGAGGAGTACCTTGTGTTTGAACGTCGTTCGCCAATAAATCGTCCAGGATTTTTGGATCGTACTGGGTTGGAACAACCGTTTTATAAGATTGTCCGTTTCGAGTTACCCCTGAAATCGTGCGTCCGTCATCACCAAATTCAGCCTTGCGAATGTTGCCATTGTTAACCTGACTTACAAACTCGTTGTACGCCATGGTTGAAGACGACGATTCGCTTGGACTGAAGCTCTGAAAAACGCTCATCAGCACAACGGCTATTACCAGCCACAAGATGAGATTCTTTGCCATATCGCTCAAAGCCTATTACCTCTATTAAAATCACTACCCAACAGGGTACTATACTTTATAATGTGTCGCTACCAAGTAGACTTCTCTGGAACGAGCCCGAGAAGAATCTGGTTTACGTGTTTTGACCGTTTTGAAAGCGGCTCTTGCATCTTTCAGGAACTCTTCGAACCCTTGCCCCTGAAATACTTTGACGACAAAATGGCCGCCAGGTTTCAATACTTGGTGACACATATCCAAAGCTAGCTCTACTAAGTACATAGAGCGTGCTTGATCAACCGTGCCATTACCACTCATATTTGGCGCCATATCCGACAATATAACATCGACGTTCTTGCCACCAATTCTGTCGGTTAACGCCTCCAGTACAGATTCTTCACGAAAGTCGCCCTGAAGGAAATCGACACCAGCGATTGGGTCCATCGGTAAAATATCGCAGGCGATAATTTGCCCGTCGCCATTGAAATAGTCAGCAACGTATTGTGACCAACCGCCGGGAGCAGCCCCTAGATCAACGACAGTTTGGCCTTTTTTGATCAACTTATCTTTCTGCTGAATTTCTTCCAGTTTGAAAACCGCCCGAGAACGCAGGCCTTTTTTTTGCGCTTTTTGCACAAAATGGTCATCAAAATGCTCTTTCAGCCAACGCTGACTACTGACACTGCGCTTTTTTCCCATGATTTACCGAAGTTTCCTCAATTAACTGGCTAGAACACCTTATCTGGCGTTACAATACCAAAAATTCAAGTCGTAAACCGGAATATTAGCAAATGTCATTAACAAATAAACAAAAGCAGTTTTTGAAAGGACTGGCTCACCCGTTAAAGCCTGTTGTGTTATTAGGCGCAAACGGATTAACCGAAGGTGTTATTGCCGAAATAGAGCAAGCACTTGAACACCATGAGCTCATTAAGATAAAGGTGCCAGAAGAAGACAAAGAGTTACGCCAGCAAATTATGGCAACTATTGTTCAGCATACCGACGCTGAGCAAGTGCAAATTATTGGTAAAACTCAAATTCTGTATAAACAGGCCGAAGAGCCTCAGATAAAACTACCTCGCCGTTAAGTTAACTCAGCTCCTCCGTCTTGGGAGGGTCCATGGCCAGTGCGCGAGCAATAAGCTCGACCGCCTGTTCTTTATTCAGAAAGTTGTCTTTAGACAATAGGTAGCACTCCAGCAGAAAGGCTTCGGCTTTTCTGCTGCTCTCTAGTTGGTATTTTTCCAATAATGGCCTGACTCTTCGGTGAGCATTCAGAAAGTTAAATCTTTGCCATTGCTCGTGCTCCCGGACACTTGCTTTGGTGTAGTCAGCAGAACTATAGACATACTGTGGTTTACTTAACTCTTGTCCAGGCGCGAAGAACCAGTCCAGCGATATACCTTCTCTGAGTAACGCCCGAATAATCTCAAACCAAGGCAGCTTGCCACTGCGACGCCAATTATTGTAGTCCATCTGTGTTTTGCCGAGCCAAATAGCCACATCTTTATAGGTAGACTTGTTTGAAACCAATTTCAGCTTTTCAAAACATTCTGTAACGGATAAGTCGTCAACTTGAGTATAGGAGAGAGGGTCAAACCCCGGGGCTTCCGTGTCCATCGTTTAGCTTCTTTGTTTTATTTATGTTAACAGTTAGTGATGGGTGCGGAAATATACAGCAAGACGGTGGAAAAACAACCAAAAACAAGGCTAAAAAATAAAAAAGGCTGGTAAACTTAAGTTTCCAGCCTTTTAAAAATATCAATAAATTTAAGGAGTTACTTGTACTCTACTGCAACAACCTCGTACTCAACTTCACCATTAGGTGTCGTTACTGTTGCAACATCATCGATTTCCTTACCAATTAAGGCACGAGAAATTGGAGAGTTAACGGA
Source organism: Idiomarina sp. UBA4520 (assembly GCF_002388365.1). Taxonomy (NCBI): domain Bacteria; kingdom Pseudomonadati; phylum Pseudomonadota; class Gammaproteobacteria; order Alteromonadales; family Idiomarinaceae; genus Idiomarina; species Idiomarina sp. UBA4520. The sequence goes on along the minus strand of NZ_DGMK01000020.1, from coordinate 128,075 downwards.
AATAAGGTTCGACTTAATATCCGCTTCATCATCACCAACAATTTTATAAGTAACCTCTTCATCAGTCTTGGTGTTATACACTGTAACTGTTGCACCAAAAATCACTTTACCGTTATTAGGTACTTTAGTGACATCAATGATTTGAGCGTTAGAAAGCTTCGATTCAATTTCTTGAATTCGACCTTCACAAAAACCTTGTTGCTCACGCGCAGCGTGGTACTCAGCGTTCTCTTTTAAGTCACCGTGCTCACGTGCATCGGCAATCGCCTCGACAATGCGAGGTCGCTCTACCGTTTTTAAACGCTTCAGCTCATCTCTTAACAACTGAGCGCCCCGTTCCGTCATTGGAATCTGGTTCATACTAACGATACCCTTTTATGTAATTCTTGTACTGAGCTAACCCGAGCTCTGTCGTCCGCGGTGTTTGCTTTAACGGTTGCGAACGCTGCATTTAATGTGGTGGTGTAAATCACTTTATTCAACAGCGCTTCTCGACGAATGTAAACAGAGTCTTCAATCGCCTGACGACCTTCTACCGTGTTGATAATATAACTGTACTCGCCATTCTTTATAGCATCAACAATATTTGGTCGACCTTCCTGAAGCTTATTGACGATAGAGCAGTCAATACCTTCTTCTGCAAGCATCTTCGCCGTACCGCGCGTTGCTTCAAGGCTAAACCCTAGTGCCAGCAAGCCACGAGCAAGATCCATAAGACGCTGTTTATCGCTGTCTTTCACTGAAATAAGCGCTTTACCTTTTTTCGCCAGCGCTTCACCAGCCCCTAAATTAGCTTTGGCGTAGGCTTCTTCAAAGCTTTCACCAACGCCCATAACTTCACCCGTTGAGCGCATTTCCGGACCTCGAATAGGGTCCACGCCCTGGAACTTAGCAAAAGGAATAACCACTTCTTTGACCGAGTAATACGGTGGAATAATCTCTTTCACATAGCCCTGCTCTTCAAGACTGCGTCCCACCATAACTCGTGCTGCAACTTTCGCCAGTGGTACACCGGTTGCTTTAGATACAAAAGGTACGGTACGAGCCGCACGAGGGTTCACTTCTATTAAGTAAATCTCGTCGTCTTTTACAGCAAACTGTGCATTCATTAAGCCGTTTACATTGAGCTCAAACGCCAATTTACGCATTTGTTCACGTAGTTGCGCCTGAATGATATCGCTTAAAGAATAAGGAGGTAATGAACACGCCGAGTCACCTGAGTGAACACCGGCTTCTTCAATGTGCTGCATTATACCGCCAATGAGGACGTCCTTGCCGTCACAAATAGCATCGACATCGACCTCAATCGCATTATCAAGGAACTTGTCCAGCAATACAGGCGCATCGTTTGATACTTTTACGGCATCAGTCAGATAACGCTGCAAATCTGTCTCGTCGTAGACAATTTCCATAGCCCGGCCACCCAGAACGTATGAGGGACGAACAACCAACGGATAACCAATACGTTTCGCTTCAGTCAGAGCTTCATTAAAGCCTGTGACCGTGGCGTTTTCCGGCTGCTTAAGGCCTAAACGACGAACCGCCGTTTGAAAGCGCTCACGATCTTCCGCCCGGTCAATAGCATCTGGCGACGTACCAATAATAGGTACACCATTCGCTTCTAGCTCACGCGCCAGTTTCAGAGGAGTCTGGCCACCGTACTGAACAATAACGCCTTTGGGCTTCTCAATACGCACAATTTCCAGTACATCTTCCAGAGTAATAGGCTCGAAATACAAGCGGTCAGACGTGTCGTAGTCGGTTGACACAGTCTCTGGGTTACAGTTCACCATAATGGTTTCATAGCCATCATCGCGAAGCGCCAGCGCTGCGTGAACACAGCAATAATCGAACTCAATACCTTGCCCGATGCGATTAGGACCGCCGCCAATAACCATGATTTTCTCTTTATCAGACGGCTCTGCTTCACACTCTTCATCGTAACTCGAGTACATGTATGCAGTGCTTGAAGCAAACTCCGCTGCACACGTATCGACGCGCTTGTAAACCGGGTGAATATTGTATTGCTGACGTTTTTTTCGAACTTCAGCCTCACTTACGTGCAGAACATCTGCAATGCGAGCATCGGCAAAGCCGCGACGCTTAAGCACAGACATAACGTCTTCGGTCAATCCGGCCAAGCCCAATTCGTCGACTTCTTTTTCTAAGTTAATAAGCTCTTCAATTTGAATCAGGTACCACTCGTCTATGCGTGTTAATTCAAACACTTCGCGAACAGTCATGCCTAAACGAAACGCATCCGCAATGTACCAAATACGTTCAGCGCCCGGCTCTTTCAATTCACGAATGACCTTCGAGCGCGCATCTTCTGCCTGCAGGTCGACCACAGGGTCAAAGCCGGCAGCCCCAAGTTCCAAGCCACGCAACGCTTTTTGCATCGATTCCTGGAAGTTACGGCCAATAGCCATAACCTCTCCCACCGACTTCATTTGTGTGGTTAAACGGTCATTACAGTTTGCAAACTTCTCAAAGTTAAAGCGAGGAATCTTAGTGACCACGTAGTCTAACGCAGGCTCAAACGACGCTGGTGTGACACCACCGGTAATTTCGTTCTCAAGCTCGTCTAGCGTATAACCAACTGCCAGCTTCGCCGCTACCTTAGCAATTGGGAAGCCCGTTGCTTTCGATGCCAGAGCCGAGGAGCGAGAAACTCGCGGGTTCATCTCAATGATAACCATACGCCCTGTGTCTGGGTTAACACCGAACTGTACGTTTGAACCACCGGTTTCAACACCAATTTCACGCAGCACGGCCATCGCCGCATCACGCATTATCTGAAACTCTTTGTCGGTCAGTGTTTGTGCCGGAGCAACCGTAATGGAGTCACCAGTATGAATACCCATAGCATCGAAGTTTTCGATGGTACACACGATAATGCAGTTGTCGCTCTTATCGCGCACCACTTCCATTTCGTATTCTTTCCAACCAAGCAGCGACTCATCGATAAGGAGCTCGTTTGTCGGTGACAAGTCTAAGCCGCGGCGACAAATTTCTTCAAATTCTTCTCGGTTGTACGCGATACCACCGCCGCTTCCACCCATAGTGAAAGACGGACGAATAATGCACGGAAAGCCTAAACGGTCCAGCACATCGAACGCTTCTTCCATACTGTGCGCCATTTCCGCATTAGGTGTTTCCAGACCAATAGCTTTCATAGCTTTGTCGAAACGGTCACGGTTTTCTGCTTTATCAATAGCATCGGCATTAGCACCGATCATTTCTACTTTATAGCGCTCAAGTACACCATGACGATCAAGGTCTAGCGCGCAGTTCAGTGCCGTTTGGCCACCCATTGTTGGCAAAATGGCATCAGGACGCTCGCGCTCAATAATTTTTTCTAAAACTTCCCAGTGAATTGGCTCAATATAAGTGGCATCGGCCATTTCCGGGTCAGTCATGATGGTTGCCGGATTCGAGTTTACCAATATAACTCGGTAACCTTCTTCACGCAGGGCTTTGCAAGCTTGGGCTCCAGAGTAATCAAACTCACACGCCTGACCGATAACAATCGGACCTGCGCCTAAAATCAAAATGCTTTTAATGTCGGTACGTTTTGGCATAAGTCGCTCTGTCTATCCTCTCGCTATACGTAATTGCTTATTGAGCAACGAATTACGCATTAGCCTGCATTAATTCAATAAAATGGTCGAAAAGCTCACTGGCGTCGTGTGGACCCGGACTCGCTTCAGGGTGCCCCTGGAAACTAAACGCGGGTTTATCGTTACGGTGAACGCCCTGCAAAGTGCCATCGAACAATGAGCGATGCGTGACATCAAGACACGCCGGCAGGTTTTCTTCATCAACCGCAAAACCGTGGTTCTGGCTCGTTATCATGACCTGCTTAGTTTTAAGGTCTTGAACTGGATGGTTTGCGCCGTGGTGACCAAATTTCATTTTTACGGACTGCGCTCCGCTGGCAATTGACAGCAGTTGGTGACCTAAACAAATACCGAAAATAGGAATATCTTTGTCCAGGAAGGTTTTTATGGCTTCAATTGCGTAGTCACATGGCTCTGGGTCGCCCGGGCCATTGGATAAAAAGATGCCATCAGGGTTCATTGCCAGAACATCTTCCGCCGGTGTCTGTGCCGGTACGACGGTTATTTTACAATTACGGTCAGCCAACAGCCTTAAAATATTTTGTTTGCAGCCATAATCGTATGCGACAACATGGTACTTTGACTGTTCAGGTTGAGTGAAACCTTCGCCAAGTTGCCAGCTTCCGCCTTTCCACTCATACGGTTTGTCACAGCAAACCTCTTTCGCAAGGTCCATACCCTTAAGCCCGGGGAATTCCTGCGCTAACTTCAGCGCTTTCTGCTCGTCAAGCTCACCGACGATAATACAGCCATTCTGAGCGCCTTTTTCACGTAAAATGCGAGTCAAACGACGGGTGTCGATATCGGCAATACCCACAACATTATGACGTTGCAAATAGGCGCTTAGCGTTTCTTCTTTTCGAAAGTTACTGGCCTTCATAGCCAGATCACGAATGATTAACCCTTTCGCCCACACGTTATCAGATTCTTGATCTTCTGAGTTAGTGCCTGTATTGCCAATGTGGGGATAAGTGAGGGTAACAATTTGTTCGGTATAAGATGGGTCGGTAAGAATTTCCTGATAGCCTGTCATTGCCGTATTAAAGACAACTTCACCGACGGCGGAGCCTTCCGCTCCTATTGCGGTTCCGCGAAAAACGGACCCGTCGGCAAGCACCAGAATCGCTCGTTTAGCGGATTGACTCGCTAGAATACTCAAGGGCAACCTCCGTACATAAAAAAACGGGTGAATCAAATAATTTGACTTCGCCCGCCTTGCGTCCTGAACCGCGCATTTTGCCTGTTACATCCAAAAGCACGTTAACTGACTGAATTAACTGCCCGAATTGACTTAGGCAAATTGCACTTATTCTACGAAATTTTACGGAAATCGTCCAGTTATATTTATTGCTTGAGCAGCTGACTGAACACCTTGTTAAGCTCGAGTATATCCTGCATACCATAGTTACCGGGCTTTTGCCCGTATAGCCATAAGCTCGCATTGATAGCGCCTTGCGCAAAGGTATTTCTATTACTGACTTTATGGCCTAACTCTATACGCTCACCTTCTGTGGCAAGGGTAACCTGATGTTCACCAATAATATCGCCCGCGCGCATCACCGAAAAGCCGATACTGTCATCTTGCCTGACGCCATCACCACGAACGCCGACGTTCACTTCATTCCAGTTTTGACGACGCCCACTTGCGGCGGCCTCCCCAAGTGCTATAGCCGTACCTGAGGGGGCATCTTTTTTGTGTTTATGGTGGGCTTCAAATATCTCAATGTCAGCTGTTGATAAAGCGGCACTCGCTAATGCAACTAACTGCTCTAATAAAGCCACTCCCACACTGGTATTGCGTGCGTAGAGTACAGGAATCTGCTCAGAGGCGATTGCCAGCATGCATTGTTGCTCATCCGTAAGCCCTGTCGTGCACACCACAATAGGAAGTTGGTTTTTCGAAGCATAGGTTAAGTTCTCTTCCAGTGCTTCGGGCAGTGAGAAGTCAATAAGCACATCAATGTTTTGTGCATTGGTGTTTTGCAATGACGTGTACGTGAGGCCGGTATCCAGCTCTTTTCCATAAGAGCTACTGGTTGAGCGGACAATTGCAGCCGTCAATTCTGCCTTTTCGCTTTGCCCAAGCGCAGTAACAACCGCTTGCCCCATGCGCCCGGACGCACCCAAAACACCCACTTTTAACATTGTTATGACTCCGTTTTAACTGTGCTGTCATCCTGCAACAGGTTTTCACTACGTGCAACCACTCGTGACACCATCATATCACCGGTGACATTTGTCAGCGTACGCGCCATATCGATAATACGGTCAATGGCTGCAATAAAGGCGATGCCTTCCAGCGGCAAGCCAATAACGTTCAAGGTGACCGTCAACATAACCAATGCGGTACCGGGAACCCCGGCTGTCCCCACTGACGCCAGTGTTGCGGTAAGCATGATGAGTCCGTAATCCATCCATTCTAACGGAATACCATAAAGCTGAGCGATAAAAATGGATGCCACAGCCGGGTAAATACCACCGCAACCGTCCATATTTATAGTAGCCCCCAGAGGCAACACAAAGCTTGCGTAGTCTTTTGAGACTTTAAGGCGTTCTGTTACCGCTCTGTGAGCCGCCGGTAGAGAACCGAACGAGCTACAGGTCGTAAATGCAACTATCTGAGCATCAAATACGGCTTTAAAAAACTCCCGTACACTCATACCGCCGGCGGTTCTTACCAAGCCTCCGTAGACAACTACTATATGAATAAGACACGCAAGATAAATAACCCCAACAAACTTGGCCAGCGGCAGCAGCGTTGCAAAACCATATTCACCAATAACCCAGGACATAAGGCCAAATACGCCAACAGGCGTCAGTTGTAAAACCATGCGAGTGATTTCATACATAACCTCTGCGCCAGACTTTATCGTCTTACGTAACGGCTCTGCCTTCTGACTGAGTCGCTGAATGGCAATACCGACTAGCGCCGCAAAAACCACGATTTGCAGAACGTTACCTTCTGTCAGCGCCGCAAATGGGTTATCAGGAACAAAGTTGAGAAAAACTTCTGACACACTCGGAATGGTTTTTTCATTTTGTTCAGTTGGGGTCAAAACGGTTTCCGGGCTAATGTCGATAACGGTCGCCAGTGTCAAACCTATTGCACTGGCAATAACCGCTGTGAACATGAATAAACCAATGGTTTTTACACCCAGTCGCCCTAATTTTTTGCCATCGTTTAGATCAGTAATAGCGCTGACAATGGCACAGAATATTAATGGAGCCACGAGCATTTTTATGGCTTTAATAAAAAGGTCACCCAATGGCTTTAAGGCAACACCTACTTCCGGTGCTAAGCCACCAATCAGCATACCAGCAGCAAATGCCCCTAACACGCGCTGCCAAAACGGAATTGCGAACCACACTTTCAACATACTACTGCCCGTTATTCTGAGAAATGGGCGCTAGACTAGTGTGTCACTTTACAAAGGGAAAGAACCGGTTGATATACCTTATAACCGTTTAAACAAAAAGCGCGGCATAATAGACCGCGCTTGTTTGCTGACTTTAGGACCTGGTCATTACTCAGCAGGTTTATCGAGCGATGCAGGTCGTTGACAGTTAGGCGTGTTACCTGCAGCAACCGCTTGCTGATACCGGCTTTGAAGCGAGGGTATTTGCGCTTCTAAGTCCTGAATACGAGTGTCTGGATTCGGGTGAGTTGACAGTAATTCAGGCGGGGCAGAGCCGCCGGACGCGGCTTTCATATTGCGCCATAATTCCGGCGCTTGGTCGAGCTGAAAACCGGCGTCAGCCATATACTCTAGACCTAACTCATCTGACTCAGACTCATGCGTTCTAGAGTACGGCAAAAGTACACCGACTTGAGCACCAATCCCCAATGCCGCCATTAACAGGCCAGCTTCATCACTGTCCATTTGAGTGCTGGCGATAACACCACCAATCTGTAATCCTAAGCCGACTAGCATATTACTGGAAATGCGTTCATTGCTGTGTTCAGCAATGACATGACCAATTTCGTGTCCAATAACCGCCGCTAACTGATGCTGATTTTCCGCAGTTTCCAGCAAGCCGTTATAAACACCTATATAACCACCAGGTAGTGCAAAAGCATTGACCGTTGGTTCATCAAACACAGTGACTTCCCAGTCCATCTGCGCATAGTCACCCGGCAAAGTCTCAACCAAAGCATCGGTAACACAACGCACGTATGCGTTAACCTGTTCATCTTGGTTGATTTTACCTTCTTTACGCATTTCCTCGTAGGAGGCAGCACCCATCTTGTTCAACTCACTGCTCGGATAGAGCTGCAACTGTGAACGTCCGGTTGGTGACTGTGCACAACTGGCCAGAGTCACTGCTGCTGTTATACCTAACAAAACTGTTTTAAGCTGCATCCGCTGCCTCCAATCATTAGCTAATACACTATAGTGATAGCCAATTTATCCGCGTAAGTCATCAAAAAACTGTTTTACGCCGTCGAAAAAGCCCTTTTCTTTGGGTCTAAACTTGGCAGCTTCGTCGCCGGTTCCCATAGATTCTTCCAGCTCCTCAAGCATTTCACGCTGCTTGGCCGAAAGGTTCACAGGTGTCTCTATAACCACCTTACAAATAAGATCACCAACGGCACCAGTTCTTACTGATTTCACGCCTTTGCCACGCATGCGGAAATGTTTTCCGGTCTGCGTTTCTTTTGGCACTTTTAGCTTCACTTTGCCATCCAGCGTTGGCACTTCAATGTCTCCACCTAACGCGGCTTTTGTAAAGCTTACCGGCACTTCGCAGTACAGGTTATTACCGTCGCGAGAAAAAATTGGGTGTTCACGGACATGCACCTGAACATATAAGTCCCCTGCTGGAGCGCCGTTCTCACCCGCTTCACCTTCATTGGCTAAGCGAATGCGATCGCCGGTATCCACGCCGGCCGGAATTTTAACCGACAAGGTCTTAGTTTCCTCTTTGCGGCCCTGTCCATGACACGTGCGGCATGGATCGCTGATAATAGTACCTTTACCGCGGCATTGTGGGCAGGTTTGCTGGACAGCAAAAAAGCCCTGGCGCATCTGAATTTGACCCGCTCCGTGACAATGACCACAGGTCTGCGGTTTGCTGCCTTTCTTGGCACCACTACCGTCACAGTCTTCACATTCAACCAAGGTTGGAATTTTTAACTCAACAGTTTTACCACGTACCGCTTCTTCCAACGACATATCCAGGTTGTAGCGTAAATCCGCGCCACGCTGCGCACGTGCCTGCTGACGGCGACCACCGCCACCGAAAATATCACCGAATACATCACCAAAAATATCAGCAAAATCGGCACCACCGCCGAATCCGCCGGCGCCCGGGCCGCCACCGCCCTGACGTGCCTGTTCGAAGGCTTCGTGCCCATATTGGTCATACATCTGGCGCTTCTGCGGGTCAGATAAGACCTCGTAGGCTTGCTTTATCTCTTTAAACTTTAACTCGAGGTCTTTATCGCCTTTGGTGCGATCCGGGTGATATTTCATCGCCATACGCTTGTATGCTTTTTTAATATCACGATCGCTGGCGTCTTTTGAGACCCCAAGAATTTGATAGAAATCTTGTGTCGCCATAATGTTACGTCTTCTGTCCTACTCTGATACGAATACACGGGCATTACCTTGCGGCAACACCCGTGTTGATTAGCGAAGTTGCCTTAGTGCTTACTTCTTATCGTCGTCTTTGACTTCTTCAAATTCAGCATCGACAACGTCGTCATCTGCTTTTGACGAAGACTGCTCACCACCGGCTGCGCCTTCAGCACCTTGCTGAGCTTGCTGCTGTTGAGCGGCTTCCATCAATTTTTGAGACGCTTCCATCAGAGCTTGAGACTTCGCATCGATGGCTTCTTTGTCGCCTTCTTTGGCTGCTTGCTCAAGTTCTTCACACGCTTTCTCGATGGCGTCTTTGTCTTCTTGAGACAGAGCGTCACCAACTTCTTTCAGCTGGTTACGAGTTGCGTGAACTAAGCCGTCAGCTTGGTTACGCGCCTGCACCATCTCTTCGAACTTCTTATCTTCTTCAGCGTGGGCTTCTGCGTCTTTCACCATTTTATCGACTTCAGACTCATCCAGACCAGAAGACGCTTTAATGGTGATCTTCTGCTCTTTACCCGTGTCTTTGTCTTTCGCCGATACGTGCAAGATACCGTCTGCATCAATATCGAACGTGACTTCGATTTGCGGTACGCCACGCGCTGCCGGGCGGATACCTTCTAAGTTAAACTGACCCAGTGACTTGTTATCGGCTGAGCGCTTACGTTCACCCTGGATAACGTGGATAGTTACCGCAGACTGGTTGTCTTCAGCTGTTGAGAACGTTTGCGATTCTTTGGTTGGAATCGTGGTGTTTTTCTCAATCAACTTAGTCATTACACCGCCCATGGTTTCGATACCCAGTGACAGCGGACATACATCCAATAACAGTACGTCTTTTACATCACCTGACAAGACACCACCTTGAACCGCAGCACCCACTGCAACAGCTTCATCCGGGTTCACGTCACGACGTGGCTCTTTGCCAAAGAAGTCAGTAACCGCAGCGCTCACTTTCGGCATACGAGTCTGACCACCGACCATAATAATGTCGTTAATGTCGCTTACTGACAGGTCTGCATCTGCCAATGCCTGCTTAACCGGTTCTAGTGACTTAGTAATTAAGTCTTCAACCAGTGACTCAAGCTTCGCACGAGTTACTTTAATTGCCATGTGCTTAGGACCGGTGTTGTCTGCCGTAATATAAGGCAGGTTCACTTCGGTCTGCTGTGCCGATGACAGTTCAATTTTTGCTTTCTCTGCCGCTTCTTTTAAGCGCTGCATTGCTAATGGATCTTTACGCAGATCAATGCCCTGGTCTTTTTCAAACTGCTCAACTAAGTAGTTGATTAAGCGGTTATCAAAGTCCTCACCACCTAAGTGCGTGTCACCGTTAGTCGCTAATACTTCAAACGTGTGCTCGCCTTCAACTTCATCAATTTCGATGATAGAGATATCGAAGGTACCACCACCTAAGTCATAAACCGCAATGACATTGTCGCCAGACTTCTTGTCCATACCGTAGGCTAATGCAGCAGCGGTCGGCTCGTTGATGATACGTTTAACTTCTAAGCCTGCGATTTTACCTGCGTCTTTCGTTGCCTGACGCTGAGCGTCATTAAAGTATGCAGGGACAGTAATAACGGCGTCTGTTACTTTCTCGCCCAGGAACTCTTCTGCGGTTTTCTTCATTTTCTTCAGAACTTCTGCAGAAATTTGTGGTGGTGCCTTTTTATCGCCATCCACTTCTACCCAAGCGTCGCCATTGTCCGCTTTAACGATTTTATAAGGCATAATGCCAATATCGCGCTGGACTTCGTCGTCCTGAAAACGACGGCCAATTAAACGCTTAATTGCGAATAAAGTTTTGTTCGGGTTAGTTACTGCTTGGCGTTTTGCTGGTGAACCCACCAAAATCTCGCCGTCGTCAGTAAATGCAACCACTGAAGGGGTTGTGCGGTCACCTTCACCGTTTTCGATAACGCGTGCTTTGCCGCCGTCTAGTACAGCAACACAAGAGTTTGTTGTACCTAAGTCAATACCAATTGTTTTGCCCATGATTCGTCTCCAACTCCAGATTCATGAAATTTGTTTCGTTACCCCTTATTTGGGGTCTCTTTATTTTGATTTCAACACCCTATGTAAGGATATTTGATTAATCTTTATGCTTTCGTATCGACGCCCGAGTCCGAATTACGCGCAACCATAACCATAGCGGGACGCAGCAAGCGGCCATTTAGTTCGTAGCCTTTCTGCATGACAGCCATAATGGTGTTATTTGAGTGCTCGCTAGACTCTTGCATCGACATGGCCTGGTGCAAATCAGGGTTAAAGGCTTCGCCTTCTTCTCCTACCGCTTTCACACCAAACTTTTCCAGGGTTGAGGTCAGACTCTTGTAAGTCAGCTCAATACCTTCAATAAAATTGCGGCTCGACTCGTCTTGCTGGTCGGCTAGTTGCAGTGCTCTTTCCAGGTTATCCACGGACGTTAGCAATTCATTGGCGAACTTCTCTAGCGCGAACTTATGCGCTTTTTCCACGTCCTGGCTTGCACGACGTCGTACGTTTTCCATTTCAGCCTGCGTACGCAACACCGACTCACGCTGGTCTTTCGCCTGTGCTTCAGCTTTACTCAGTGCCAGCTCAAGCTCGGCAATTTTGTCAGTTTGGTCGGCAGATGTGCCTGCTGTTTCTGCTTCCGCAGCTGTTGTGTCCTGTTGCATCGCTTCTTCCGCCGCTTGTGCAGCCTGCTGCTCTGCTTGCTGTTGCTCGACCGTCTGGTCAACATTCTGTTCAGTCTGTTGGTCTTTCTTATCCGCCATATTTGACTCTCTTCAGTCCGGTTTAAATTGAGGTTGCCAAGTTAATGGGGGCAAGTTTTTTACTTTCAAGGGGCTTTCTATGACTTGATAAATTTTCCACCTGATCGTAGCGTAAACAGCCTAAACCACAGGAACTGTCATTATGAGCGCATTTCAGAGAATTGGCTTACTCGGCAAGGTCAATGACCGCGGCACACAACTCACTTTAGAAACGGTAACGACGGCACTAAACGAACGTGGCTATGACATAGCACTTGAGTCCCGCACTGCTGAACAGTTACCTCAAAAGCTACTTGAGTCTGGTAAAATCAAAACCATAAACTTAGCAGAGCTTGGAGAGTGGGCTGACATTGCCGTTGTCGTTGGTGGTGATGGTAATATGTTAGGTGCAGCAAGAGCGCTCTGCGAACATGACATTGGAGTCATTGGTGTGAACCGGGGTAATTTAGGCTTTCTGACTGACCTGGACCCTGACGAAGTAATGACCCACTTGCTTAACGTTTTAGAAGGCGAATACCGCGTTGAAAAGCGTTTTCTACTTTCTGCCGAAGTGATTAGCAACGGTTCTCCAGCAGGTGCAGGACGCGCCATTAACGAAATTGTTCTGCATTCTGACAAAGTCGCCCACATGATAGAGTTCGAGCTCTACATTGATGACCATTTTGTTTTTAGTCAGCGCTCTGACGGATTAATTTGCGCCACACCGACAGGCTCCACCGCCTACTCTCTATCCGGAGGCGGCCCCATATTACACCCTAACCTCAATGCGATGACTCTGGTTCCTATGTTTCCTCACACATTAAGTAGCCGCCCTATTGTTGTTGATGGCGAAAGCCATATTCGACTGCGCGCAGCTTACGACAACGACCTATTGCAAATTAGTTGTGACGGGCATGTGCGTATGGCTGTACACCCGGGCGACGACATTGTGCTTAAAAAGCATGACCATACGCTGAAAATGATTCACCCGGTTGATCACAATTATTACCACGTATTACGAAACAAACTTGGCTGGGGCAGCCGACTTTTTTAGAAGAAATTTCATACTGAGCTTGCAATAACAAAATAGTACTGTATAAATACTGTATAAACTGTACAAAACAACAGTACTTTTATACGTACATGTCAATAAGGTGCATTTATGTTAGCTCAGTTACACATCCGCAATTTTGCTGTCGTTAAGTCTCTGGATATCGACTTTTCAAAAGGCATGACCGCTATCACTGGTGAGACCGGTGCAGGTAAATCTATTGCTTTAGACGCTTTAAGCTTATGTTTAGGTGCCAGGGCTGATGCTAACTGGGTACGACCAGGCGAGGACAAAGCGGAAATAAGCGCTGTTTTTACCGTAGAGCCAAACAGCCCTGCAGCCCAGTGGCTTAACCACAATGACTTTGATGCAGAAGAAGACTGTATTCTACGACGTGTCATTCAGCGTGACGGTCGTTCAAAAGCCTGGATAAACGGCACCCCAGTTGCGCTCACCCAACAAAAGTCACTGGCACCACTATTAGTTAATATCCACGGGCAGCATGAACACCAACTATTATTGAAAGAAGAGCACCAGTTAGAACTGCTCGACAACTACGCAAGACACACAGGGTTACTGTCAGAGGTTGCAACGCAATACCGTCAATGGTTCGAGCTTGAAAAAGAATATAAACACTATGTTCAACAACAAGACGAACTCGAAGCACAGCGACAATTGCTCGAATACCAAGTCGAAGAATTGAATGACTTTGCTATTGCCGAAGGTGAATTTGAAGAGCTCGAACAACGCCATAAAAAGTTAAGTCACAGTAAATACCTCATGGAAGCCAGTGCTTTTTCACTCAGTGCGCTTTACGAGGGTGAGCATAACAATGCAACAGGACTGGTTTCTTCGGCGAATCAGCGACTAGAGGAAGCTGCGGATATCGATGAGCAGTTAAAGCCTGTTTGCCAACTATTAGAGCAAGCCAAAGTCCATATTGAGGAAGCCGCGCTCGAACTGAGGCATTATCAGGATGAACTCGAGCTTGACCCCGCTGAGCTCGACATTGTTGAAGAGCGGTTAAGCAAAGCTATTAGCTTAGCGAAAAAGCATCAGGTTGCAGCTGCTGACTTATGGCAACACCATCAAAAGCTGAACGCCGAACTCGATAATATTGTGAATGCTGATAAAAACCTTGAGCAGCTTGATTCTGATCGCCAACAGGCGGAAACCGATTACCGGGAGTTAGCACAGAAACTCTCTAGCAGCCGTGAAAAGGCGGCAGATGAACTCAGTAAGAAAATTACACAATCAATGCATGAGCTCAATATGCCTCATGGCCGATTTATTATTAATGTCGAGCATGACACGGATAAAAAAGCGTCTCGTCTGGGTACCGATGATATTCAGTTCGAAGTAACAACTAACCCTGGCCAGCCACTGCAGTCTCTCAGTAAAGTTGCATCGGGCGGTGAACTTTCACGTATTAGCCTTGCCATACAGGTCATGACAGCAACCCAAAAGTCAGTACCAACAATGATGTTCGACGAAGTCGATGTTGGTGTCAGTGGCCCAACTGCCGCTATTGTTGGAAAAATGCTGCGCGAGCTTGGGCAAACAGCTCAAGTTATTTGCGTTACGCATTTGCCACAGGTTGCTGCAAAAGCTGACAACCAGCTCCAGGTCAGTAAATATAGTGACAATGACGAAACAGAAACTATGGTGACAGCGCTAAGTCACAATGAACGTGTCACAGAGCTTGCCCGCTTACTGGGTGGGGATAGTGTAACGGACATGGCTAAAGCTAACGCGAAAGAGCTTTTAGCGAGTTAGTCGCTGACTGTGCTGGTGTTCAGCGGCTGCTTTGTTTATCATCGTCAAAAGTTAAATACAGTTATAAAAAAGAGAAATAGGTATTTCATGACCAAATTTGCAGTTTGTATCGCCGCATTGCTGAGCTTAGGTGGTTGCTCTGTGCTCGATAGCATGGTTTACAGAATAGATATTCCTCAAGGCAATTACCTTGAGCAAGACGATGTTGATAAGCTTCGTGTCGGAATGACTGAAGAGCAGGTTATTTACGTATTAGGCAAGCCTGTCGCTGAAAACAGCTTCGACTCAGATCGCTGGGTGTACTTGTACAATATGAACCCGAACGAAGGTAAAGTTTACCGTAAAGAACTGATCTTAACTTTCAATAACGAACGTTTAAGTGATTTAAGCGGCGACTTCGCTAAGTCAGATCAGTTTGATCAGCCTCTCGATCAATAAAAACCTAATATGAACTAAGGAGCATTATGGCGAACTCCTCAAAGACTGATGAGCTCGTCCGTGTTGTCCGAAGTCCCAGTGACAAGCGTGACTATCAGCACTTGGTTTTAGATAACCAACTTAAAGTGCTGTTAGTCCATTGTCCTGATAGCGTGAAAGCGGCAGGCTCCATAGCCATCAGTGCAGGTCACTTTGACGATCCGCCGCATACCCAAGGTCTCGCTCACTTTCTAGAGCACATGTTTTTCATGGGCAGCCAGTCTTACCCTGAGCCCAGCGCCTTCAATGATTTTCTTAGCGCTCATGGCGGTCAGCACAACGCCTGGACAGGCACTGAATTTACTAATTTCCACTTTGACTGTAATGCAAACGCACTTGAAGCCGCATTTGAGCGTTTTGCCTCAATTTTAAAAGAGCCTCTTTTTTCCGATAAGTGGATTCAAAAAGAAAAACAGTCCATTGAGTCTGAGTTTCGTTTAAAACAAAAAGATGAGTTACGTCGCCTGTATCAGGTTCATAAAGTGACGGCTAATCAGGATCATCCCTTTTCTCTGTTTTCTGTTGGAAACTTAAATACCTTAAAAGATGATGAGCACGGTACTTTACAACAGAAGCTTAAGCGCTTTTATGAGTCTCATTTCAGCGCAAATCGAATGCAGCTGGTACTTGCCGGTCCACAATCGTTGACAGAACTAGAGGCTATCGCGACTCGTCATTTTTCTGACTTTCAAAATCATGCACAACCAAAAACGGCCATAACTGAACCTCTGTATACTGAGGAACAAAAAGGCCTTTTCATTCAGGTAAAACCATTAAAAGATGCCTACCGCCTTATTCTCACCTTTCCGTTACCAGGCATTGACCAGGATTACCGAAACAAAACCACCAGTTTTATTGCGCATATTGTCGGGTACGAAGGTCCCGGCAGTTTATTTAACTGCTTACGCGACAAAGGCTGGATAAACTCTTTATCTGCTGGCGGAGGGATTAGCGGTAGCAACTTTAAAGACTTTAATGTCAACATTCAGCTAACCCTATCGGGTCGAAAAAATATCGACACCATACTGCAATGGGTTTTTGCTTACTTGCGAAAGGTGAAAACCGAGGGAATAGAAGACTGGCGTTATCAAGAAAGAAAAATTACGTCTGAGTTAAGCTTTCTTTATCAGGAGCCAACGCCCGTCGGTGAATTAGCCAGCCAATTAAGCATCAACGCTTTTCATTATAGTTTGGAAGACACCATTTACGGTGACTATCGAATGGATGAGCTTAATAATGCTTACGCTGAAAAATTACTGACGTTAATGACGCCAAAACACAGTCGTATTACGTTAATCGCTCCTGATGTCAAAACCGATCGGGAAGCGCCTATTTACAATACTCAATACAGCGTAGAAAAACTCACTGAGTCGCAATTAACGAAGCTTAGTCAAACACCCGCAGAGTTCATCGCCAAACTGCCCGAGCGCAACCGTTTTATAAATGACCGGTTACACCCGCAACCACTAGAAAACGAGACGTTACTGCCGGAATGCATTTCAAGTTCCGATTTGATGGAGCTGTGGCACTTGCAAGATACCGAGTTCCGCGTACCTAAGGGGCATATTTATTTAGCATTGAAATTACCTGCAGTAACCAGTTCAGCTTATTACTTCGCAATTGCCCGACTTTGGTCTGAACTCATTATAGACGCCTTAAATGATGATCTTTATGACGCTGAAGTTGCCGGGCTGCATTTTAATATTTACCCCACTCAGCAAGGTATTGTTATTCACACAACGGGATTGTCAGAGGGGCAACTTCCGTTAATGTCACATTTAATGAAACGCGCCTTAGTGCTTAAATTTGCGCACCGTCGTTTCCGAGATATAAAGCAAACCCTAGTTGCCAACTGGCAATCTGCGCATCAAAATCAACCTTTAAACAAGCTTTTCGCAGAGCTCAATCAGCAATTACAACCTGGACTTTTTAGGCTGCCCGAGCTTGCCAACCAGCTCTCTGCTTTATCTTTTCGTGAGTTTACTCAAGCATTAGAGAGAATGTTCGAGCCAGTGTATATAAAAGCCTTTATGCACGGAGACTGGCAAACGCGTCAAGCGCACGAACTTGCTGAACTTATTCAGGCAAACTTGCCCACTGAGCGCCCGGCACAAAAAGACAGAGATTCGGTTAAAAAAGTCAGCGAATTTTCTAACCAAGAACTTGAGGTTCCCTGCTCTCATCCTGATAACGCTATTTTACTTTATCAGCAAGGCAACAATGACAGTGAGCGAGAGCAAATTTGCTATATGTTACTTCAGCAGTTAGTACATCAAGCGTTCTTTCATGATATCCGCACCGAGAAACAGTTAGGTTATGCGGCGGGTAGTCAATACTTTCCTATTCAGCGTCTACCCGGCATTTTATTTTTCGTTCAATCCAATAGTGCATCAACCGACACCTTATTTGGCGAAGTTTCAGACAGCCTTGAAAAGCTATTCAGTCAACTAGACACAACCACTCTGAAGGTGTGGCACCACACCAAGGCGGTTCTTCAACAACAAATACGCACACGCGACAGAAACCTTCGGGTTAAGAGTCAACGCTTATGGGGTGCTATTCAATTGGGTGACACATCATTTAACCGCCAGCTCAGATTACTGGACGCACTTGATAATTATCAATTAACCGACTGGCTGACTGACATACGACAAAAATTGTCACAAAATTCAGGTTGGTTGAGGCTTCAAACAAGCTAGCAAGCCAAGTAAAATAGGCTTTGACAGCGGGTTATCAAACCGATAACTTAACAGCATATTAACAAAAAGAGCCGTTTTAGCGGCCTACTGGGTACTCTGTGACATTTACTTTGTATACGAGGGCGTGGGCCAACGCCGCAGTATTCTTTTTGCTTTCATTCACGAGTCAGCTAATGGCTCAACCTACCTCTACGCTGGACCTTCAACCAGAGGGTGTTAGGTTCCTGTCATCTGCCAATGGTCTACCCAGCAATTATATTCGCGACATCGAAATAGGTCCTCAAGGCTTTCTATGGCTATCAACCGCCAAGGGTTTAGCCCGGTACGACGGTGTTGACCTAGACAATATCAATGGCCTGAACATCGATGCAGTTAACCATGCCGGTTCAGGCACCCTATTAACTATTGGCAATTCTTTATGGACGACTACAGATCATCGTTTATGGCGTCTTCAAAAAAACGGTGAATGGACTTCAACCCTTTTTCCAAAGCATGACACAACCGCTTTCAAAGTGAACACCTTCACTAAAGGACAGGATGGCCTGTTATTTATCGGAACCTCTGAGAGCCTGCTCACATTCAATCCGCAAACTCAGCACTTTAAAGAAAAAGCGCTTAACTATAACGGGCAACCAGTAACGAATATCCACTTTATTGAGTTTCACGGTGGCTGGTTTTGGTTGAGCAGCGGCTCCGGAGGTATCTATGTATGGGATGGTTACTCCGATAACGTTTTCTCAGTAACAAAGAGCAACCCCATATCAGACACTATAGATGCCTCTGAAGTTAAAGCAATAACATGGTTTGAAAGCGCATTTTGGCTAGCGACCAATAGCGGGTTGAGGTTACTTAATAATGAGCTTCGCAGCGTTCAAACCCCACAACGAATTAATGAGCTAAAAGCGGTCGTTACCGATATTGAAAGGCACGATAACCAATTATTCATAGCCACCGAACAAGGGCTCTACAGTTACAGTAACAAACAGTTAGCGCAATTAACGCAAAGCCCAGCCACGGGGAAAATTGAGTTTTCTAATAACGGTGACCTGTTTCTGGCAACCTCGTCGAATGGGCTCGTCGAAATACCAAATTCTTATGCGCCAGCGATATTAAAACACTACACTGTCCCTAACCATTTGCCTGATAGTATCAAATCTCATTTACCAGAATCGTTAAAGAGAACGGGTAGCTATACTCAGACAAGCGAACATCAGTACTGGATACAGTCTGACTTGGGAATGGTTAATTACGACTTTATAAAAAAAGAAATTATAACTATCGCAGAGTCGCCGGTAAGCATTGAAAACGTTGCTGATATCGAAGCCTACTCTGACGATATCTTCTTGTTGACGAAAACACACCAGCTGTATAAATACAATACGGTGGAAAGCGAATGGCAACGCCTTGACTACGGCCTAAACATAAATGATTCATTTTGGCTCACTCGTTTAGGCGAGACATTGTGGCTACATTCAGAAAACAATGCTTATGCCATTAATCCGTTTTCTGAAATATCTGAAAGAAAAAAAATAAACCCGGCGCTGCCGCTAAAAAACGCCTCCCTTGCCATAGATATTAAGCCTTCGGGCGGTGCGGCAGAAGCTTGGTTTTCGTTACCGTTTTCCAGAGTCGGTAACACACTCACCTATCGCTACAAGCTCGATAAGAATCAAACTGCATGGTCTTACATTCAACATAGCGAACTGCCATTACAACTGAACCAGCCATTTCCAGGCACCTATCAGCTTACTGCTCAGGCCTCTTTAAACGGAGAGAACTGGTACGCACAGAATGAAACAAGCTATAGCATCACTCATTCTTTTTGGACAACTCCCTACGCAATTTTGGGGTATAGCATTGTCGCTTTACTCGCTCTTGGTATTACCATTGTCCTCTATCGTTTTAAGCTCAAGCAACTAACGAACCTTACTACGTCACTGAATGGTCAGGCAAAAGCGCTTCAGTTCAGTCGCAGCCAGTATTGGCAGTGGAACCTCTCTACAGGTGAACTATTGAGGCAGTATATTTGGCCAGACTGCCCTGCGTTTCCGGTCGATGGTCGTCGCCTTAAGTCACCGGAAAACACTTCATCAAATATTCACCCAGGTGACGTTAACCGCTTACAAGAGGCAATAGATAACCATGTAAATGGGCAAACGGAATATTACGAGTGTTCCTATCGAATAAACAATAACGGCGCCTGGCTTTGGGTATTGGATCAAGGCAGGATCGAGAAGCAAAACGGCGTCGATGTCATGCATGGCACGCTCAGCGACGTTAGCAGCTTAGTTAGCTCGCAAGACCGAATTGATATGTTGGCAGCTTCTATTACCAACATTTCCGATGGCATTTGTATTTTCGACCGCTTTTTCAAGAAGGTAGAAGTAAACAAGGCTTTTGAGCGCATTTTAGGCTACCCCCGTGAGCAAGCTTTGGGAAAAAGCTTCCACCTTGATCTTTATTCTGAAGAGTTTACTAACCAAATTAAACGCACGGTCATAAAAGAAGGTACCTGGCGTGGAGAGTTAACCGACATTAAAGCTGACGGTAGTGAGTTCTTAATAGAGCTTACCCTGGATGCCGTTCATGATGACGAAGGCGCTTTGTCTTTCATCGTCGCCAGCTTTTCTGATATTACGGAGCGCCAGCGCACCGAGAGCGAGCTAAGACGCCTTTCCAATACGGATACCTTAACCGGTCTGCCAAACCGCTCTTACTTTCAGGTGAGTCACTCAAACTTAGTGCGTAAGAAAGTCTCTCACACCCTGTTACTATTTGACTTAGACGATTTTAAAAAGGTCAACGACTCGCTGGGACATGAAGTTGGTGATGACTTGCTCTGCCTGGTTGCTGAGCGGCTTATGGATATTAGTCGGCGGCAGGACACACTGTACCGACTGGGTGGTGATGAGTTCGGCTTGCTGATTGAAGACAGCACCGACTTGCACCTTATCGGTGACTTAGCGCACAAGATAAACAGAACCATCGCTGAACCCTATTCCGTTAATAATCAAGATATTGTTATTGGTAGCTCTATTGGTATTGTTCTATTTCCACACGACGGCATTACCTCGCAAGAGCTCCTACAAAAGGCCGATATGGCCATGTACCACGCCAAACAGCGCGGTGGAAACTGCTATCAATTTTTCAGTCAGTCGATGAACGAAAATGCCGTGCAACGGCTGAAACTGGAAAACCAACTGCGTGCAGCTTTGAAAAATAATGGCGTTGAAGTTTACTATCAACCAAAGGTTGAGGTTCATACTGGGCACATTGCCGGTATAGAGTCGCTGGCAAGAATAAATAGTGATGATGGCTCTCAGATAAGTCCAGCTGACTTTATTCCTCTGGCTGAAGAAACAGGCCTGATTATTGAACTTGGCGAACAAGTACTGCGCCAGTCATGTCAAGATATGAGGGTCTTTATGCAGTACCCGGGCGCGCCCAAAACCATTGCTATTAACCTGTCAGCTCGTCAGTTTATGCAGTCTGGACTGGCTTTGCAGATAGAAAGTATATTGCGCCAGGAGTCATTGCCCCCACGCCACGTTGAGTTTGAAATAACCGAAGGCATGGTCATGAGTGACCCCGAGAGAGCCATTATTATGATGGAAAACCTATCCGATATGGGAGTTAAACTGGCTCTTGATGACTTCGGAACGGGTTATTCGTCACTGGCTTACCTTAAGCGCTTCCCTATGGACAGCTTAAAAATAGACAAAGCCTTTATCGATGACATCACGACAAGCTCAAAAGACCGCAGTATGGTTGCGTCGATTATTGGTATGGCTCATAACCTGGGTCTGAAAGTCATTGCAGAAGGGGTTGAATCTGAAGCTCAGCTTGAGCAATTAAAAAGCCTTGAATGCGAATACATCCAAGGCTTTTATTACGCGAAACCAATGCCTGCTGATAGTTTTATTGAATTTATCAAGCAACATACAGCAGACGTGGTTGACGTTTAAACGTTCACTTAAGAGTAAAAGCGCTCGCCGTTTTTTGCCATTTCTTTTAGCAGTGGTGCTGGTGTGTAGCGCTCGCCTCTTTCTGACGCTAAAGCTTCCAATTTAGCGACAATGCTACCAATCCCCTGGCTGTCCATATAGCGGAACGGTCCACCTAAGAATGGCGGAAAACCAATACCGAAAATAGCGCCTATGTCGCCGTCACGCGGGCTACGAATAATGCCTTCTTGCAAGCAGTAAACAGCTTCATTCAACATCGGTAGCAAACAAATATCGACGATATCTTCTGCTGATTTACTCTCGTTAGGATCAACACCCAATAGCGAATAAACGGATGTATCAACCGGCTTACCTTTAACGCCTTTACCGTACTTGTAGAAACCCTTCTGGTTCTTCTTACCTTTACGGTCGTCATCAATCAGCTTTTCGAAGGCTTGCGGCGCTTCGAATCTGTCGCCCAATTCGTTAACCAAAATTGGTGCCACTTTTGCCGCGACATCAATACCCACTTCATCTAAAAGAGTCATGGGCCCGACTGGGAAGCCGAACTTAACTAAGGTTTTATCCAGTTTTTCAATAGGCTCACCAGCAAGCATCAGGCGCGCCGCCTCATTCATATAAGGCGCCAAAATACGGTTTACGTAAAAACCAGCGCCGTCTTTTACCACAATAGGTGTCTTACCTTGTTTTTTCGCCAATGCCACCGTGGTCGCAATGGTTTTATCAGAGGTCCCCTCGTGGGTAATGATTTCTGCCAGCGGCATTTTGTCGACCGGAGAGAAGTAATGCAGACCAATAACCTGTTCCGGTCGCTTTGCCTTAGCCGCAATTTGCGTGATAGGCAATGAACTGGTGTTGGTAGCAAAAATAGTCGACTCACTTGCGTGCTCTTCAATGTCAGCCACCATTTTTTGCTTAAGATCCAAGTCTTCAAAGACCGCTTCTATAACCACATCGGTGCGCTCAAAACCGCTATAGTCCAGCGTACCGCTTAGCATAAGCATGGTTTTCTCATACTCAGCACGGCGCATATGTTTACGCTTCACTTTCTTGATTAAGCGCTCATAGCTGTAATGCAGTGCGTGGCGAACACCGTCTTCGGCAATGTCTTTAATGCGCGCGGGAATATTCGCCTTTGCTGCCGTAACATAAGCAATACCGCCGCCCATCAAGCCACCACCAAGAACGCCAACGCGCTTTATTGGGTCTGGTTCAACGCCATCAGCACCGGTCTCTTTCTTCATTTCAGTGGTTGCAAAGAATATCTGACGAAGCTGATACGACTCAGGTGTCATAGCTAACTCGCCAAAACTGCGCGCTTCTTTATCTAACCCGGCTTCGTGCCCTCGTTCAACACCTTCGCGCACCGTCTGAATAATTTTATCAATAGCCGGATAATTTCCATGCGCTTTTTTCTGCGCCTGCTCACCCGCTTTTTTGAAGATAATATCGCGGCCAAACTTCGTGCCTTCCAGAACCTTACTAAAGCCTTTTAGAGGCGGCTTACTGGCTTTCGGCTTGCGCTTCAGTGCGTGTTCAACTGCTACATCCAGTAAAATACTTTGCGGCACAACTTCTGTCACTAAGCCCGCTTTCTTCGCTTGCTTCGCGCGGAGTTGCTTGCCGGTTAGCATCATGGTTAAGCCCTGCTGAATACCCACCAAACGTGGCAAACGCTGTGTGCCGCCACTGCCTGGCAGAAGGCCTAATTGCACTTCCGGCAAACCAAGTACTGTTTTCGAATTGTCAGTACAGACACGTACATGACACGCCATAGCCAGCTCAAGTCCACCACCAAGGCAGGCACCATTAATGGCGGCTACAACCGGTACATTCAACTGCTCAATACGGTCAAACATGGCTTGTCCTTTACGAGCCAGACTTTCTGTATCTGCAGCGGTTTCGCAGTCGTTAATCATATTAATATCGGCACCGGCAATGAACGAGCCGGGTTTACCACTGATAAAAACAACGCCCTTAATTGAGCTGTCGCTTTCCAACTTGTTCAGCAACGAGCCAACCTCGTCTGCAAATGAGTCTTTTAAGGTGTTCATCGACTCACCCGGAACATCAATTGTGACAACAGCTACACCGTCGTCGCGTATATCCATCGTGAATGCTTTATCCTGACTCATTATTCTGTCTCCACAATCATTGCAGCACCTAAACCACCAGCGGCACAGGCTGTTGTCAGACCGACACCACCGCCGCGACGATGCAATTCGTTCAGCGTTTGCGTGATCATACGCGTTCCTGTCGCTGCAAACGGATGCCCGTAGGCAATTGAGCCGCCCAGTACGTTAAACTTGTCCATATCAATATCGCCAATGGCTTTATCGCGCCCCAGCTTCGCTTTCGCAAATTTGTCACTAGCAAACATTTTCATATTGGCTAGCGTTTGCGCCGCAAAAGCTTCGTGCATGTCAATTAAATCGAGATCATTTAACGTCATGCCTGCTCTGTCCAGAGCAACCGGCGTAGAGTAAGACGGTCCCATCAGCATATCTTCTTCGACCTGCAATGCCGCAAATGCGTAGCTGCGTAAATAGCCCAACACAGGTAGCCCTAACTCTTTTGCCCGGCTTTCTGTCATCATCAATACCGCTGAAGCACCATCGGTTAACGGCGTACTATTGGCCGCTGTAACCGAACCGTGTTTGCGGTCAAACACCGGTTTCAACTTAGAGAGTTTGTCGACCTGGCTGTCACCTCGAATATTGTTGTCGCGGCTTAAGTGTTTGTTATAAGGCTCCGGATAGGCTGTCATAACTTCGCTGTCCAGCCATCCTGCTTCCCACGCTGCGTGCGCTTTTTGATGCGAGCGTACGGTCAGCTCGTCCTGGTCAGCACGACTAATACTGTGGGTTTTAGCCATTTGCTCTGCAGTCTGCCCCATGCTCAAACCGGTTGAGTACTCAGCAACGGCCGGCGGCACTGGCAGTAAATCTTTAAACTTAAGACGTTTTAAAATGGATAAACGCTGCCCCAGAGTTTTCGCTTTATTAAGATCAACCAATGCGCGAGCTAAGCGCTTACTAACACCGATAGGCAATACCGACGAAGAATCAGCACCGCCGGCAATACCACCGCGAATATGTCCGGCAATCATTGCTTCTGCAATATTAACCGCAGACTGAAAGCTCGTTGCACACGCACGTGACACACTGTAAGCGTCGGTGTTCACTGGCAAGCTGGTGCCTAACACAATTTCACGGGCAATATTCGGCGCTTCCGGCATTTGAACCACTTGCCCGAATACCAGCTGCTCGACCCATTCGCCTTCAATGCCGGTTTTATTCACCAGCTCCTGAACGACCATTTTGCCAAGATCAACGGCGGGCACGCCGTGAAACTCTGTTGCCTGCTTAGCAAACGGCGTTCGTAACCCCGACACAAAGGCGATACGTTCACCGTTAACGGTACGCACTTGCTGTGCTTCTGACATAACTTTTCCTCGCTTCATCAACCATTACTGGTCTGACCACAAAATATGTTACAAATTCTAGCGCTTAATAGAGCAGATTAAAACCTTCGTTTTCGGTACAGTATGGCAATACAATTGAAAATTCGGAACAAAGACTACATTGTTACTGTCATTGCATAAACGGTACTGACAGCATAGTCACTTTTCACCGGATTCGACAGCCTGGAGTCAAGATGTCATCGACAGCATTTCAACAATTACAAGACTACCTGAATCAGCAGGTTCTGGGACAACCCGACTTTACCCGTAATTTATTAATCGCGGTATTAGCCGATGGACACTTATTGGTGGAAGGACCGCCAGGCCTTGCCAAAACTCGCGCAGTGCAGAGCTTAGCGAATGGCATTGAGGGCGATTTTCACCGTATTCAGTTTACTCCCGACTTACTACCCGCTGACTTGACCGGTACGGATATTTACCGTCCCGAGACCGGGACTTTTGAGTTCCAGCAAGGTCCTTTGTTCCATAACTTGATTTTAGCGGACGAAATAAACCGGGCTCCGGCCAAGGTTCAGTCTGCACTACTGGAGGCTATGGCTGAACGTCAAATTACCGTTGGTCAACGCAGCTATCCGCTGTCTGACTTATTTATGGTGTTGGCGACACAGAACCCGCTAGAGCAGGAAGGCACCTATCCTCTCCCAGAAGCACAGTTAGACCGCTTCTTAATGCATTTGAAGCTGGACTATCCTGACGCAAAAACCGAACAAAAAATTCTCAGGCTTACCCGTGGTGAAGCATTAAACGAGCAAATGCCAGCTCCAAAACCGCTGACGCAGGCAGACTTATTCAATGCTCGTAAAGAAGTCCTGGAAGTGTATCTGGACGACGCGGTAGAAAATTATTTAGTTCAGTTAATTATCGCCACTCGCCAACCTCAGCACTATGACGCCAACCTGGCTTCATGGATTGGTTATGGCGCCAGCCCGCGTGCCACTATTTCATTAGAGCGCTGCGCACGAGCTCAAGCTTGGTTGGCCGGTCGTGACTTTGTGACTCCGGACGACATTATGTCCATTTGCCATAACGTATTGCGCCACCGAATTATACTGAGTTATCAGGCTGAAGCTGACGGCGTCACGCACGATCAAGTTATCGATACAATACTGAAACTGGTGCCAGCACCATAATGCCTCAACTGGACGTGTCACAATGGCTAAAACAACTGCATACCGACGGCATTTCGCTGGGTATGCAGGAGCTAATGTATTATCGCAGTAAAATTGCCGCTTTTGCTAAGCATAAAAAAACGCTGCCGCGAACAACGGTATCCGGCCCTTTACTCAGTAAAGTCCGGGGGCGTGGTATGGAGTTTGACGAAGTAAGGCATTATCAAGCCGGCGACGATATTCGTGCCATTGACTGGCGCGTGACAGCCAGAACCGGTAAAGCTCATACCAAGCTGTACCGGGAAGAAAAAGAAAAGCCCGTGTTCATTTGGGTCGATTTGTCATTATCTCAGCTATTTGGCAGTGAGTTTGTATTTAAGTCAGTCCAGGCTGCGCACCTTGCTGCGGCTATTGCCTGGCAGGCGCAGCACAAAGGTGACCGTGTCGGCGGGCTAATAAGTAACGGCTGGCTTCATAACGAATTTAAACCGGCCGCGCGCCAACAAGGCGTGTTACGGCTACTGCATGGTCTTGTTGACGTGAGTAAAGACAGCTTAACGCGCTGGCAGAAACAGGCATCGACACCCGCAGAACCTATGTCTGAGTCGCTGAAGCGATTACGTCAACTGGTTAAGCCCGGCAGTATTATTCATGTTATTAGTGACTTTCATAGCGCCGACAAAAGCATTATTGATGGGCTGCAGGTGTTATCGAAACATAACCTAGTGCGTTGCTATGGTGTTTATGACCCGATGGAAAAGTCGCTTCCTCAGGGGCATTCCATCCAGCCTTTAGCCGTATCTAATGGCCAACAACAAGTCGATATCGACTTAACCAATAAACGTCAGACAGACACGTACGCAAACGCGGCCCGGAGCCACTGGCAAGCGCTTGAAAAAAGTTTTGCAAACCGACAGCTGCTGTTTACTCCAGTTAGCAGCGCACAACCGATTGAAGTACAGTGGAGCGATATTTCATGATACAGCAGGCATCGCTCAGTCAGTTACATGACATTGTTCCGCCAGCTGATGCCAGTTGGTGGCCACCGACCTGGTGGAGCCTTGGTAGCGTCTTATTATTCATCGCAATTGTAGCGTTCATTAGTTATTGGCTGGTTCAACGGCGCTTAAAGGCGCGGGCTCGTCGGGAGGCCTACAAGCAATTAAAGATATTAGTGCCAGCCACCACAGAGCAAGTCACCCTACTGCTTAAACAAGTGGCACTCGCGTATTACCCACAGCAGAGGGTTTCTAACTTGCACGGCCAAAGGTGGCTCACGTTTTTACTCTCAGGTATGAGCAAAAAGTCGCAGCAACACTTTAATGCAGAATTACAGCAATACGACATTAATAGTGAGCTATACGGACAAGCAAGTAATGCATTTTGTGAGCTATACAAAGCAGTTGGCTGCCAATGGTTGCAGTTAGACCTGAGTAAAATGCCGGGAGAGCACAAT
The DNA here is from genome assembly GCF_002388365.1 of Idiomarina sp. UBA4520. Classification (NCBI taxonomy): domain Bacteria; kingdom Pseudomonadati; phylum Pseudomonadota; class Gammaproteobacteria; order Alteromonadales; family Idiomarinaceae; genus Idiomarina; species Idiomarina sp. UBA4520. Next base: position 100,115 of record NZ_DGMK01000020.1, on the reverse strand, counting down.
GTTTGAGTTTGCCTGGCCCTGGATGTTTCTTTTATTACCACTGCCAGCGTTGGTCTGGTGGTTAATACCCGCTCGCAAAAACACCCGCTCGGCTATTCGGCTGCCCAATTTATATGGACTGTCCAGTGAACAACAGACCATAAAGAACCAGTGGTTTTTCTTAACGGTGCTAGCCATTGCATGGGTGTCGCTCGTTTCAGCGACAGCTCGCCCGCAATGGTTAGGTGAGCCGGTTGCAACCCGCTCTGAAGGTCGGGAAATGATGCTGGCAGTAGACTTGTCGGGCAGTATGGAAATTGCCGATATGGAAATTAACGGCCAGTCGGTCGACCGGCTGTCGATGGTCAAACATGTGCTTAGCGATTTTATTACACGTCGCGAAGGCGACCGCCTGGGGTTAATCTTATTTGGCGACACCGCTTATTTACAGGCGCCAATGACCTATGACCGACAGACTATTGCACAGATGCTGAATGAGTCGGTACTTGGGCTGGTTGGTGAAAGAACAGCCATTGGCGATGCGATAGCCCTTGCGGTTAAGCGCTTTCAGCAAGACGAAGAAACCAACCGCGTACTCATTTTATTAACCGATGGTCAAAGTACAGCGGGTAACCTGACGCCAGAGCAAGCGCTAGAGCTGGCTAAAAGTTATGACGTTACTATTTACCCAATTGCCGTTGGCGCGGAAGAAGTGGTCGTTGATAGCTTTTTCGGACAACGACGCGTCAATCCAAGCCGAGATTTAGACATACCTTTAATGCAAAAGTTAGCGCGTGAAACCGGCGGCGAATATTTCCGCGCCAGAAGTACCGAAGAGCTCGAGAATATTTATACATTGCTGGATGAATTGGAGCCTGTGGACGATGACCCTCAGAAGCTTCGCCCCAGAGTCAGTTTGTTCCACTGGCCGCTTTCATTGTGCTTTATTGCCTTAATTGCACTTGCCCTAAGTCGGTACAAGCCATGGAGGTTGTCACAATGAGCGACTTTCATTTTATTCGCCCCTGGTGGCTTATTGCCTTGCTCCCTGTTGCCCTTATGTACTGGCGACTGCTTAGACAAAATAAACATGAAGCCGGATGGAATCAGTTTCTTCCTGGTCATTTAGCAAAGGTGCTGGTCAATTCAGGAGGCAAAGCATCCAGCTGGCCGATTCACCGACTCGCATTAATGCTAATTATTGCCAGTGCGGCTCTTGCCGGACCCACTTGGGAAAAGCTGCCGCAACCGGTTTATCAGTTAGAGTCCGGTCAGGTGGTTATTATGGACATGTCACCTTCACTGTTAGCCGAAGACGTTACGCCTAACCGACTGACCCAGTTGCGTTTTAAAGCCATTGATCTAGTGCGCTCCGGTCTTGACGGAGATACTGGCTTAATTGCCTATGCCGACGACGCGTTTACCATTAGCCCGTTAACCGCTGACAACCGAAATTTAATCAACTTAATACCCTCATTGTCGCCAGAAATAATGCCATTGGAAGGGAGTGAGCCCTTGCGCGCTCTGAAGCTTGCTAACGAACTTCTGGCAAACGCCGGATATCCTCAGGGCGATATTTACTGGTTAACAGATGGTATCAGCAGCCGCGACTTGCAACCTTTAACAGACTACTTGCGCAATATTGAACACAGAGTATCAATTTTAGGGGTCGGCACAGAAGACGGTGCCCCGGTGCGAAACACTAATGGCAGCTTGGTAAAAGAAAACGGACGGGTCGTCATAGCGAAATTATTTCCCGACCGATTAAGTGACTTAGCACAAATAACTAACGGTGTTTTTGTGCAGGCGACATCAACTAACGATGACATTGATGCACTCACCGCTTTGCCACCACTTAGCCGTGAAGGTAAAGATAACCAGCAACAACAGAGGGGAGATGCGTGGAAAGATATGGGTCCTTATGTAGCACTGTTCATTTTGCCTTTATTACTGGCAAGCTGGCGTAAAGGCGCCCTTTTGACACCACTTGTACTGGCATTCATTATCCCAATGTCGTTATCCACCACCAAGGCCTATGCTCAGGAGGCTGAACCGAATAACTCTGAAGGCGTACTGAGTTCGCTATTTTTAAACAACGAGCAGCGTGCCCAACAGCTTTATCAGAACGAACAGTTTGAGCAAGCATCCGGGCTAAGTTCAGATCCACTTCGAAAAGGCGCAGCACTTTACAAACAAGGCTTGTATGCTGAAGCAGCAGATTCTTTTGCCAAAGACAACTCGGCCGAAGCCCACTTCAACCGGGGTAATGCGCTTGCTCAGGAACAACAGTTCGAGCAGGCGTCAGAAGCTTACCAGCAAGCGTTAGAGCAACGGCCTGACTGGCAGCAAGCCAAAGAAAATTTGGACGTTGTGAAAAAGCTACAAGAAAAGCAGCAACAAGAGCAGTCTGGTGAGTCAGGCGATGAAAACTCAGAGTCAGATAAAGACTCTGAGCAATCGAATGATAAGCAGGGGAATAACCAAAACAACAACCAAGGACAAAACCAACAAGGCGACAACTCAGATTCTCAGTCACAGCCCCAGAATAGAGACTCTCAACAACAGCAGAAGCAAGATAAACAAGAGCCGGGTCAGCAAGAAAAAGCTGAGAAAGAGCAGGCAAGAAAGCAACAAGATGACAACGCTGAAGGTCAAGCAGAGCAACAAAATACTCAGTTTAAAGAAGGCGAGATTGATCCTGAAAAAGCACGTCAATTAGAGCAATGGATGAACCGTGTACCGGATGATCCAAGCATACTGCTAAGAAATAAGATGTTATTGGAAAGCCAGCGCCGCAACCAGCGTAGAGCTTCTCAGCCACAAGGAGAGAAGAAAAAATGGTAAGAGCCGTAAACTTGCTCGTTGTTTTACTCATGTTATTCAGTATGACCGCAAGTGCTGATGTAACTGAGGTAACAGCAACGGTCGACAGAAACCCAGTAACCGCAAACGAGTCTTTTGTGCTGACTGTCACGGTTAACGATGACGTATCAAATAATGCGTTTGAGGCGTCTAAGCTGCTGCAGGACTTTGTTGTCGGTCGCACCTCTGTCAGCCGTCAAACCTCAATGATAAACGGTAGCCTGAGCAAACAAACACGCTTTACCACGGTGCTTATTCCACAGTCTCCCGGCGAGTACACCATTCCGGAAATTACTATTAAGGGAGTGTCGTCTAAACCAATTAATTTGCAGGTACTTAAACAAGGCACAGACAGTGACACCGAACAGAGAATTGCCTTTATCGAAGCCCAGGTAGATTCAACCAATGTCTATTTCCAGCAGCCAATTACCTATATTGCCCGACTGTTTCTGGCTGCCGACTTAAATAAAGGTAACCTGGTGCCGCCTCAGGTCGACAATGCCGATGTGCAACAGATAGGCCGCGACGAAGAAAGCACACAAATGGTCAACGGTCGCCGTTATAAAATTTACCAGCGCGTTTATCAAATCACGCCTAACAAGTCAGGCTCTATAACCATACCTGGCGCTCGTTTTGACGGTGAAGTCTTTACTCAGGGACAGCGCTCAATCTTTTCCTCTTTTTCAAACACCCAGCCGGTTAGTGCAATAGCCGAAGGCATTGACGTTAATGTGCTACCCGTACCGGACTCATGGACCGGGCACTGGTTACCCAGCGAGTTGGTCAGCTTATCGGCGTCAATAAGTCCGGAGCAAGACGAGTATAAAGCAGGAGAGCCTATTACATTGTCTTATATGCTGACGGCTGTAGGGGTTAAACCTGAGCAATTGCCAGAAATAGCTCCGGACTTTCCGAGCAGTTTCAGGGTATATCCAGACAACGATGAAACCGACAGTTTCACTCGAAATGGTGTGGTTATTTCTCAAAAAACCGTCAGTTTTGCGCTCGTACCGGAACAAGCCGGGGATTTAGTCATTCCTGAGTTTACACTGCCCTGGTTTAACACCAAGACTCAGCAACGGACAATCGCTAAAACGGATAATATGACACTGCCTGTGATCATGCCTGCCGGTATGACGCAAAGCGATATCGCTGAGGCTGCGCCGACTGACAGCAGGCCAGACACTGCAAACGAGAAAGCTGCAAACACCTCCGCGAAGCAGGACATCAATACTGTTGCCTCTAAACCATTAGTACCCGTTTGGGTCATTATTGCCTTAACTGCCGGCTTAGTTATTTCGTTGCTGCTTAACCTGTACCTGCTAATTAAACGCAAAAGCGTTAAAAGCCAGGAGAAAACCGTTAAGCCTGAAAGCGCAGATAATTTGAACCGCAGTAGGTCATGGCAGGACTTCCAGAAAGCCTGCAAAAACAACGATGCGAAAGCAGCACAAGAGAGCCTTATCAACTGGGCTAAAACGCATTTGGATGGTTCTTTTAATAGTCTTGCTGAGGTTGCTAAGCGTTTAAATATTGAGGAAGAAATAAAGCCGCTACAGGCTTCTCTTTATAACGCTAGTAGCTCTAAATGGACTGAAGGTAAAACGCTTTATCAGAAAGTCAGAAAGCAAATAGGTAGCATGAACGTAAAACAACAAAGCTCGACTTTACCGCAACTATACCCATCTTAAGCAATAAAAAAGCCCGGCGCTATTACGCCGGGCCTTTATTTCTCGATACATTCGTAATTTACTGAAGACGCATTCTGCGAATTTCTGCATCCGCTTTTAACGTATCAATAAATGACTGCAGCATTACCTGAGCCTTGCGGTTTTGTAACTGCTCTTTTAAACCGTCCATTTGAGCTTCGTCTGGGTTACCCGCTGTTACCGACGTTAACGCAACGATAGCTGCATCCCCATTGGGCAATGTGACAGCCTCATAAACCGGTTTACCATCGTCATTAGGGGTAAGTTTGAATAACTCCTGAACTAATGTACTTGAGTAGTCACGATTATTACGCTGAATACTATCAACAAGAGTTACTTGTTCACCCGGCTCTGCCCCTGCGCGCCACTCCTCTGCTTGCTCCTGAGCCTGCTGTAACGCTAACTGCTGAGCTTTCTCAACACGCAATTGTTCAACAATTTGCTCACGAACTTCAGCCATGTCTTTCACGCGCTCTGGCTGATGCTCTGTAACGCGGACGACAAGTGAGCGATCGTCGGTGGTTTCTATAATCTCACTGTTCAACTTCTCTTCAATCAGCTGTTCAGAGAAAATATTGTTTAGCACAACATCGTCACTCAGCGGTGTCGGCGCGCGATCACGAGTAAATAAGTCGGTACGCTTCACCTCAACACCCAACTCATCAGCTGCTGGCTCTAGCGTGTCAGGCTGCTCAAACGAAATCTCCGCTAGCTGTTGCTGCAACTCGAAATAACGATCTTCCGCTTGTTGAGCCAATAGCCGCTGCTCCACTTCGTCTTTGACGTCTTCAAAAGGTGTCACAGAGCCTGCGCGTAAGTCCGTCAGCTTAATAATGTGGTAGCCGAAGCTGGTCTCAACAACACCTGAAGTATCACCAACGTTCTCAAGCGCAAATGCAGCGTTATCAAAGTCTTCATCCATTACGCCTCTCTCTATCCAGTCAAGGTCACCACCTTGCTCAGCAGAGAAAGTATCGTCTGAATATGACTCAGCAACTTCAGCAAAGTCCGCTCCATTTTCCAGTTCCTGAAGTGCGTCCTCAACTTTTTGTTGCGCATTTTCAGTATCATGCTCAACTAAAATATGAGAAACACGACGCTCTTCTTCAGTCGTATACTGTTGTTGGCGCTGTTCATAATATTCGCGCACTTCTTCTTCAGCAATGTCGACTGACTGCTCAATGTCGGCCAGCGACAATTCAACATAAGCAACACTCAACTGTTCCTCTGTACGAAACATATCCTGATTTTGTTGATAAAAACTTTCCACGTCAGCGTCAGTCACTTCAACTGAGTCAGCAAAGTCTTCGTTGTTAAGTACCAGGAAGCCACCTGAGCGCGTTTGGCTTTGCAGGCGCATAAAGGCTAAAGCTTCAGGCGTAAGCACGAACTCACTGCCGGCAAGCCCACGCAGCAGTTGGTTACGCGTCATGTCCTGTTGCATTAGGTTGGCAAAAGACTCCGGCGTATACCCCGCATTTCGTAGTGACATTAAGTAAATGTCATTATCGAACTGCCCGGCTGTACGGAACTGGGGAATATCTCGAATAGCAGCTTTTACCTGGTCTGCACCAACGCGCATTCCCTGAGACTCTGCGTACTGTCTCATTAACTCCTGGTCGATAAGCTGCTCCAGCACACCACTTCGTACGTTGTTCATGTAGTTGGGGTCTGAAGTGATAGCGGAAAACATATCGCCGAACTGCTCTTGTAAGCGGCTCCGCTCATTTTCATAGGCTCTGTCATAAGCACTTTGAGGAATTTCTTCCCCGTTAACTTCTGCTACAGCGTCTTCTGTGCCGCTGGTGATATAACCACCAACGCCTGCCAGAGCAAAAGTTAGAATGATTAATACCAGAATGGCTTTGGCAGTAAAGCTCTGCGAACCTTCCCGAATCCTCTCTAACATAATAAGGCTTTCCTAATTTACCGGTAAAACGACGAGACATTATAAGTAGATTCGTCGCAAAACTCACCCTTCAGATAAAAAATAACCCGAGGTTTTTAACCCCGGGTTACTATTTAATTCAATAAAAAAGCGCTAACGCGCCTTTCTTAGTTTACTGCGTCTTTCAGTGCTTTACCTGCTTTGAAAGAAGGTACTTTAGCTGCAGCGATCTGAATGGTCTCACCAGTTTGTGGGTTACGACCAGTGCGAGCAGAACGCTCACGTACACTAAATGTACCGAAGCCAACTAATGCGACTTGGTCATCTTTTTTCAGAGCATCAGTTACTGCATCGATCATTGAGTCCAGAGCACGACCAGCAGCAGCCTTAGAAATATCTGCACCCGCCGCGATTTTGTCAATAAGCTGAGACTTGTTCACAGTATCATCCCCTTAGATTGTTATTATCAAGTTTCCGTGGTTCCATTCGGTTTTAAATGGGCCGACAACGTTTATATCAAGGTTGATCTTATTGTTCAAGCACCTTTATTACCGAACGTCTTTCTTTCCCAGCACCTCTGAGAGTCCCCTCAGAAGTAGCTATGAACCTTAGGCTACCACAGTCTTACAGATTGAAAACCCTTTTTACGCACTTTTTAACGAAAAAATGCGGCCTGAGGGCTAAATTCGCATCTGCAGGCCGCATTCTACCGTTCGAATATGACTTTAGTATTAAGGCTTAAATTAGTCCTTCACCAAAGCCACATCAAGTACTTCGTCTATCCACTTGACCGGCTGGATAACCAAGTCCTCTTTGACGTTGTCAGCTATTTCTTTTAAATCACGCTCATTATCTTTTGGAATCAAAACGTGTTTAATACCACCCCGATGCGCTGCTAACAGCTTTTCTTTTAAACCACCGATAGCCAATACTTCGCCACGTAGTGTAATTTCACCGGTCATAGCCACATCAGAGCGTACAGGTTTACCCGTTAGCGATGACACCATAGCCGTTACCATGGCAATACCAGCGCTTGGTCCATCTTTAGGTGTTGCTCCTTCAGGCACGTGAACGTGAATATCGCGTTTTTCATGGAAATCCTCGGCAATACCCAGCTTGTCTGCACGACTCCGCACAACGGTCAATGCTGTTTGTATGGACTCCTGCATAACATCACCCAATGAACCGGTACTGGTGGTTTTGCCTTTACCGGCCACGTTCGTTGCTTCTATGGTCAGAAGATCACCACCCACTTCTGTCCAGGCAAGCCCTGTGACTTGTCCTACTTGGTTAGCTTCTTCAGCTTTTCCATAATCAAAGCGCTGCACACCTAAGTAATCACTTAGGTTATCGCCGTTAATTTCAACATGCGTTATCGACTTGTCGAGCAGAATCGTTTTGACCGCTTTGCGGCACAGACGCGACAATTCACGTTCAAGGTTACGAACACCAGCTTCACGTGTGTAATAACGAATAATGCCAATAATCGCACTGTCCTCAACGGTAATTTCTTTTTTCTTCAGGCCGTTACGTTCAATTTGTTTCGGCAATAGGTGACGCTTTGCGATATTCAGCTTTTCGTCTTCGGTATAGCCCGATAAGCGAATAACTTCCATGCGATCCAGTAACGGCGCAGGAATGTTCATACTGTTTGACGTGGCCACAAACATAACGTCTGAAAGATCGTAATCAACTTCCAGATAATGGTCGTTAAAGTTCACGTTTTGCTCTGGATCCAGCACTTCCAATAACGCAGAAGCCGGGTCGCCACGCATATCCGCAGACATTTTATCAATTTCGTCCAGCAGGAATAACGGGTTGCGAACCCCTACTTTCGACATTTTCTGAATGAGTTTGCCTGGCATCGAACCAATATACGTACGGCGGTGGCCACGAATTTCGGCTTCATCGCGGACGCCACCTAAAGCCATACGAACATACTGACGGCCTGTTGCTTTCGCTATCGATTGACCCAGCGAGGTTTTACCCACGCCCGGCGGACCGACTAAGCACAATATTGCGCCTTTCACTTTAGTCGTGCGCTGCTGAACCGCCAGGTATTCAATGATGCGCTCTTTAACCTTTTCCAGGCCATAATGATCAGCGTCGAGAATTTTCTCAGCATTCGCCAAATCTTTCTTAATACGCGAGCGTTTTTTCCAGGGTACTGACACCATCCAGTCAATATAGCCACGCACTACTGTCGCTTCGGCAGACATTGGTGACATCATTTTAAGCTTTTGCAACTCGGCTTCGGTCTTCTTCTTCGCCTCCGCCGGCATCTGAGCATCGTCTATTTTCTTTTGCAGCTGCTCAAATTCATCAACGCCGTCTTCGCTTTCACCCAGCTCTTTCTGAATGGCTTTCATTTGCTCATTCAAATAATACTCACGCTGGCTCTTCTCCATTTGTTTTTTCACGCGACTGCGAATGCGCTTTTCAACCTGGAGAATATCAATTTCGCCTTCCATCAGAGCCATTAGGTGCTCGATGCGTTCACGCACGTCGGTAATTTCCAGCACCGCTTGCTTTTCTGCTAGCTTCAGCGGCATATGCGCAGCCATGGTATCAGCCAGGCGATCTAAATCTTCAATACCGGACAGCGATGTCAGCACTTCCGGCGGAATTTTCTTGTTAAGTTTGACGTAGCCTTCAAACTGATTCAGTGCTGAACGAATCAGCACCTCTTCTTCTTTCTCAGACAAAGCTTCAGCGGCCAGATAATGAATATTCGCTTCAAAGTATTCTTCACTGTCTTTCAATTCATCTAACTGAGCGCGCTGTTTACCTTCTACCAGCACCTTCACGGTACCGTCAGGCAGCTTCAGCAGCTGCAAAATGGTTGCAACGGTGCCAACCTGATATATGTCGTCTTTTTCCGGCTCGTCTATTGAGGCGTCTTTTTGTGCGGCCAAAAAGACCTGCTTATCTGCGTCCATGGCAGCTTGCAGACAGCGGATTGATTTTTCCCTGCCCACAAAAAGTGGAATTACCATATGCGGGTAAACCACTACATCTCGCAACGGCAGAACTGGCATCGTTAATTGTTCGGTGCGTTCTTCGCTCATTAATCTTTTCTCCCGACCTTGGTTTACTCTGTTATATGCGGTCTTTCGGCTAAAGTTCAATCCTTAACAGAAAAAAAGGGCCAAACGGCCCTTTTTTTGATTACTTTTAACGCAATTTAAGCTATTCGCCCGATGCTTGCTTGTCCTTCTTCTGATTCGCGTAAATCAGAATAGGGTCAGACTCACCGGCAATAACCGACTCATCGACGACCACTTTGACAACACCCTCAATTGACGGCAAATCGTACATTGTACTTAGCAGTACGCTTTCAACAATTGAACGCAAGCCGCGAGCACCTGTTTTACGGGCCATTGCTTTCTTAGCAATCGCTCTTAGTGCGTCGTCACGGAATTCTAGCTCAACGTCTTCCATGTCGAACAACGCCGCGTATTGCTTCGTTAGTGCGTTTTTAGGCTCTTTAAGTATTTCAACCAACGCAGCTTCGTCCAGCTCATCAAGCGTAGCAACGACTGGCAGGCGACCAATAAACTCAGGAATCAAGCCATAACGAACCAGATCTTCCGGCTCTACCTGAGCAATAATTTCACCTTCTTTACTCTGCTCTTTGCTTTTAACTTCCGCACCGAAGCCAATACCTGTCCCGGTCGACAAGCGTTGTTCGATAACTTTGTTTAGGCCTGCAAATGCGCCACCACAAATAAACAAGATTTTTGAGGTGTCGACCTGCAAAAACTCCTGTTGTGGATGCTTACGTCCGCCTTGTGGTGGTACCGACGCCACGGTGCCCTCAATTAGCTTAAGCAATGCCTGTTGCACGCCTTCACCACTGACATCACGAGTAATAGACGGGTTCTCAGACTTACGCGAAATTTTGTCAATTTCGTCAATGTAAACAATACCGCGCTCAGCTTTCTCGACGTCATAGTCGCATTTTTGCAGCAGCTTCTGGATGATGTTTTCAACATCTTCACCCACATAACCGGCTTCTGTCAGCGTGGTTGCATCCGCCATGGTAAATGGCACATCCAAATAACGAGCTAACGTCTCCGCGAGGAAAGTTTTACCCGACCCCGTCGGACCTATCAGCAAAATATTACTCTTGCCTAGTTCAACCTGGTCTTTCCCTTTGCCCGAGTTGCGCAAGCGTTTGTAATGGTTATAAACGGCAACCGATAACACTTTCTTGGCGCGGTCCTGACCAATAACGTAGTCGTCCAAATGCTTTCTTATCGCTTTCGGTACCGGTAGCTCTTCTTGATCGGGTACCGGAGCAAGCTGATGAATTTCTTCTTTGAGAATATCGTTACAAAGCTCTACGCATTCATCACAAATAAACACAGACGGTCCGGCAATCAGCTTTTTCACTTCATGCTGGCTTTTACCGCAGAATGTGCAATATAGCGGCTTATCTTCGTCGCCTTTGGACTTATCCGTCATTCTACTCTCCTACCACAAATACAACTTAGGCTTCTTCGCCGCGTTGACTTAAAATGCCATCAACCAGGCCATAATCAACAGCTTCTTCAGCTGCTAAGAAGTGGTCACGATCAGTGTCTCTTGCCACTTTTTCGTAATCTTGCCCGGTGTTCTCAGCTAACATACGGTTCAAGCGCTCTTTCAGATCCAAAATTTGCTTCGCGTGAATTTCGAAGTCTGATGCCTGCCCCTGGAAACCACCAAGAGGTTGGTGAATCATAACGCGAGAGTTAGGTAGGCAGTAACGCTTACCTTTCGCGCCGCCAGCAAGCAAAAATGCGCCCATGCTGGCCGCTTGTCCCATGCAAACTGTGCTCACGTCAGGCTTGATAAAACGCATTGTGTCGTAAATAGCCATACCCGCCGTTACAACACCACCGGGTGAGTTGATATAAAGGTAAATATCTTTATCCGGGTTATCAGATTCTAAGAATAAAAGCTGAGCCACAATAAGATTAGCCATGTGGTCTTCTACCTGACCACAACAAAAAATAACGCGCTCTTTTAGTAAGCGCGAATAAATATCATAAGAGCGCTCCCCTTTTGATGTCTGCTCGACAACCATAGGGACTAGCTGTGCCATAGGATCCTGAATATCGCTCGACATGTTTTATAAAGCTCCTGAAATAAAAATGGCTCGTATGAGGTCATACGAGCCATTAAACCAAGCTGTAGCGTGCCCCGTCAAGGACTCACGCTGACATTATTGTTGTTTTGGATTCATAATGTCGTCAAAGCTTGCTTTTTTCTCTTTGACCGACGCTTTTTCCAAAACTAAATCGATTGCTTGCTCTTCTAACGCTAAGTTACGAACTTGCTGCATCATATCGTTATTAGACTTGTAGTACTCAATAACTTCCTGCGGATCTTCATACGCTGATGCTGCAGTAGCAATAATTTCGTCCACTTTCTCGTCGTCAGCTTTAAGTTCGTTTGAACGAATAACTTCGCCTAACAACAAGCCAACTTTAACACGTTCTTTCGCCTGCTCTTCGAACAGCTCTGCCGGAAGTTCAGGCATTTGGTCTGCATTACCGCCAAAGCGCTGTGCAGCCTGCTTACGCAGTTGATCAATTTCCTGATCAATCATTGCTTTTGGCATGTCAACGTCGTTGGTTTCAACAAGGCCTTTCAGCACTTGCTCTTTGACCTTAGACTTCACTGCATTTTTCAGTTCGCGTTCCATGTTTTTACGAACTTCTTCTTTCAATGCTTCTACGCCGCCTTCTTTCACACCGAACATAGCAACGAATTCGTCGTTCAGTTCAGGCAGTTCACGCTCTTCAACTTTCTTAGCAGTAACAACGAACTGAGCGTCTTTACCTTTTAAGTTTTCTGCGTGGTAGTCTTCCGGGAAAGTGACTTCAATGGTCTTTTCTTCGCCAGCTTTAATACCTTTAATTTGGTCTTCAAAGCCTGGAATCATACGGCCTTCGCCTAATTCCAAAGCGAAGTCGTCAGCTTTACCGCCTTCGAATTCTTCACCGTCGATTGAGCCAACGAAGTCCATAGTGACTTGGTCACCCTTCTTAGACTTACGCTTAACTTCTTTCCAGCTTGCGTGTTGCTTTTGCAACGTTTCAAGCATGTTATCAACGTCTTTGTCAGTTACTTCAACCGCAGGCTTTTCGACTTTAACTTTGTCTAAGTCTTTCACTTCAACTTCTGGGTACACTTCAAAAGTTGCAGTAAATTCAAGATCTTTACCTGGCTCATTGACTTTAGGTTCAATCGCAGGCGCGCCGGCAGGGTTTAACTTTTCCTGCATTACCGCTTCAAAATATTTGCTCTGCATGACGCTTGAAGCTGCGCGTGAACGCGCTTCACGACCAAACATTTTTTGTAAAACATTTGGTGGAATTTTGCCCTTACGGAAACCGTTCACACGGCGGTGACGGTATTCTTCTTTTAATAAGCGTTTTACTTCGCTATCAATTGCATCTGCCGGGACAGTGATTGTCACGCGGCGTTCTAAACCTTGAGTTGTCTCTACAGAAACCTGCATTGCTTCATTACCTCGGTTTCAATCAATGAATGTCACTCGCATCTGTTTATCATTATAAAAATGAGATACGGCAACGGCGTTGACCTTTAAAAATGACGCAGCATTATAGCGAGGTGGCAGCTAAGAGTCGAGAGGGTATTGTTAAAAAACGAGGAGAACGCACGCAACTGCGCGCGTTCTTAATAAATTACTCTTCTAATTGTAGAATTAAGTTATTAATTTCGCCCAGTTTGTCTGGTTTGTCACCACCCATGTTTTCCTGGTCAGCCACTTCGGTTTCGTATTCATCGTAACGCCACTGCTTCAAAATTTTTAATTTCTGCTCTTTGCTAAAGTCAGTGCGGTTGATCACATCTTCTGGTTGGCCGAAAGTGCCTGCTGGATTGCGCATACAGGTTTCAAAGTCTGCCATGGTAATGCTCTCCATTTATAGCAACGATACTAATAAGCTTAGTCTTATTGACGCATTACGCAACTATCTGGAGATATGATCAAGGGAAATGATGGTCGGCGAGACTGGATTCGAACCAGCGACCCCTTGGACCCAAACCAAGTGCGCTACCAAACTGCGCTACTCGCCGAACTAATAAGGGAAAATAAGAAATGGGGTGGATGATGGGACTTGAACCCACGACAACCGGAATCACAATCCGGGGCTCTACCAACTGAGCTACACCCACCACTGAGTGATTTTCTTTGGCGCGTTCTGGCGCACCCGGCAGGATTCGAACCTGCGACCGACGGCTTAGAAGGCCGTTGCTCTATCCAGCTGAGCTACGGGCGCACTTCGAACCTTACGCTGCCGTCAAGAGAATGGTCGGCGAGACTGGATTCGAACCAGCGACCCCTTGGACCCAAACCAAGTGCGCTACCAAACTGCGCTACTCGCCGAACTCTCTGAAAGCCCTGTCACAACCAGCGTGTAAATAGTTATTGCTAGCTGACAACGGGGGCGAATATTACCTGCTGATTATGCCAGCGTCAAACTTTTTTTCCGGAATAGCGCTCGACTGGCTACTTTTAAAACAACCTGTTGAGTTATCCAACAATCGGTGACATTAACGATGAAATAACGTTACAATAAACAGCCTATATCGTCTTGAATTCTCTCAGGTTTGGAATCTCGTTATGTCAGCTCAAATTATTGATGGAAAAGCAATCGCCAGTGCCGTGCGCCAGTCGGTCAAACAGCAAGTTCAGGAAAGACTTCAGTCCGGTCTAAGAGCACCAGGTTTAGCCGTTGTATTGGTCGGCGCTGACCCAGCTTCGGAAGTTTACGTTGGCAATAAGCGGCGTGCTTGCGAAGAGGTTGGTTTCCGTTCATTTGCTTATGACTTACCAGCGACAACCACTCAGGAAAAGCTTGAGGCTTTAATAGACCAACTGAACGACGACAACGACATCGACGGTATTCTGGTTCAATTACCGTTACCTGCGGGCCTTGATGCAACACCTATTTTAGAGAGAATTCGCCCCGATAAAGACGTCGATGGTTTTCACCCTTTCAATGTAGGTCGTCTGTCACAACGCATTCCCGCATTACGTCCGTGCACACCCAAAGGCATTATAACTTTGCTAGAGCATACGCAAGTTGACTTACATGGGCTCAATGCGGTTGTTGTCGGTGCCTCTAACATTGTCGGCCGTCCAATGAGCCTGGAGTTATTATTAGCGGGTGCAACAACCACTGTTTGTCACCGCTTCACCAATGATTTATCGGAACATGTTAAGCGTGCGGACATTCTGGTTGTTGCCGTTGGTAAGCCCGACTTCATTCCGGGAGAGTGGGTGAAACCGGGCGCTATAGTTATTGATGTGGGTATGAACCGCTTACCCGACGGACGTTTAACTGGCGATATCGAATTTGAACCTGCGGCAGAGCGCGCCGGTTGGATCACCCCTGTGCCTGGTGGCGTCGGACCAATGACGGTGGCTTCGCTCATCGAGAATACACTCCAGGCCTGTGTCGACTATCACGACAAACGAGATTAGTTCAACCACTAACGACGGAAGCCGCTCTGCAAAGAGTGCTGGGCGGTATCCGTTAACGCCCATAAAGGGTAGTCACTCATACCTTCCCTCAGCTTGCAGTAACGAACGGCCGTTGAATTATCTAAGAAACCTTGTGCAGAGCTCAGCATTTCAGCGACAAAAGGAATTTTTAATGGCAGGCACCAGTCTGTCCGTATTGTTAACACCCTCGCCTCGTGCCATTCAGCCGGTGTGTTTTCGTCGTACCGAGCATGATAATGATCCACCGCTATTTCCGTAACATCCCGCTCTAAATCGTAGTCCCAGCGCTCTTCTGAATACTCGCGAAAATCCTGTGGTGTCGGAGATAAAATGTCTAGCTGAGCAAAGCGTGTGAAGTGGAAACGCTGCTTAGCAATAGCCAGAGTTGTTGCGTATGCAAGGTTGTCTTGGTCGAGCTGAGGCTCTAAACCTGCCATTCCTGACACTAATGTCGTCACCATGGTTTGATAGTCTCCATGGTTAATCGCTCCCGCTCGAACCGTATATTGATTAGCAACGGTTAAGGTCTGCTGAGACCACCAAATAATAAGCGCCTGAACAACCAAAAAGACAAAGGTAACAAGTATCGGCCAAACAACAATGAGTTCGATACTCGCCTGCCCCAAGCTGCGCTTTTGCTCTGTGTGTTCTGGAAAAGAAAAACCCGCTGCTGAGGAAGCAGCGGGAAGTGCTATGTCTGACTTAGACGATAACATGGGACCTCCGTGTCCAACGTGCGGTGTCTTACCTTTGACACCCGCGCATTATACGAGAGGTTAACTCAGTAAGGCTATTAGCCAACTGAGTATCCGCTTGTCAGTGTTTAACTACTTAGCGTCAACGACCCACTTACCGTCGCGATAAAAGGCTTTCCAGCCCGTTTGCTTCTTGTTCACCTCAGTGACTACGTATTGCTCTTTATTCTTACGTGAGAAGCGAACAATGGCATCATTACCGTCGTCATCCTCTTGCGGTGCCTCAGCAAGATACAGAAACTTCTTAGGCAAACGCTCTTTGAAGCGAGCTAACTCTTTTACCGTTACCGCACGGGTTTCGCGCGACTTCGGAAAGGTATTTGCCGATAAGAAAATACCCGAGGCTCCGTCTCGCAAAACAAAATATGCGTCGGAGTCTTCGCAAGGTAATTCTGGTAACGGTACCGGGTCTTCTTTTGGTGGTGCAGGCTCGCCATTTCGAAGTAATTTACGTGTGTTCTTGCACTCACTATTGGTACAGCCGAAGTACTTACCGAAACGACCATTTTTAAGCTGCATTTCAGAGCCGCACTTATCGCATTCAATAGTCGGACCGTCATACCCTTTAATGCGGAATTTTCCGCGTTCGAGTAACTGCCCGTCGCAGGTTGGGTTGTTACCACACACATGCAACTTGCGTTGTTCATCAATTAAATAGCTGTCCATAGCGGTACCGCATTTCGGGCAGCGCTTCTTAGCACGCAGAGCTTCTGTTTCCCGCTCTTCTTCGTCGCTGACTTCTATGGCTTCTTCACCAGGTGTCAGATTAATTGTCTTAGTGCAGCGTTCTTTCGGTGGCAGGTTATAACCAGAGCAACCAAGAAACACACCCGTTGATGCGGTACGAATACCCATTTTGCGCCCACATTCCGGGCAATCAATATCGGTCAGCACCACACTGTTTGCGCGCATGCCTCCTTCTTCAGGGTCAAGCTCCGCCTTTTCCAGCCGCTGCTTGAAGTCTTCATAAAAGCTGTCCAGCGTTTCTTTCCAATTACGCTTACCGGCCGCAATGTCATCAAGAGCCTGTTCCATTTCGGCGGTAAAATTGTAATTCATCAGCTCTGTGAAGTTTTCTATCAAGCGGTCATTGACAATTTCGCCCATCTTCTCAGCAAAGAAACGACGGTTTTCTACGCGTACGTAACCGCGGTCCTGAATGGTCGAGATAATAGACGCGTAGGTTGAAGGTCGGCCAATACCGCGCTTCTCTAACTCTTTAACCAAGGATGCTTCACTGTACCGTGCCGGAGGCTTCGTGAAATGCTGCTCTGGCTCTAAGTGCTCAAGTGTCAGTGAATCACCTTTTTTCAAGTCCGGTAAGTTCGTATCACCGTCCTTTTTCGATGAAGGTGGCATCACCTTTGTCCAGCCCGGGAAGCGCATAACCCGACCACGAGCTTTCAATTCAAAATCCCCGGCGGTAGCGATTAATGTCGTGCTATCGTACTTAGCTGGCGTCATCTGACAAGCGACAAACTGTCGCCAAATCAACTCGTAAAGGCGCTGAGCATCTCGTTCCATTGACGACAAAGACGACGCTTTAATAGCAACATCTGATGGGCGTATCGCTTCGTGGGCTTCCTGTGCGTTACTTTTTGCACCATAACGATTAGGCGACTCCGGCAAATACTTTTTGCCGAACTCACTTTCAATAAGCCCCCGACATGCATTAACTGCTTCTGAGCTTAGGTTCGTCGAGTCGGTACGCATATAGGTGATATGCCCCGCTTCATACAACCGCTGAGCCATCATCATGGTTTTCTTAACGCCGAAGCCTAAGCGAGTACTAGCCGCCTGTTGCAGAGTTGACGTAATAAAAGGCGCACCAGGCTTGCTGGAAGTCGGCTTATCTTCACGAGAAGTTATCTCGTAATCCGCACCTTTTAGTAAGTTTAATGCTTTATTGGTTTCTTCTTCATTAACCGGGCGGAAGTTTTTGCCGGCTTCTTTAATAACCTGCATACGTAGCTTATCGCTTGCAGTGCTGGCTAAATCAGCATAAACGTCCCAGTATTCTTCCGGTACAAAGGCTTTAATTTCGCGCTCGCGCTCAACCACTAAACGCACAGCGACTGACTGTACGCGTCCGGCGGACAAACCTCTTGCAACCTTTTTCCACAATAGCGGCGACACCATAAAACCAACGACACGGTCGAGGAAGCGCCGTGTCTGTTGAGCATTCACACGATCAGTATTTAATTGTGCCGGGTGTTTAAACGCTTCCTGAATGGCGTTTTTGGTAATTTCGTTAAATACCACACGCTTAAAGCGGTCGTCCTCGCCACCAATTAATTCCCGCAAGTGCCAGGCAATTGCCTCCCCTTCGCGGTCCAAATCCGTTGCGAGAATAATTTCGTCTGACTTTTTCGCCAGTTGCTTGAGCTCTTTAACGACTTTCTCTTTTCCCTGAAGCACTTCGTAATGAGCTTCCCAGTCATTTTCCGGGTCAATACCCATGCGAGCTATCAAGCGTTTATAGTCACGCTCTTTCTGATACTTCGCTTTTGCTTCAGGCGACATTTTGCGAACTTCTGCTGCCGGCTTGCTTTTCACCGTTTCAGTCGCACGCGTTGGCAGATCACGCACGTGACCAACGCTGGACTTAACCACAAAGTCCTTTCCCAGATACTTATTAATGGTTTTGGCTTTTGCCGGAGACTCGACAATGACGAGCGATTTAGCCATAGAATAATCGTTCTCTTGTTATAGATGACCGTGTATATACGTGCTAAAGATATAAATTACAAGGGCAATTGTTCTTCAGCGGCCTTTTTTAGGTATATCGGTTATCGTTACGAGAAACAACCATGATTGGTGCTTTTTGATAAAAATTCGCACAAATTAAATATTCAGTCAAAACAAGCGGGGCCTTAGCAAAGGCTTTAAAATAAAGGCTTTCAAGGGCATTTTAAAACAGTATAATGTGTCACAAATTCAATGAGCAGGTGCACACAACGTGCAGGAGTAATCCCTAGTGAGCATGGAACACTTTGAAGTCAACTACGACGGCTTAGTCGGCCCAACCCATAATTACGCCGGACTGTCTTTTGGTAACGTCGCGTCTTTAGCAAATGCTAAAGCGTCATCCAGCCCAAAAGATGCGGCATTGCAAGGCTTGAAAAAAATGAAGGCGTTGCACGATATGGGGATGAAGCAAGGTGTTCTTGCGCCACAAGAGCGTCCTGACACGCACGCATTGCGTCGCTTAGGGTTTACCGGAACTGACGCTGAAGTGCTTTATAAAGCCGCCTCTGAAGCTCCCGCTATTTTTCAGGCGGTGTGCTCTGCATCCAGCATGTGGACAGCCAATGCAGCAACAGTATCGCCAAGTGCTGATACTGCTAATGGCAAAGTTCACTTTACACCGGCTAATTTAACGAACAAATATCACCGTTCATTAGAGCCCGAAACCAGCGGCCGCATACTACAGGCCATGTTCGAAAATTCTCGCTACTTCGAACACCATAAACACTTGCCTGATAACGAACATTTTGGTGATGAAGGTGCAGCAAACCATACGCGTTTATGTAATGAGTACGGTCATGCCGGCGTCGAGGTATTTGTTTATGGTCGCCATGCATTTGACAGCTCGAAGCCTGCGCCTAAACGCTATCCGGCACGTCAAACTCTGGAAGCATCTCAGGCTATTGCCCGCCTGCACGGCCTGAGCGAAGACAACACCGTATTTATGCAGCAAAACCCCGATGTTATTGACCAAGGGGTTTTCCATAATGACGTCATTGCTGTCGGTAACCAGAATGTCCTTTTCTACCACGAACAAGCTTTCGCAGATACTGACACTAAACTGGCTGAAATTCAGAAAAAATTCGGCAACGATGGTGAGCTACACTTTATTAAAGTCGCAACTGACGATGTGAGTGTGGAAGATGCAGTAAGCACTTACCTATTCAACACTCAGCTTATCACGCCACCGAATGGTGAAATGACAATTATTGCCCCAACAGAATGTGAAGAGAACCCACGTGTAAAAAGTTACCTGGAAGGCCTTGTCAGCCAAGGCGGTCCTATTAAGCACGTGAAGTTCTTTGACGTAAAGCAGAGTATGCGCAACGGTGGTGGCCCAGCATGTCTGCGCCTACGTGTAGCCATGAACGACGAAGAAATTGCGGCAGCAAATCAGAATTGCTTAATGTCGGACGCGCTGTTTGACCGTTTGAACCAATGGGTTAATAAACACTATCGCGATGAATTAGCGGTCGATGACTTAAAAGATCCAGCCTTATTAGAAGAATCTCGCGCCGCTTTGGATGAGTTAACTCAAATTATGAAGTTAGGTTCAGTCTACGCGTTCCAACGTGACTAGTTCACATTGAACTTCCATACAAAAGGGCGCTGGGAGTATTCCTCAGCGCCCTTTTTAATTGCGTTAAATGCTCTAAGCAGCCAAATTAGTCGTTATCGTTATGCAACTCTAAGTTCGCGTCTTCAGAGCCTTCTCGCTCCGCTCTTGCCGTATCATTGCGAGCAGCATGTAACTTGTCCAGATACTCTTGGTTTACATCACCCGTGACATACTCACCACTAAATACCGAGGTTTCAAAACGTTTAATTGACGTATTTTCTTCACCTACTGCGGCGACTAAGTCATCAAGGTCTTGATAAATTAAACCGTCAGCCTTAATCATGTCGCGAATTTCGATAGCTTCACGACCGTGCCCAATTAGCTCGTTTGCGCTCGGCATATCAATACCATAAACATTCGGGAAACGAATTTCAGGCGCTGCTGATGCAAAATACACCTTTTTAGCTCCCGCCTCACGAGCCATTTCAATAATCTGCTCAGAGGTTGTGCCACGCACGATAGAGTCATCTACTAACAAGACGTTCTTGCCTTTAAACTCAGCACTAATTGCGTTGAGTTTACGACGAACCGACTTACGACGCTGAGTTTGTCCCGGCATAATGAACGTGCGGCCAATATAGCGGTTTTTCACAAAACCCTGGCGATACGGCAAATCAAGCACACTGGCAATTTCCAGAGCAATATCACAGCTTGTTTCCGGGATAGGAATAACCACATCGATATCTAAGTCGGCATAATCGCGTTTCAGTTTTTCACCCAGTTTACGGCCCATATTGACACGGCTAGCATAAACCGAAATACCGTCGATGAACGAGTCAGGGCGGGCAAAATAGACATATTCAAATATACACGGGCAATGCATAGGTTTATCAGCGCACTGCCGCGAATAGAGCTTACCGTCATTGGTAATAAAGATAGCTTCGCCAGGCTCGACATCTCGCAGATATTTAAAGCCTGTGCCGTCAATAGCAACACTTTCAGAAGCAACAATGTACTCTTCTCCGTCTTCCGTATCTCGTTTCCCCAATGCCAGAGGACGAATGCCCCATGGGTCACGGAAGGCAACCAAACCATGCCCAATGATCATTGCTACAACTGCATATGCGCCGCGAACTTTTCGGTGAACAGCAGTAACCGTTCTGAAAATATCATCATCGTTTAGCGTTAAGCTATCGTTTTTATCCAGTTCGTTAGCAAAGACGTTCAGTAAAATCTCTGAATCTGACGTGGTATTAATGTGGCGACGGGCGGTTTTAAACAAATGCTCGTGAACATCGGCTGCGTTTGTCAGGTTACCGTTATGTGCCATAGCAATACCAAACGGCGAGTTCACATAAAATGGTTGAGCCTCTGCAGAGCTTGAGCTTCCTGCCGTTGGGTAGCGAACATGACCGATACCAACAGTACCGGATAAACGGTGCATATGACGGGTATGAAAAACATCCCGAACCAAACCGTTTGCCTTGCGCAAACGTAATGTATTGTGCTCATCAACGGTCATTATGCCTGCGGCATCCTGCCCCCGATGCTGAAGCATGGTTAAACCATCATAAAGCGCTTGGTTAACCGGCTGCTTACCAACAATACCAACAATACCACACATGTCTTTTCACCATTCTATACAGGTTGAGGGACTAAAAAACTCGAGCTGTTCTCCAGGTAACTGAAGAACCATTGAATAAAGAGTCCAAAATGAGGAATGAGTAACGAATTTTGCCACCACTCGCTGGACGATAGCGGCGTAAATGAGTCGATAAAAAACAATAATGCGCTAACAATGAGCAAACCTCTGAGCGCACCAAAAACCAGCCCCAGCACCCTGTCTGTTCCAGATAACCCAGTGTGTTGAACCAGTTTTGAAATAATGTAGTTAAGAATTGCGCCAATAATCAGCGTCGCAACAAACAAAGCGGCTATGGCGGCGGCGTTTCTGAGCATAGGCTGCTCAATGCCAGTGAAGTAAACAGCTAAGTCTTGGTAAAAATAACTGGCGATGAAAAATGCAGATATCCAAATTGCCAGGGAGACTGCTTCTTTGACAAAGCCCCTAACCAAGCTAATTACTGAGGACAGGCCAATAATAATGATAATGGCATAGTCAATCCAGACCATAAGCACTCACATTTGCTGCGCAAAAGACGGCGTGGATTTTAACAGAACAGGTGCATAATTGTGAGTTTTTTACACACATATTGCACTTTTTTATGGCTTGTACGTCATTATTTTGCCGTCCAGTCCCGTCAGTTCTTTCAGTGGAGCCAGTTGTTTTTGAAGCTCCGCTTCAGAGGTATCAGGTCCCACAAGCAGCCGAGTTATTTTCCCACTGGCTGACTTTTCTGAGTAAGCCGCGTAACCTCTATCTCTAAGCTGTTCAACAAGCTTTCTGACGCTGTCTTCTTTACTAAAAGCACCGAGTTGAATAACCCAGGCTTTACCGTCAATTTCTGCTTCGACCGGCTCTCTGGGAGGCGCTTTAAGCCCTTTATCTTCGGCGATAGGCTCGGCGGACTCTGCTGTCACCTCAGTGTCTTCTTGCTGTGACACTTCTTCTACAGGTTCCGCAATCAAGTCGTCAGACATTGCGTTAGGCTGCTGCAAAGCCTCTTCAGACTCAGGCTTCAAAGGTATGGTTTCGATGGGGTCGACCGGCTGCTCTTTTTTACCATCCAGTACTTCAGGAATAATAATTACCGCTAAAGCGACAAGTATTAAGGTACCGACAAGACGGTTTTGCAAAGGACTGGCCAAGGTCACGCTCCCACTATTAATTGATTAACGCTGGACACAGTGTAAAACGAGCCGAACACGAAAACCAGTGGCTTCTCGTCACATTGACTGGCTTTTTCTATTGCACTCTCAAAAGCCGCGTTCACACTGTCAAAGGTTCGATAGTTATCTGTCAGTGCCATAACTTCCGCTAATTTGTCGGCTTGCTCACCGCGAGGCTCTTTTAACGTACCGACAAACCACTGTGTAATGATTTGCTGTAACGCAGCTTTGACCCCGACATGATCTTTATCCGACAGCATGCCAATAACAGCATAAATCGGCCTATTCTTGTAGCTCGATGCAATGTACCTTGAAGCATAAGCAGCGGCCTGAGGATTATGAGCAACATCTAAGAGCACGTCGACATTATTATACTGCGCGACCTGCATTCGACCTGTCAAAGCAGCGGAAATTAAGCCCATTTTAATCGCGTCGAGGCTAACAGGAAGTGGCAGATGCTCAATAGCCGCAATAGCTGTTGATGCGTTAATGAGCGGCAACTTAGGTTTGGGGAGGTGGCGAGCATAGACCCTATGGCTGCGATATTCCCAGTCCTTTTCAAGCTCTTTTCTGAAAAAGTCTTTCCCTACTTGGATAAGTTTGGCGCCAATAGTATCAGCCGACTCCTTTATTGACTCAGGCGCATTTTCATCACCACAAATCAGCGGTTTATTATTACGCGCTATACCCGCTTTTTCGCGACCTATTTGTTCGCGGTTATCACCAAGGAAAGCGATATGGTCAATACCGACACTGGTAATGACTGACACATCAGGTTCAACACAGTTAACTGCATCGAGCCGCCCTCCTAAGCCTACTTCAAGTATGGCTACGTCAACGTCTGCCTGCTTAATAAGATGTAAAGCAGCCAAAGTACCAAATTCAAAATAGGTAAGGGAAGTTTGCTGCCGCGCCTCATTGATAACCGAAAACGCTTTCGCATGACTTTGTTCAGGCAGCATTTTTCGGTTAATACGTACCCTCTCTTCATATTTGACGATATGCGGAGAAGTATACACTGCGGTTTTATAGCCAGCGGCCGACAACATTTCTTCTAAGTAACAAACTGTCGAGCCTTTTCCATTAGTTCCGCCAACCGTGATGACGTATGGTGCAGGTGTCAATACACCTGCATTTGCAGCTACCTGAGACACACGCTCCAACCCCATATCAATCTCGGTAGGGTGAAGCTTTTCCAGATAGTCGAGCCATACCTGCAGCTTGTCAGAAGCGACAGGTATGTATGAAGGAGTGTCACTCATTCTGTTTCAGGTTGGGTATCAACAGCCGTTTCGGGGGAAGGCAGGTGTTGCATTTTTGCCAGCAAGCGCGCCACTGTGTCACGCATGTCGCGTCTGTCCACGATCATGTCGATAGCACCGTGCTCAAGCAAAAACTCAGCACGCTGGAAGCCTTCCGGAAGAGTCTGACGCACAGTTTGCTCAATAACTCGAGGACCGGCAAAGCCAATAAGCGCTTTAGGTTCAGCAATATGGATATCACCGAGCATTGCTAAACTGGCCGATACCCCACCCATGGTCGGGTCAGTCAATACAGAAATAAACGGAATACCTTCTTCACTCATACGAGCCAGCGCCGCAGACGTTTTAGCCATTTGCATCAATGACATTAAGGCTTCCTGCATACGAGCGCCGCCCGATGCTGAGAAGCAAACCAAAGGTATGCGTTTTTCCAGGCAAACTTCAGCGGCTTTTACAAACTTAGCGCCAACCACTGAGGCCATTGACCCGCCCATAAAATTAAAATCAAAAGCAACGGCGACCAGAGGAACACCTTTTACCATACCTTTTTGCGCAATAAGCGCGTCGTTTTCGCCGGTACTTTTCTGCGCCGCAGCAATACGGTCTTTATACTTTTTAGAGTCTTTAAACTTTAGGACATCTTTCGGCTCAAGGTCGGTACCTATTTCCTCTCGGTTACCTTCATCTAAAAAGATATCCAGCCGGCGTCGACCGGTCACACGCATGTGATGATCGCATTTAGGACAAACATCCAGACTGCGCTCTAAGTCAGCACGATAAATAATGTTGTCACAAGAGGTACATTTGCTCCAAACCCCTTCAGGAACACCGCGTCTCTTGTTTATTTTTGGCTTTGCGAGAATTCTTTCAATCCAGCTCATAATATTCGGCTTACAGCTCTAATAAGTTTATTGGAATAGCTTACATGGTAGCACAATTCAATCAAGAAAAGAGGTCATAACAGTCACTCTAACCAGAGTGGCCCTGGAGTTACCACAGGAATTTCATAGTCGTCAGGATAAGTCACCGCAACCAAATATAAACCGCCTGGCTTGGCTGTTGCTGCGGCCTGCGTCCTATCTTTTAATTCGAGTAACTCTTTGAGCCAGGATGTAGGCTGTTGCTCCTGCCCTATAACAATAAGACTACCGACAATATTTCGCACCATGTGGTGAAGGAATGCGTTGGCGCTAATATCGACAATAACAAAGTTACCTTTGCGCGTTACCTCTAACCGAGTGACATTACGGTTAGCCGAATGTGACTGGCACTGAGCTGCCCGAAAGGAGGTAAAGTCATGCTCTCCAATTAACGCTTGAGCGGCTTCATGCATCAGGTGCTCATTCAGTGGTTGGTGGTAATGACTGACGCCAGATGAATGTATACCAGGCCTTAAGCGCGTATTGGCAATAATGTAGCGATAGCGTCTGGCTGTTGCGCTGAACCGCGCGCTGAAGTCATTTGCTACAGGCTTTGCCCAGCGTACTGCTATTCCATCGGGCAGGTTACTATTAACACCGAGCGTCCAGGCCGCACTTTTTCGTTCGCTTTCTACATCAAAATGCACAACTTGTGCTGTCGCATGAACACCCGCATCGGTTCGGCCAGCACAGGTGACTTCAACGGTTTCATTGGCGACTTTACTTAATGCCTCTTCCAGGTGTTGCTGGACACTAATGACTTCACGTTGTCGCTGCCAGCCATAGTACTGACTGCCGTCATACTCTAGCCCCAGAGCTATTCGCATACTACTTAACCTTACGAATCTAAACGGTTTTTAAGAGTTTTTGCTTCTTCAGCAAGCGCTTCGTCGTCGCCATCAATCAGCTGTTGAAGAATTTCCCGCGCTTCATCTTTCTCGTCCATCTCAATATAAGCGCGAGCTAAATCGAGCTGCCCAGCTGGATCATCATCCGCCGGCGCATCGCCTTCCTGGCCCGCATCTTCGTCCGGCAATACGTCCTTGACTGCTGACGACTCGTAGCGGTCATCATCTTCGTCTTCTTCGTCAGCTTCCGCCATCAGCGAATCGATATCGACGTAATCTTCATCGTCGTTTGCCGTAAATGAATCTTCATCATCTTGGCTTTCTGCTTCAGTTTCAGCCTCAGTAGACGTTTCTTCCGTTTCGGGCGATTCTTCGTCCGTCTCCGGCGCACCGCCAAACAGTGATTCTAAATCTTCATCGGCCTGACTTTCTGCTTCATCTAACGCTTCATCGTCTTCCGGAACTTCTTCTTCAATATCATCAAAGTCATCAAGCGCCTGAGTCACTTCATCCGATTCTTTTAGAAGTTGCTCAAGATCATCACTCTCCTCTTCGCCTTCAAGAGTTTCATCATGTTCGGAGTCATCACCGCTCTCAACTTCAGTCTCAGCAACGTTCTCAGTGTCATCAGTGGTACTTTCTTCGAACTGGGCAAGAATGTCATCCGGATCTATCGCTTCTTCTGTCTCGCTCGCTTCAGAAGGCGCCTCGTCAGAGCTTGGGGTGTCTTCTAATACGTCCTCGCTCGATGCTTCTTCGGTGCTTTCATCAGCTTCTAATTCGTCACCTAGCCCTAAATCTGCCAGCACATCATCGACTTCACTGTCGTCAAAGTCATCCGGGAGTAAGTCATCCGACTCGTCCTTGTCATTTTCGGCTTCTTCATCAGACGCCTCGGCACTCTCCTCGGTACTTTCCTCGGCATTCTCCTCCTGAGGCTCCTCTACTTGATCATCTTCAGAAGTTTCGCCTTCACTCTCTGAAGACTCAGATTCGGCTTCCTCAGGCACTTCATTGTCTTCATCATTTTGTGGCTGCGCCTCAGAGTCTAACTCTTCGTCTGAGGTCTCTGCATCTGAGCTATCTGCAGCTGGCTCGTCATCAGTGACTTCATCGTCACCAACAGATAAGTCAATGGCTTCTTCATCATCGTCCGACTCGCCAAATAGTTTATCCAGCTCTTCCTGAGACAACTCACCTGCGTCGTCATCGTCGTCAGGTAACACGACTTTGTCGTCTTCATCAATATCATCATCAGCATCATCAGTGGCTGACGGCGCGTCCTGCTGACTTGACTTGTCATTTTCATCATCGTCCAGCTGTATACTGAAGTCTTCTTCGGATTCGGCTTTCCCTGAGCCACTAAGCTCAGCCTCGAGAGCACTTAAATCGTCACCCTCATCTTCTTCATCGTCTTCGGCTTGCTGGCTGTCATCGATATCAAAAATGCCGTCACCGGTATCATTTTGCGGAGCGCCCCCCATTAACTCTTTGTCGAGTTCTGCGGCGGCTTCTTCCTCACTTAACTCTTTTTTACTAGCGACTTCTGGCTCTTCATCTTTATTCTTCGAAGAGCGTTTCATTAAGAATAAAACAATACCGCCAATAATCAGTAACGCAGGTAGTATCGAAACTAAGAGCATATTGATTGGGTTTTGCAGCCAATTAATAAAGCCAGACTCTTCTTCTGCCTGACGCATTGCCGCCTGCTGCTCTATCAGCTCCTGCTGCTGAGCAAGAACTTGTTGAAATTGGGTTTCTAATTCATCCGTTTTGGTCGCACTTTGTGCCAGCTCATCCAATCGCTCGGCTAAAGAATCAATACGTTGCTGTAACGACTGATTCTCGTCATACATTTGCTGAACCGTTTGCATGGAACTGCGAACTTCATTGCGCAGGTCTTCAAAGTTCTGTTCCTGACGTTGTTCAACCTCTTGCACAGCCTGTTCTGCACGCGTTTTCGCTTCTTTAAGCAGCTGCGTTTGCTCTTCTCGTGTTCGTTGAGTGCTTTGTTCTACTTCAGAGAGCTGTTGTGATTTTTCCTTTAACTGACCGTCAACCACTACCTGTCGACGTGCAGCCTCAGGGTTAACCATTTGAATTTCCTGCAATGACGGTATGCGCAGGTAAAAACCGTCAAGCATACGGTTCATATTGCCATCGACAAAGGCGTCATCATTTGCCTGAACAATGGCAACCATCGTTTGATACTGAGTAACGCTGGAATGCGGTTTGTAGCGACGAGCAATGTCCCACAGGGTGTCGTTAGAGGTGATAGGTCCATAACGCTCCTGACCAATACGAACGTCTTCAGCTTCAGAACCTTTAGGGCCTTTAATAACCGTGCCATCCTGCCACGGCAAAGCACTACTACTGATGCTCACCAGTAACAGTGCTGCCAATGAAAGATGTTTATACACTTGCCCTGTAATCGTTTTTTTCATCCCTTGTTCTCTGCCCGCGCTTTGCTCTTATCTTTAACGGCGTCAGTAATAAAAACTTTATGACATACAGCCGCTTAAATTACCAGTATTCGCGAATTAAAGTTTCTGCAATTTGAATACTGTTGGTTGCGGCACCTTTGCGAATGTTGTCAGACACCACCCATAAATTTAAACCTTGAGGGTGACTAATATCTTCACGTACACGCCCGACGAACACGTCGTCTTTACCGGCAGCATCGCTTACTTGCGTAGGGAACTCTTCACGTTGTTCCATAAGCGTTACGCCAGGTGCTTCGCTTAATAACTGCTTGGTATGCTCTGCTGTTATTGGCTGACGAGTTTCAATATGTATGGCTTCAGCGTGACCATAAAAAACCGGCACACGCACCGCTGTCGCATTAACGCGCACGCTCGGATCATTAAATATTTTTTGCGTTTCCCACACCATTTTCATTTCTTCTTTGGTGTAGTCGTTATCCTGGAACACATCGATTTGCGGAATGCAGTTAAACGCAATTTGGCGACTGAAGTTTTCAACCGTTGGCTGCTTTGCATTCAACAGTTCGGCTGTCTGCTTTGCCAATTCTTCCATTGCTTCTTTGCCAGCACCAGACACCGACTGATAAGTGGCAACGTTAATGCGCTCAATACCCACAGCATCATGTATCGGCTTTAGCGCAACCAGCATTTGAATAGTTGAGCAGTTCGGGTTCGCAATAATATTTCGGTTACGAAAATCAGCCAGAGCCCAGGCATTGACCTCTGGCACAACCAAAGGAATGTCAGGCTCGTAACGAAACTCCGACGTGTTATCAATAACCACACACCCCGCTTCCGCAGCTTTAGGTGCAAACTCCCGTGAAATAGAGCCGCCGGCAGAAAAGAACGCAATATCGGCATTTGACCAGTCAAAGTCATCGGCCACTAAGACTTCTGTTTCTTCACCGTTAAAGTTGACTGTCGCCCCTGCTGAACGGGCGCTTGCTAACGGGTATAGTTCGGCAACCGGAAATTTTCGCTCAGCTAGAATATCAATCATTTGTTGACCCACTAAGCCTGTTGCACCAAGAACTGCTATGCGAAACCCGTCTGCCATAAGTACTCCTTAACGGTTGACTTGTCGGGCACTAAAGCCCAACTGTAAAAATTGGATATATTGCTCGCTATTATGGCATGTAACGCCCTGATTTATGAACTCTCTGCGAGGGCTTTCTTTGCGATATTTTTTTCGTAAAGTATCAAAGCCTTCCTGTGTCTGTGCATCACGGCGGAAAAGCGCATCGTCTTCCATAATGTCGTAGTGCTGCTTGACCCAATGTGACAGCGAACTTAATGGCCATAGTTGTTTTGCGTTCAGCGCAGGCCATGTAGGGTTCGGCAACACCGCGCTTTTGTCATAATTAGTTTCAAGCTGAAAGTGCTGCAACAGAGCATTAGCAACCATTATGGCACCACCCACCTTACCTTCCAGGCTATGACCGGCAATGTGAGGAGTGGCAATGTCAACGTAGTCAACCAAAGGCTTTAAAACCTTAGGCTCTCCTTCCCACACATCGAGCACAATAAAAGGTCTTTCACCCTGCTGAGCTCTTTCCAGCAATGCGACGTTATCTATCACAGAACCACGGCTGGCATTAATCAGCAACTGGTTTTCATGTAGCGACTGTAGCGCCGTATGCTCAAACAAATGGTGAGTCGGATACTCGTCGCCCCGCGTCAACGGGACATGGCAGGAAATAATATCGGCTGTGATAACACGTTGCCAGTGGTCGTGAACTGCCTTTTCGCCTTTTTTACTCAATGGCGGATCGTAATAATGCACGTTCATGCCAAGCGCTTGTAAGCGTTGGCCCGCAGCCTGTCCAGTATGGCCAGCACCAACAATAGCAACGTCTAAGTCAGCTAGCGAATCAATGTTTTGTCCGTTTAACCACTGCAAAACAGCACATAGTACATACTCACCGACAGAGGCAGCGTTAGCCCCCGGAGCATGTGCAAAGGCAATACCTTTTTCAGCCAGGGCTTGTGAGTCGATATGCTCGGTACCAATAGTTGCAGAGGCCACAAAGGTTAACTTTGGGGCTTTTTCCAATAGCTCTTTATTGACTTGAGTAATAGAGCGAACCAGCAATGCATCCGCATTTGCCAGTAACTCTGGGGGAGGTTCTCTTTCTGAGAAAAAATGAAGGTTTCCTGCGCCTGACAACAATGTCGACAGCGCAGGAATGTTTCTATCGGCGACGATATTCATCGTACCAACCGATGACACAGCTTACTCTGCGTATTGGCGCATAACCAATGACGCGTTTGTGCCACCAAAACCAAAGCTATTAGACATAACCGTACGTAATGGTGCATCGGTTGTTTGACGGATGATATTCATACCATCAGCTTGTTCATCCAGCTTTTCAATGTTGATAGACGGTGTTACAAAACCGTGCTTCAACATAAGCAGTGAATAAATCGCTTCATGCACACCTGCGGCGCCTAACGCGTGACCGGTCATAGCTTTGGTTGCGCTAATCATTGGTGTCTTTTCAGGGAACACCTCACGAATGGCTTCTAGTTCTTTCACGTCGCCCACTGGCGTGCTGGTTCCGTGGGTATTCAGATAGTCGATTGGGCTGTCGACGGTTTCCATTGCCATTTTCATGCAACGAACCGCACCTTCACCTGACGGTGCAACC
The DNA here is from genome assembly GCF_002388365.1 of Idiomarina sp. UBA4520. Taxonomy (NCBI): domain Bacteria; kingdom Pseudomonadati; phylum Pseudomonadota; class Gammaproteobacteria; order Alteromonadales; family Idiomarinaceae; genus Idiomarina; species Idiomarina sp. UBA4520. Next base: position 69,141 of record NZ_DGMK01000020.1, on the reverse strand, counting down.
ATGTCATAGCCGTCTGAAGTAGCGCCGTAGCCAACAATTTCGCCGTAAATTTTCGCGCCACGTGCTTTAGCCGCTTCTAGCTCTTCAATAACCAAGATACCGCCACCACCAGCAGGGACGAAACCATCGCGACCCTGGTCATAGGTACGCGATGCTTTCTCAGGCGTATCATTGTATTTAGTACTTAATGCGCCCATGGCGTCGAACTCCATGCCCAAAGTCCAGTGAAGCTCTTCACCACCGCCGGCAAAGACACGGTCTTGCTTACCAAATTGAATAAGCTCTAAAGCGTGACCAATACAGTGTGCTGACGTCGCACACGCTGAACTAATTGAATAGTTCACGCCTTTTATTTTGAAAGGCGTCGCAAGACATGCTGATGTCGTGGATGCCATGCAACGAGGTACCATATAAGGCCCTACGCGTTTCACGCCGCGCTCGCGCAGAATATCTGCCGCAGCAACTTGATGCTCACCAGAAGCGCCACCCGAGCCAACAACCAGCCCGGTACGAGGGTTGGAAATTTCATCTTCGCTTAAACCTGCATCTTCAATTGCCTGGGACATAGCAATATAAGCATAAGCAGCTGAGTCACCCATAAAGCGCAATGCTTTACGATCGATATGGTCTTTAGGGTCAAGCTTTACCGGCCCCCAAACCTGACAGCGAAGTCCCATCTCCGCAAAAGATTCAGAGCGGCTAATGCCTGACTTGCCCTGACGCAAGCTGTCCAGTACTTCTTCTTGATTGTTACCGATGCTTGATACGATACCAAGGCCGGTTATCACTGCTCTTCTCATTCTAAAATCCTGTCTGACATTTATACGTCGGTATAGTAACTAACGTGTTCTAAGAATGTGGTCTGCTTTGTGCACTGTTTTTAGTAATCTTGTTATTATAGCGAGCATCTGCCAATAAATCATGGGGCAAACACTTGAATTCTAAAGCGTCGGTCAAGTTTAACGAGTATGGCGTACCTGTTTCCACCACTTTCGATGATATTTATTTTTCAATAGAAAGTGGCATTGACGAAAGCCAATACGTATTTCTTAAGCACAACGGATTACCTGAGCGTTGGCAGAACCTTAAAAAACAAGAATGCTTTACCATTGCAGAAACAGGTTTTGGTACCGGCCTTAACTTTTTACTGGCCTGGCAACAGTTTCTTGAGCATGCGCCAGCTAACGCTCGCCTGCACTTTATCAGCTTTGAAAAGTTTCCCTTAACTGTTCAGCAACTGCAACAAGCTTACGCCTTACTACCAGAGGTGGAGAGTATCAGCTCGCAGTTTCTATCTCATTACCCGTCACCCGAGCCCGGGTGCCACCGCCTTACCTTTGCAGAGGGAAGAGTTACATTAGATTTGTGGATAGGAGACGTTAACGAGCTTTTTCCTCACTGGCAGACACAAGCCAAACGTAGAGTCGATGCATGGTTCTTAGATGGCTTTGCCCCCTCAAAAAATCCGGATATGTGGCAAAATCAGCTATTCGAAACCATGGCGATGACTGCTCATGAAGGAACGACTTATGCCACGTTTACGGCCGCGGGAGTGGTTCGCCGCGGACTTAACGACGCAGGGTTTGCGGTTCACAAAGTTCCCGGCTACGGCCGCAAACGAGAAATGGTGTGTGGTCAGTATCAAGGGCAAGTCGTTAAGCCCGAAACACAGAGCGTCGACCCACAGACCGATAGCGTCGTTATTATTGGCGGCGGAATAAGCGCAGCTTGCTGTGCCGTTTCGTTACATAAACGCGGCGTTACCACTAAGGTTATTGCGCCAAATTTAGCCGACGGCGCATCGGGCAACCCGCAAGGGGCCGTTTACCCTTTACTGCATGCTGAGCATACTCCCCTTAGTCGCTTATACTGGCAAGCGTTTAGCACTGCGCTGAATACTTACCGTCAATACGTGCCCGAGCACTGGCAAGCCAGCGGCGTTTTGCAACCCGCATTCAATGAACAACGAGAGCAGCGCTTTCAAAAAGTAGCTAGTGACTTATATAACGAAACAACGGTTCGTTATTTAAACGCGGAAGAGACGAACAAAGCCGCTGGAATTGCTATCGATACCCCTGCTCTGTTTTATCCTCAAGCGGGCTGGTTAAAACCTGAGCCAGTCGTTAAGTCGTTATTCCGGAAAGCCGGTAGCGACGTCCTCAACCATAAAGTACAAAGCATTAGCCGAACGACCGACGGTGATTGGCGTGTTTCACTGAGCAACGGAGAAAGTATTCAGGCTAAGCGTGTGGTGCTCGCCACGGGTCATAACTTTAATGAGCTGCTACCAGCAGACGTTGAACCTTTGCCGATAAAGCCGGTGCGCGGGCAAATAACTCAAGTTAAAACGACCAAAAGCCTCGCTCCTTTAAAAGCGGTGCTCTGCTATAAAGGCTATTTAGTGCCTGAGTCTGAAGGCATACATTGTCTGGGGGCTACGTTTAATCGTGGTGAAACAGATTTAGCGACACGCTTGGAAGATAACGAAGAAAACCTTAAGCAACTCAACGACAACGCAAAGCAGTCTTGGGCAAAAGAGCTTGACGTTCATACACAACGAGCGTCGGTAAGGGCTACCACACCAGACCATCAACCTGTTGTCGGTCAACTGTACTCAGGGCTTTACGGAATAACCGGGTTGGGTTCCAGAGGTTTTACGTCGGCGCCTTTGCTAGGCGAAATTCTGGCGGGACTAATAAGCAACGATACCCTACCGCTGACCGACGATGCTCTGGCGAGATTATCTCCCGCCCGCTTTCGCCGCTAACTTATCCATTAAGTTTTTAATGTGCGCTTGATCAGCAGGTGCAAGTTCATGGCGTGTGTCATGAACCGCCTGCTCGAGCGACGGCATTAGCTTGTCGGTATCAGCATTTCCGGACATTTCCAACTGTGCTACCACCAAGTCGAAGTGACCACGCAAATAACCGCTGGCAAATAACTCATCGTCATTACCTGAAACCACGGCCTCATCGAACACCGTTTCAAGTTGCTCGACCTGTTGATCAAAGTCCATACTGCCCTCTTCTTGATTCATACTGCGTCACAAAGGTGGGTCATTCTATCGGTCTTTTTGGTACAATGCATCCACATCCAATCGTTAACTGAAGGTCAAGGTGTAATCTATGTCACTGCAAATTGGTTTGTTTTACGGTTCTACCACCTGCTACACGGAAATAGCTGCCGAGAAAATACAGCAAGCCATTGGCGAAGACATCGTAACGTTGTTTAATATTCAGGACACTCCCCTTAAAGACGCCGAACAGTTCGACATTCTTATTTTCGGTATTTCCACCTGGGACTTTGGCGAGCTACAGGAAGACTGGGAAAGTCACTGGGATGATATTAACGATGTTGACCTCAGCGGAAAAATCGTTGCGCTTTACGGTATGGGAGACCAGGAAGGCTATACCGACTGGTTTCAGGACGCACTCGGAATGCTGCATGACGCTATTGCTGATCATGGTTGTAAACGCATTGGCTTTTGGCCCAACCAAGGTTACGACTTCGCCGCTTCTAAAGCATTAACCGCAGATAACTCGCAGTTCGTCGGCTTATCACTAGATGAAGACTCACAATATGAGTTATCTGATGAACGTATTGAACAGTGGACAACACAAATATTAGAAGAAATAGCAGAACAACTGGGATAAACCATGCGACATATACTCTTAATTTGCCTGCTTGTATTAAGCAGCTTTACCTCGTTCAGCCATGCGGCTGAACAGAAGCCTCCGGCAACCATTGAAGCTTTTACCGAGTCCTTTTCGAAACAGGACGGTTTTTTTACGTTTTATCATGATCAGACAAACGGCGATTACTACCTGCAAGTGCCTAAGAATGGCCAGCAGTTTATATTCCAAACCAGTCTTCCCTGGGGGTTGGGCTCTAACGACATCGGTTTGGACAGAGGTCAGTTAGGCGAAACCCGCTTATCGTCTTTTCATATTGAAGGCGACAAAGCGTTACTGATGCAGCACAACACCAATTATCGTGCGCAAACCGAGAACATCGCGGAACGTCAAAGTGTGAATGAAGCTTTCGCAGACGCGGTACTTTACGGCTTTAACATTGTTGCCAGTAGTGACTCGCATGTGCTCATCGACTACACACCCTACTTATTCAGCGACGTACACGGCGTAACCCAACGCTTGGCGGGCACCGAACAAGGGCAGTTTAAAGTCGATACTCAACGCTCTGTCGTTTACCCAGAGCGCAGCAAAGCCTTTCCCGAAAACACCGAACTGGAAGCAAAAGTAACCTTTGTTGGTGAAGGTAAAGGTCGCTGGGTACGCGAAACCGCTGCAAATGCAGATGCTTTAACCTTGCACTTGCACCACTCTTTTATTCAACTTCCGGATGCCGGCTACTTACCAAGAGAGTTTCATACCAACAGTGGCTTCTGGTCACACAGTTTTAAAGACTATGCGGCCCCGCTTGGCGAGCCTATGACGGTGCAATACATACCGCGTCACCGCTTACAGAAGAAAGACCCGATAGCTTCTGAGAGTGAGGCGCGCCAGCCAATTATTTACTATCTGGACCCGGGTGCGCCCGAGCCAGTTCGCTCTGCTTTATTAGAAGGCGCAAAGTGGTGGCAGGAAGGTTTTGAAGCCATTGGTTATGACAATGCGTTTCAAGTGAAAATGTTGCCAGCGGACGCAGACCCTATGGATGTTCGCTACAACGTCATTCAATGGGTTCACCGTGCTACCCGCGGTTGGTCTTATGGCTCTTCTGTTATTGACCCACGCACCGGTGAAATTATTAAAGGTCACGTCACCTTAGGCTCACTGCGTGTGCGTCAGGATATGAAAATTGCGACGGCCTTATTAACGCCTTTCGTCGACGACAAACAAGAGTTAAAAACCGCTGTTCAGAAAATGGCGTTAGCTCGTATTCGCCAGTTAAGCGCTCATGAAATTGGTCATACACTGGGTATTGCCCATAACTTTGCAGCAAGCCCTTCTGACCGTGCGTCCGTTATGGACTACCCTCACCCATTGGTCAACTTAACCACCGACGGCACGCTGACACTCAACGACGCCTACGATGTCGGTTTGGGAGTGTGGGATAAGCAAGTCATTGCTTATGGTTACAGCGACTTTGGTGGTATGCCATCAGCGACTGACCAGTTAGCTCGCATTTTGGATAAAAACGACTCCTTAGGATTAAGCTTCATTTCTGACAGAGATGCGCGACCCGTCGGCGGTGCACACCCAACAGCACATTTATGGGATAACGGCAGTAACCCTGTTACCGAGCTGGAGCGTTTGCTGACTGTTAGAGAACAAGTTCTGAATAACTTCAGCAAAGCCTTTTTAAATGACAATGAACCGCTGAGCCGACTGCACGAGTATTTCGTTCCGGTTTATCTGCTGCATCGTTATCAGGCAGAAGCGGCGGTCAAATGGCTTGGCGGTGTCAATTATGAGTATTACCTGGCCAGTGATAATACGGACGGGTACAAAGCAATTGGCGGCTCGCGCCAGCAATCTGCTTTATCTCAGTTACTCAGAACCATCAGTGCAGAAACGTTGGAAGTACCGACGCAGGTACAACAATGGTTAGTACCTCTGGCCTATGGTGAAAGCGACTCACGCGAGCGTTTTAACGGCAACACAGGGTTAATTCCTGACCCTGTCAGCATGGCCTCCAGTGTCGCGAACCACTCACTGCAATTAATGCTAAACCCTCAGCGTTTAAACCGTTTAGCGCAGCAACATAACGCTGATGCTAATGTGCCTTCACCAGCGCAGTTGAGCTCACAAATTTTTAAGCAGGTCTTTAACGACTGGAATGAAAACAATGCCAATCCATTGCACCAGCGACTGCTTGCAACAGCGGTGAATGCACTTATCAAGACAGTTCAGCGCGCAGAATTAGCGCCCGAAAGCCGTTTACCGATGATGTCAGAAATACAGCGTATGAAAGACACGCTAGCTGCGAGCAATAACAACTTTGCGAAGCAACTTGCGGCCGATATTGACGGTTTTATAGAAGATGGTGAATGGCCGAAAAACTATGAGCCTGAAGCACTTCCTCCAGGCTCACCTATCTAATTAATAACTTGCAGGGTTGCTTATAGCGACCCTGCAAAATCGTCCAGTTCGTCCTTCGTTTTACCGTGAGCCGTTGGTTTACGAGTCTCAGGGTCAATATGAACAAAGACAATATCGTCAGCTGTACAGATATTTTGCTTGGTATGCTTGTTACGCACTAAGCAAGTAATGGCTAACGAAGTGCGCCCTACCGTTTTCACTTCCAGACCAAACTCAACGACGTCGCCCTGAAATGCTGAAGTTTCAAAAGTAATAGCACCAATGTGTTTCGTTACCAGGCTTTTAGCGCCTAACTGGCAGCTGGCAAAAATGTAAGCCTCTTCGTCAATCCACTCCAGAATACGGCCACCAAACAGCGAACCTGCGAAGTTAAGATCATTAGGCATTACTAAACGGCGAGATAAAAAGCGCATAACCACTCCTTTGTTGAGAACTCTTTCGAGAAGGATATGCGCATATTATAACCTATTGTTCGCCAATGGTTTGTTGAAAAAATTGGGCGATCATCGAGTAGAGATGAATTTTTGTATGACGTCCGTTAATGGAGTGCTTTTTGCCCGGGTAGTTCATCATTTCAAATGGCTGCTCATTGTCCTGCAATTGCTTATAGAGTTTGGTGCTGTGCGTGAATAATACATTGTCATCGGCCATTCCGTGGTACATCAACAAGTCACCTTTAAGACCATCTGCGTATGGAAACACCGACGCAGCCTCATAGTTTTCACCTTCATCAGGCATGCCCATAAAACGCTCAGTGTAATGGGTATCGTACAAGCGCCAGTCTGTTACCGGCGCTCCTGAAACGCCCGCTTTAAAGTGCTCCGGTGCTTTAAACATCGCCATCAACGTCATGTAGCCGCCATAGCTGTGCCCGTATATGCCAATGCGATCCTCATCAACGTAAGGCAGAGACTTAAGGAACGTCGCTCCCGTTACCTGATCTGTTACTTCCGGCGAGCCCATGTTTTTATAAATAGGCGCTTCAAACGCTTTTCCACGGTTATCAGAGCCTCTATTGTCTAACGTAAAAACAATAAAGCCCTGTTGCGTCATATACTGAACAAAATGATTTCCCCAGCTTTTGGTCACACGCTGCGCCCCGGGACCACCATAAACGTAAACCATAACAGGGTATTTCTTGGCTTTATCAAAGTCCGACGGCTTGGTCATTTTGTAATATAACGTCTGTCCGTCTTCAGCGGTTAACTGACCAAATTCAGGATAATTCCAGTCGCGCATGTAACTAGCAAGCGGGTGGCCTTTATCAACTTTATTTTCCAGTAGCCAAGCCTGACGCTCGCCCGTAGGGCCATGCAAACTCACCTGTACCGGCTGCTCAGGCGATGAATAGGTATCGATATAACTATGGAACGTCGAGGAGAACTCAACATCGTGCATACCTTCACGTTGCGTGATCTGCGTTGGGTTGTTACTTGAACCACTATTTAACTGAGCACGATATAAATGACGTTCAAGCGGACTTTTGCGACGAGCAGTGAAATACAAAATACCGGTACTCTCGTCAACTGCTTCCAGCTCGTCGACCATCCAGTCACCTGATGTTAGTTGGCGAATTAATGAGCCATCGAGTCTATAAAGGTACAAATGCTTGTATCCACTGCGCTCTGACGCCCAGATAAAATGGTTATTGTCTTCCAGGAAGTAGAGGTCATTATGAAGGTTTATCCAGGTATCCGAGGTTTCTTCAACCAAGATCTGTTGCTGTTCGGTATCCACATTAAAAAGACGTAAGTCCAGACGTTGCTGATCTCGACTTTGCCACTGGTAACTCAACCTTTTGCTGTCATTCAGCCAATTGACCCGGGTTAAATACCCATCGCCCAGTTCATCTAAACCAAGCCATTGCATGGAAGCATCAGCAAGTTGATACACTCCCAAATCGATATTGACGTTCTCTGCACCGGCAAACGGATAACGCTGTTTAATCACCTTAACGGTATCAGCATATATTTCAGTTCGGGTCGCCACGGGCACAGGGCTCTCGTCAACACGCGTTAAGGCAATAGCTGACTCGTCAGGCGCCCACCAGTAACCGGTCATACGCTTCATCTCTTCCTGCGCAACAAACTCCGCCATACCGTATTTAATTAACTCACCACCTGCAGTGGTTACTGCCGTCTCTTTTCCAGTAGCTAAGTCGATATAGAAAAGGTTTTGATTTCTAATAAAAGAAACGAAATTCCCTTTTGGGGACAAACGGGCATCGGTTTCAAAAGCTTCCGTTTCAGTCAGTTGGGTTACTTCGGTATTTTTTACTGAATAATAGAAAATATCGCCGTTGTATGGAAACAGTATGGCGTCACCGCTTTTTGACCAACTGTACTCAATAATGCCGGACCCACTGATACGCTGGCGCTCTCGACGTGCTTTCTCTTCTTCCGATAACTCCTGTGAGCTGGAATTGAGATCGTCGGCCGCAACCAGTCGTGTATGTTCCGCTTTTTTGATGTCATAAAGCCACAAGTCATAACGGTCCGGGTTCGATTCACTGCCCTTTAAGTACGACAAATAATTATCGCCGGGCGCAAAACGCAATGACCGCGGCTTTTCACCAACCAACGACGGCGCGCTAAACAAGCGCTCTATGGTTAACTTTTCTGCGTACGCAGACGAACTAAAGACAACAATACAGGCACCAACAAAAGTGGTGAGAAAACGAGATGCGAGAGACAAAACAGCTACCTTAAAGTGATTTGTTAAACAGGCGTTAACAATGATAGCAAACTGACTGTGAAATGTCGGTGGGTGTGCGATGAATTGACGGGAAAACACCGCCACTGAATATCAGTGGCGGTGCATTTACTTTCATTAAAATGTCATAGATACTCCAGCCTGGAAGCGACGTCCCATTACCGGGGCGTCTTCTTTCAGGTATGAGCTGTGCACTAAGCCAAGCTGGTTCGTTAAATTGTCCCCCTTCAAGTAAAGGGTTGCACCGTAATTCGCTAACCAGTTTGGATACATATTTACGCGTGCATTTAACAGCCCATAAGCATCCGTTTCTGATTCATTTACAGCCACATTGTCCTGAGAAAAGTAGCGGGTATAACCTAAAGAACCATCCCAACTTTGTGCCTGATACCGAACTTCAGCTCCCAGACGTTGAGCCGGAATTCGAGCTAAACTGCCACCATCACGTTGTTTTGCACGTGTGTAATCACTGAAACTATGGACTGACCAAGCGTCACTTAATTGCCAATCTAGCTCAAGCTCATAACCGTACAGCTCCGCATCTAACTGATTAAACTGAACTACCTGTAAGGCTTCGGCATGAGCGCGATCTTCTTCAGAGTGTTCTTCTCCCTGATGTTCATCGTGATCGTCATCGCCATGAATTTGCTCACTAGTTATGCCAACAAAGTCATCATAAATAAAGTCATCAACACGGTTATAGAACACATTAAAATTCGCATTGAATGTATCTGTTTCATAATGCACACCAAGGTCCAGGTTATTTGAACGCTCGGTTTCGATACGATGTTCAGCGGCTTCTATATGATACTCACCCGACTCTTCTTCATGCAGTTCATAGCCAAGTCCTAACTCATAGGTTCGAGTCGCAAAGTGGTTACCATTGGAAAACACTTCAGTGCCACTGGGTGCCCGTTCAGCGTGACTTAAATTAACGGATACAGACGTATGCTTATCAAAGTGGTACAAGTAGCCCGCCGATGCCGAAACCGCGCTGAAAGTATTGAGTTGCCAATCTTCGCTGGCTAACGACGTACGTTCATAACGTGCACCTAAGTCAACATGATGATCACCAAATTCCTGCTCAACCACCCAGAAAAGCCCTTGCGTTCTGCGGGAAGTATCCGGTGTGAAGGCTTCTTCACCAATCGCTGACTTGTCACTAATGTCCCACTGCCAACCGATAGCACCAGACCAGCCCGCTAATTCTTGGTGACGTGCCGTTAAGCGAACTTCTTTTTGCTGATTTTCAAACTGGGTTGCGACGAAATCTTCTTCGATTTCCTGGTGTTGATAGTCGTTAATAGCGCCTCGGAAATCCACTTGCTCAATACCGCTGAAAGGACTTCTCCATTGACCCGAAAGCTGAATGCGATCCTGCTCTAAATTTGCATAAGGACCATGAGCTTCGTAAGACTCTTCTTCATGATAACCATTTCCCGGAATACCATAGTCCTGCGACAGTCCTTGATAAGACAGTCCAACAAAGCCATTATCAAACTGATAGCTCACACCCAAGGTGCCGCCCTGTGCCTCAACGAAACTGTTTTCAATGGAGTCAACACGTTCGCCTTCATCATTAATAAACGAGGCCGTTTCATAGTCTTCGGCGTCTCTAATAAATGCATCGGTATATAATGCCCAGGTGCCATTACCTACTTGTAGGTCGTACGATGCTTCTTTGTTGTCGTTATTTGACGACAGTGAGCCATTCACATTACCTTGCAGCCCATAAACCGGTTCGCTCGGAATACGATTATCGACAACGTTGATAACCCCGCCAATAGCACCACTACCGTATAGAAGTGTTGCCGGGCCACGCAGAACCTCTATTTGCTCCGCAGTACTGGTTTCGGTTGTCACTGCGTGGTCGGGGCTTCCGCGCGAGAAATCACCGGTATCTAAACCGTTTTGCGTTATTTTGACGCGTGGACCACCAAGCCCACGCACAATAGGGCTACCCGCCACATTAGCAAAGTGCGTGTTATTAATTCCTGGCTCAGAAGATAAGGTCTCCCCTAAGCTGTGCGCATGCTTTTGTTTAAGTTCATCACCAGAAATAATACTTACCGGCTGAGTCGACTCTAATGCCGTTTTTCCCAACGGGTTAGCTGTTATGGTGATAACCTCGGTGGGATCCGGGTGCTCATGCTCCTGGTCTTGCGCTAATGCCGTCGATGAAACAGCGAGAATAGCTAAAGTTAATGTATTCAGCTTCATGACGAATCGCCCTTCTTGATTATGTTATATTATAACATTACGTAAACCAACAACATTTTGCAACACTCTTTTAGCTGTAATCTATGGTTGAATGCTGTTGGCTCAGGTACAATCGACTAGATTCTCGAGAACAATTAAAACCAGAGGACAACTCATGAAATTCTCTCGTATCCTTGCACCAGTAGCGCTCAGCGTATTCGTTGCCGCTTGTGGTGCACCTGAGACTCAGTCTCAGACAGTTAGTGTCAGTGCTAAAGAAGCCAACATTCGCTCACACCTTGAGTTTTTAGCTGACGATGATCTTAAAGGTCGCCAAACCGGCAGCGAAGGTCATGAAATTGCATCGAACTATATCGTTTCTGAATTCAAACGCCTGGGTTTAGAGCCTGCCGGCGATGACGGCACTTACTATCAGCGTATTCCCTTTCGTAAAAGCACCTTAAAAGAAAATAGTGCGTCAATGACTTACGAAGTAAATGGTGAAGCCGTCGAATTCGAATTCCCGAAAGAGTTTATTACCGGGCCAAGCCATTACAGCGAGCAAGACCAAGTATCTGCACCTTTGGTATTCGTTGGTTATGGTATGGAAGCGCCAGAGTTTGGTCTTAACGATTACGAAGGCTTAAACGTTGAAGGCAAAATTGTCGTCATGTTAACAGGACGCCCTGAATTTTTACCCAGTGAAGAAGGCGCTCACCTGTCTAATATTAAGTCTGACATCGCTCGCGAAAAAGGCGCTATCGGTATTATTACCTTGCATACGCCTGTGCGCGAAGAAGTCCGCAAATACGAAACCAGTGTTTATTATACGAAAACACCTCGTATGACCTGGCTAGGACCAAACGGACTTCCTAAAGGTCAGGAGCAGCAAATTAGTGGGTCTGCTTATTTAGATGACGAGCCAGCCAAACGTTTGTTTGCGAACGCGCCAACAGAATTAGATGCTATTTTCACAAAGATTCAGGAAGACCCGGACTTTTCACCAAAAGGTTTTGAATTAGACGGGAAAGTGACTCTAAAACGTGAATCTCGCCATGAAGAAATTAGCAGCCCGAACGTTGCCGCTGTTTTACCAGGCTCTGATGAAAAGCTTAAAGACGAGTATGTTGTTTACACTGCCCACTCCGATCATATTGGTGTCATTAAAGACATGAGCCGCGAAGACAACATTAATAACGGTGCTATGGATAACGCCAGTGGCGTGTCTGTCATGCTCGAAACAGCCCGTTTATTCGTCGAGTCAGACAAAGAGTTCAAACGTTCTATTATGTTCTTGTCAGTAACTGCTGAAGAAAAAGGCTTATTAGGCGCTGATTATTTCGCAAATAATCCAACCGTTCCGTTAAACAGCATCGTCGCTAACGTGAACCTGGATATGCCGGTATTGCTTTATGACTTTGCTGACGTTGTTGCCTTTGGTGCATCGCATTCAACGCTTGGAGAAACAGTTAGCAAAGCGGCTAAAAAATACGATACTGCGCAAAGCCCGGACCCTATGCCAGAGCAAGCTATTTTTACCCGGTCAGATCACTACACATTGGTTAAGAAAGGCATACCTGCCGTATTCTTAATGACTGGCTTTAACTCTCGTACCGAGGGTGAAGACGGCGGCGAAGTTTGGGGTACGTTCTTCGCTGAACATTACCATAAGCCGAGTGACGGACTTAACCTCGATATTAACTATGAAGCAGGTGCGCGCTTTACTAATATCAACTTCGCTATTGGCGAAGAAATTGCGAACGCAGCGCAACGCCCACAGTGGTTGGAAGATTCTTTCTTTGGAAAGCAGTTTAACGACTAATATTTTTCAAGTGATAGGTAAGAGGGAGCTATTTAGCTCCCTTTTCTTTTTAGAATTCACAAAACTGTCACTCAACCAATTTACAGTCAGGCTTACAGGTAATACTTGGAGCTTGCTATGTTATCCGTCGAACAGGTTGTCAATAATAAACTCCCCCAGCTAAAAAAAACGCCTTGGCTAGAAAAGCCAGCAACTTGGTTGTTACGCCACCTATTACATGAAAAAGACATACAGCAGTTCGCTAATAGTCTACCGCCTCTCGACGGTATCGACTTTGTTGAGCACGTACTCGACTATTTTAATTTTAGCTATTCTTATGCCTCGAAAGATCTCGACAACATTCCCTCTATGGGTCGCCTCGTCATTATCGCCAATCACCCTATTGGCTCTCTTGACGGTCTGGCACTGTTAAAGCTGGTTAGTGAGGTACGTGGCGACGTAAAAATTGTGGCGAACGACTGGTTAACAGAACTTGAACCTCTCAAGCCTATGTTACTGCCGGTCAACGTATTTAGCGAAAAGCCAAAACCCAGTGATCTTAGAAATATTCGTGAACACTTGCATAACGAAGGCTGTGTTATTATTTTTCCCGCTGGTGAGGTGTCGCGTATGAGACCTAACGGCATCAGAGACACTCGTTGGGCCACAGGCTTTCTCAAAATAGCTAAGTCAACACAAAGTGATATTTTACCGATTCGTTTAAATGCTCATAACTCAGCCTGGTTTTATACAGCCTCTATGGTTTATAAACCACTGGCAACAGCCTTGTTAGTTAAAGAAATGTTCCGGCAACAAAAAAAGCAGGTTCATTGTGACATTGGAGAAAGAATTCCTCTCTCCGCTTTTAATCAGCCAAATATAAACTTGAATCAGCAAGTAAAATTATTCAAAAAACACCTTTACCGTCTCGGCTCTGAAAAACCGTCTATTTACCCCACTCAAACTGCAATCTCACGGCCGGAACCAAGACAGCCACTAAAAGCGGCGATTGAATCATGTGAGCTTTTAGGCGAAACCCACTGCGGGAAAAAGATTTACTTATATGAATTCAACGGTAGCTCTCCCATTTTGAGAGAAATAGGTCGTTTACGAGAATTTGCTTTTCGAACCGTTGGCGAGGGCACCTGGAGTCGACGCGATCTTGATGAATACGACACTTGGTACATGCATTTAATCTTATGGGATCCAGATGATTTAGAAATTGCCGGGGCTTATCGTCTTGGTGACTGTCGGAAGATCATTCAAAGTAAAGGTCGTGACGGCTTATACACCAATAGCTTTTATCGTTTTGAAGAGAGTATAAAATCTATTTTCGAAGAGGGGCTAGAGCTAGGGCGCTCCTTTGTTCAGCCTCGCTACTGGGGCAAGCGCAGCTTAGAATACTTATGGGTTGGTATAGGCGCCCTGCTTCGCAATCACCCTCATTATCGTTACCTGTTTGGCTCGGTTAGTATCAGTAATGCGCTACCTAAAGATGCCCAAGCGGCTTTGGTTCAGTTCTACTCGGCACACTTTCCTCCAGTTAAGCCATTAGCAACAGCCAACCTCCCTTATCAGTCAACTCAGGAGTCAACAACGCCCACGTTCTCTGGCTCCAACTATTCAGAAGAGTTTTCACAACTCAAAACGTACTTGGCGAATATCGGGGTTTCCATACCTACGATGTACAAGCAGTACTCTGAATTATGTGAAAAAGGTGGGGTTCAGTTTTTGACCTTTGGTATTGACCCGGACTTTAATAATTCCATAGACGGACTTGTTCTAGTAGACATACATAAATTGAAAGAGAAAAAGCGAAAACGCTATTTAGAAGCTCGATAAACACTGGCCTGAGTATACCAGTCGCCCAGAACAACACGTTTTGCCGGTGTGCCGTCACTCAACTTAAAACAATGTATGGCAGGTCGGTGGGTATGTCCGTGGATAAGTTGATTCACCTGGTGTTTTTCCATCACCTGCAGCACCGCGGGGTGTTGAGCATCCATCTGATACAGCTGCTCAGACGTTAATTGAGGCCGCTGGCTGTTTGAGCTTTGCCTTAGTTTATTGGCAATACGCATACGCCATGACAACGGTAAGTTTCGTAAAACTCCGGTAACTACCGGGTTTTGAATGACTCGCCGGTAACGCAAATAGCCTTTATCTAAGGTACACAGCGTATCACCGTGCATCAGTAAAACCCGTTCACCATAAAGGTTAATAACGGTTTCGTCTGGCAGTAAGGTGATACCGGTTTCAGTGGCAAATCGCTCGCCAACCATAAAGTCTCTATTGCCTGCCATGAAATAGATTTTTACACCCGAGTCACTGAGACGCTTAATTTGAGACTTTATTTGAAAGGCAAAATCACTGCTGTCATCATCGCCAAGCCAGGCATCGAACAAGTCCCCCAGAATATAGAGAGCATCTAAACCAGTGCTTTGCTCACAAAAGTTCGCGAAGGCGTCCAGAATGTCCGGACGCCCAGGACTTAAATGTAAGTCAGCGATGAACGCAGTTGTCATTATTAGTCGTTAACAGAGACTTTTTCGATAACAACGTCTTCAACCGGCACGTCCTGATGGAAACCTGCCGAGCCTGTTTTCACATCTTTAATGGTATTTACAACATCCATACCGTCAGTAACTTCGGCAAACACGCAATAGCCATAACCGTTTGGTGTTTCATTCTGGAAGTTCAAAAAGTCGTTGTTATTCACGTTAATGAAGAATTGCGAAGACGCAGAGTGAGGATCTGGCGTGCGGGCCATTGCCACCGAGCCAACAACGTTAGGTTTTGCAGTTGGTGCTTCGTTCTCAATATTGTCGCGAGTGTCTTTTTGTTTCATACCCGGCTCAAAACCACCGCCCTGCACCATGAAGTTATTAATCACTCGATGGAAAATGGTGCCGTCGTAAAAACCGTCACGCGCGTATTGCAAAAAGTTATCGACTGTTTTTGGAGCCGTATCTTCATGCATTGCTAAGGTAATATCGCCAAAATTTGTGTGTAAAATGACCTGCATTTTTTCTACCTGTTTCCTGTAACAAACCAGCCGATAGTGTACCAGAGCCAAGGCATCGGTGGTATCATAGGCGCTTTATTTTCATTCGTATCGGCAGAGAATTAAGAGATTTCATTATGGCAATCACCCTTTTTAATACCCTGACACGCAAGAAAGAGTCATTCGAGCCTATTCAGCCGGGGCACGTTGGCATGTATGTCTGCGGGGTCACAACGTACGATTATTGCCATATTGGTCACGCCCGTACTTACGTTGCTTTTGATATTGTTGTGCGCTACTTGCGTAAACTGGGTTATAACGTTAGCTATGTCCGTAACATTACTGATCTCGACGACAAAATCTTAAAACGGGCAGCAGAGAACGGCGAAGACTTTCACGCATTAACATCACGCTTTATCGATGCGATGCATGAAGACTTCGATGCGTTAAATCTGCTGCGTCCGGACATTGAACCCAAAGTGACTGAGCACATGGATGAGATTCTAAAAATGATTCAGGATCTTATCGACAGTGGAAACGCCTATAAAACCAACAGCGGCGACGTTTTGTTTGATGTGTCTACTTTTAATGAGTACGGAAAACTCAGTCGCCAGGACTTAGAGCAACTGCAGTCTGGTGCACGAGTCGATGTCGATGAAGAAAAAGACGACCCGCTTGACTTTGTCTTGTGGAAAGCAGCGAAAGCCGGCGAACCTGCTTGGTCATCGCCCTGGGGTGAGGGTCGTCCGGGTTGGCATATTGAGTGTTCGGCCATGAACAAAAAACACCTTGGCACCACCTTCGATATTCATGGTGGCGGGTCAGACTTGGCCTTTCCTCACCACGAAAATGAAATTGCGCAAAGCTGCTGCGCCAACCATTCGGACTATGTGAAGTACTGGATGCATAGCGGTATGGTGCAGGTGAACGACGAAAAAATGTCGAAATCTTTAGGCAATTTCTTCACTATCCGCGAAGTATTAAAAGCCTATGATGCGGAAACTGTGCGTTATTTCCTTCTGTCGAGCCACTACCGTTCACAATTGAATTATACCGAAGAGAATCTGAACCAAGCGCACTCGGCACTTGAGCGTTTGTATACCGCATTGCGGGATATTGAGCCGAAAGAGGCTTCAGATGATCTACGCAGCGGGTACTGGGAACAGTTCCAAAAGGCAATGGATGATGACTTTAATGCGCCGGAAGCCATGAGTGTGCTATTTGACATTGCTCGTGACATTAACCGTCATCGCGACAGTGACTCAGAAAAAACAGCACAGCTTGCGTACATTTTAAAAGAATTTGCAGAGGTTATGGGATTACTGCAACGTGACCCAAACCAGTTTCTTCAAGGCGACGATGACGACGTTGCCAAAATTGAAGCGCTTATCGCCAAGCGAAACAATGCGCGTGCAGAAAAAAACTGGGCCGTAGCAGACGAAGCTCGTGACGAGCTAACTGCCATGGGTATTGAATTAGAAGACGGTCCTGAAGGCACTCGCTGGCGTCGCGCTTAACCATTTAGAAATGAGGTATTTATGGCATTTCCAAAATTAGACGTAGTCAGCTCACTTGCTGACGCTTATTCAAAAGACGGCACTGATGCACTGATTGTCATTGGTCACTTTGACACTATTGATGACTCAGCATTAGCTGAAAAAATTCAACAAGCGAAAACAACCGATCAGCGCGTTGGTAGCGATGTATTATTGCTCCAGGCTGAAGGTGTTCCTGGCCAACGCTTAGTAACGGCGCCAACAGGCCCACTTAACCGAGACTTCGACGACGTTCGCCAAGTCTTCGATGCGGCACATAAAGCGGCAAAAATTGCTCAAGACGCCGGTGCTCGCCATCCGGTTATTGCCTTAAATAATGTTGATATCAATGATACCCGCTACCAGCAGGCTTTCTTAGCCGCCTACTTAGGTGTCGGTCAGTCACTGTATCAACCGTTAGAAGCGCGTGAAGCACATGGCGAAGAAGCGATTGAGCCAACAGAAAACGTGACTTTGGTTGGTGAACTCGATGCAGACTGGGCAATGGCAGTTGAAGCAGGCAAGCGTGTTGCCCGCGACTTAGCAGGTACCGAGCCTGAGCGCATGGCGCCACCACGCTTTGCAGAATACTGCCGTCAGGCTTTCGCGCATACCCCTGTAAAAGTCAGCGTTATCGACGACTCTCAGCAGTTACAACATGAGTACCCGTTACTGGCAGCTGTTGGCCGTTCATCGATGGCTGTTGAGCGCCATCGTCCCTGCGTCATTCGTTTGGAATATCATGGCAGCCAACCTGAACGCACCGTTATGTTTGCCGGTAAAGGCATTGTCTATGACACCGGTGGTGCAGACTTAAAAACCGGTGGTCACATGGCAGGTATGAGTCGTGACAAAGGCGGTGCTGCGGGTGTCGCCGGTTTTATGAAAACCGTTGCCGAGTTGCAGCCTGAGCATTTGAATGTCGTCGCCGAGATTGGTGCTGTTCGCAATAGCATTGGCTCTGACGCTTTTGTCGCCGACGAAATTATTACCGGCCACAGCGGCAAACGTGTTCGTATCGGTAATACTGACGCTGAAGGTCGCTTAATAATGGCTGACCTGCTGTCTCATCTACGTGAAGAGGCCGCACAGGCTGACGGTGAGCACGAACTCTATACTGTGGCGACATTAACCGGGCATGCCGCATTAGCGAAAGGCCCGTACAGCGCACTGGTTCCTAATGGTCACGCTCGTCGTCAAAAATTACCGGACGCGTTATTTGACGCCGGTGAAACCTATGGCGATCCAACTGAAATTTCCTGGTCACGCCGTGAAGACTTCGATTTTGTGAAAGGACGTACCTTGTGCGATGACTTGCTGTCATCCAATAATGGCCCGTCAGCAACAACGCCACGAGGCCACCAGTTCCCAATGGCATTTCTGGTTGGTGTTTCCGGCCTCGATAACCACGGCATTGATAGCTCACGTCCGCTTAGTTATATCCATATCGACATTGCCGGCAGCGGTGTTGAAGGTGGTGACTGGCAACACGGTAAGCCAACTGCGGCACCGGTAACTTGTCTGGCTGGCCATTACCTTAAAAAATAACAAGCTATCTTTAAATACAAAAAAGCTCGGACCATGCTTCATGGTATCCGAGCTTTTTATTGAACTTAAATGCTTCTATTAACCTGACACAAACTCCGGCCCGAAGCCATTTGTCCAGAGAATAGCGGTTGTTACCATCAGTACCACCATGGCAATTAAGCCGGCAGTAACGACTGAACTCGCGTATATAAAGCCGCGCTCTTCAGGAATATGCATAATAACCGGCAAACCTGAATAAAGTAGATAAACTGAATACGCGACACCACCCAGGAACACCAAGGCCACAAACCAAAGTTCAGGGTACAGTGCTGCAACCCCCGACATAATAACCGGTGTTGCTGCATAAGCGGCAAGCTCCAGCGACTTGGTATAGCTAGGATCCGCTCCAAAGGTTTTTGCCATCCAGTAAATTAAATACGCTAATGCAAAAGTTGCAGCAATAATGCCTACATACATTGCGACAGCGAGCATTACCGCACTGTTTTCGGCAAGGTAAATAGACTCTCGAGCTCCCACGCTCCAACCAATTTTTGCCGAGGCATAAAACGCAGCCAGGCATGGCAATATAGCCACTAACAGAGTATGTGAACACGAATACATAAAGCTTTCGCGTTTACTGTCTATTGTCTTCCACTCTTGAACCGGGTGTGCGTACAAACCCCAAATATGATTCAGTATCATAACTTCACCTTCCCCGTAACACGCGGTCATACCGCCCAATTCGTAAATACGTTATAATTATTAGATTCAGGTACTGCTGAAAAATTCACCCATACGACTAATATTCAGCACTAAACTAACACTGTCAAGTACTTTTGATATAAGTTTAGTTCACTTTTGTTAAAATTTTTAATCAATTTAACTGGGGAATGTCCGTTTTGAATACCGCTGTTGTTTCGCCCTATTTACCGCTTCTTGAACCCATTAATGAGTTTTTACTATGCACAACTCCCGATGAGTGGATACAAGAAGCTGCGAAAGCAGAAAACTTGCCCATCATTTTGCTCGATCACCTCCATTGTGAGCTAAAAGCAGCTCAGAGCGCCGCTTTGTTATTGCGACGCTATGCGGTGTCAGACAGTCATGGACAGTTGCTTCTGGATGCACTACAGCCATATGAAGATCTCGTCTACAGAGGTATTGGTAACTTAAACGATGTACAGAAAAGCAAGCAGTTATCTCATGCGTTAAAAGCGGCAGAGTCACAACCTTTTGCTGACGACATTATTGATCGCATGTCGCGTTTAATACGTGAGGAGCTTCATCACTTTCTGCAAGTTTATGAAATTATGGAAGCGCGGAACATTCCATTGCAGAAGCTCACGGCATCACGCTATGCAAAACAGTTGCTGCAAAAGGTTAGAACTTACGAGCCTGAAGCACTTATTGACAAGCTGATTATCGGTGCACTCATTGAGGCTCGCTCTTGTGAGCGCTTTGCGGCCTTGGCACCTTACCTGGACGAAGACATAGCCCGTTTTTACGTGTCATTACTGCGTTCAGAAGCTCGCCACTATCAAGACTACCTGGAGCTTGCACAAAAGCTCAGTGAAACCGATATTAGTGACAGAGTTAACCAGTTCAGAGAGTGGGAGGCTGAGTTGATTCGTTCGAAAGACGCTGAGTTACGCTTCCATTCAGGAGTTCCGGCGTACGCCTAATGCGCACGCCGGCTTTACTTAAAGCTCTTCTAATTTCTTACCGGCATTCTCGTCATAGTAGACTTCTTCATCAAAGTCCCCTTCTGAGCGAGCAACAACGGTACTGACCATTGCGTCACCAGTGACGTTAACCGCAGTTCGGGTCATATCAAGTAGGCGATCAACACCGATAATTAAGCCAATACCCTCTACCGGCAGGCCAACTTGCTGTAGCACCATAGCCAGCATAATTAAGCCAACACCCGGTACACCAGCGGTACCAACAGACGCCAGAGTCGCCGTCATAATAACCATTAAGTACTCTGCAATACCTAAGTCTAAACCGTAGACCTGAGCAATGAATACTGTCGCCACGCCTTGCATTATCGCAGTACCATCCATGTTAATGGTGGCACCTAATGGCACAGTAAACGACCCAACGCTATTGCTGACACCTAAACGGCGGGTCACTGTTTCCAGCGTAATCGGCATAGTCGCATTACTGCTAGCTGTACTAAAACCAAACAGTTGTGCATCGCGCATTTTCTTAAGGAATATACCCGGTTTGACACGAGCCAGTACACGCATAAACAGTGGGTATACAATAAGGCCATGAGCAATCAGCACAAAGAGTACTAACAGGAAGTATTTGGCCAGACTGCCTATCATTTCTACGCCAATTTCGGTGAATAGCTTCGCCATTAGCGCAAACACACCATAAGGCGCAACCGCCATAAGTATGACAACCAACTTCATGATCACGGCGTTTAAGTCGTCAAAGAAGCCTTTCAGACGCTCACCAGGCTTACCGACTAATGCCATCGAAATACCGAATAACAGCGCAAATACAATAATTTGCAGCATGTTACCTTCTGCCATGGCATTAATTGGGTTATCCGGGAATAGATTAATAATCACTTCACTAATAGATGGCGCTTCATTGGCTTCAAAAGACGCCTCTGAAGAGCGCTCAATACCAGAGCCCGGCTGCACTACCACCGCCGAGAATATGGCAAAGCTTATGGCGATAGCGGTCGTTATCATGTACATGCCCACGGCTTTACCGCCTAAGCGCCCAAGTTTACTCGGGTCGCTCAACGAGCAAGTTCCCACCACAAGTGAGACAAACACTAATGGCACGACCAACATTTTCAGTGACGTGATAAATATTTGGCCGACAACATCGAATAAGCCATTGGTTAAATACAGTGACACCCAAGCATTGTCGCCGGCCACGTAACGAATGATTGTGCCGAGAATGATCCCAGCGACCATGCCGATAACAATGCGGCTTGTCAGGCTGAGTTTTTTCTTTTCGCTCATAAGCGTCCTTTATTATTCATTCTTAAAAACTGCGTTAGACTACCAAAAAGTTGTTAGCTGCGCAGCTTTGTTATTGTAAGCGGCGTTTAACGGCTCTTATTGTGCGATATCTGAACGCGTCAACGACGACTTTAACGTCTGAATGACCGTTGAAAGGCCTTTTGCGAAACGTTCACTCATGGGTTTACGCACCACATAATTAAGTTGCAATACGTTGAACGTTTTATGTTGCTCAAGTAACCACGAGTCGCTCGTGGTCACCTCATCCACCAAGCCAAGCTCTTTTGCTTCCTGACCTGACCAAACTTCACCCGTGGCAACTTTATCAATATCGAGCTCCGGACGGTTCTCCTGAACGAATGCCTTAAACTGGCGATGGATAGCCTCTAAGTCTTGCTTAAATTTACGGCGGCCTTCGTCGGTGTTCTCACCAAATAACGTCAAGGTGCGCTTATATTCACCGGCTGTTAATTGCTCAAAATCGACATCATGCTTTTTCAGGAAACGGTGGAAGTTCGGTATTTGTGCCACCACACCAATAGAGCCAATAAAGGAAAACGGCGCGGCTAAAAGCTTGTGACCGACACAAGCCATCATGTAACCACCACTGGCAGCCACTTTATCAATGGCAACGTTAAGCGTAAGCCCTTTAGATTTAATGCGTTGCAACTGCGCAGCAGCCAACCCGTAACCATTAACAACCCCACCTCCGCTTTCTAAACGGACGAGAACTTCATCTTTCTCGGTTGCTAACTGCAAAATGGCATTCACTTCCTGACGCAAGTTATCGACTTCTTTAGCGTCCATGCTGCCTTTAAAGTCCAGCACAAAAAGGCGCCGCTTTTTGTCGTCTGCTGGCTTTTTCTTCTTCAGCGCCTTCATTGCTTTCTTGCGAGCTTTTTTGTCCATTAACTCTAACTTTAGATGCTCGCTAAGCTCCTTTAGCTCTTTCGACAGGTCTGTTACCTGCAAGTCACCTTTACTTTTCTTTTGCTTTTGAGCCGCTTGTGCCAGCAAGCCAATAATAAAACCTACAGCAATAACAATAATGGCCGCCTTTAATAAAAACGAACCAATATCTACCAGAAACTCCATATACTTCTCCAATACGAAAAAGGCCAGCATAACTGCCGGCCTTTGAATAACGAGTTTTCAATAACCTGAGGTTATTCTACCACTTCTTCGTTTGATACTTCTATTTGAGTTAAACCAGTCCCGAACCAATGCAGGATTTGTGTCTGCATTTCCGTTGTTACTGCAGAAGATACAGCAGGGTCAAGGCCTTCTGGAGTTGGGTCCAGTAATGAGGAATGACCGCCTCCGACAAAACTTGCGTATCCTGATACGGCCGAACCATCATCAGACTCAACTGGCACTGTTGCTAACTGCATTAAAGCAGCTAACGGCTGAGTACCAGCTAAAGGCTTCCCTTCTACTGCATTCGGAATAACAGTGTCACCATCCGCTTCGATTAAAAATACCGGCGTATTTCCTGACAAATCAGACGCATAGTTCACAGGGTCAGCTGAATCTACAACCGCTTGTGCGGCAAAAGCAAACGCTTCGAACAATTCCATATTAATGGAAGCCCATGCTTCTTCACCTGCCGCCTCTTTAAACCCTGCAACCAATTCAGCGGCCACGTCTGGTTTCGAAATCGCAACCTCAGGAGGTACTCCTAATTGTTCAGCTTGACCATTGACTAACTGAGTAAACTCATCAAAGCCATCACGACCGTACATCAAGTTGCTCTTAATAACAGGACCAAAGCTACCTGATTCTAACAAGAAATTAGCTATGCTTCCGCCAGGCATACCAAGTACTGACGCTTTTACATTAAACGCAGCTTGTAAACTCGCGTCTTCAACTTCTTCGTTCGCAATTTTAGTAAAGCTTGTCCCCGCAATCGCACCTAACGAATGACCAATGAAATGCACATTTGTAGGATCAAATTGCGCCCCAGTTACGTTATTTAGAGAGAAGCGCAGGCTTAGTAAATCCGAAATTGACTGCTTCAAATTACTTTTTGTCGTCAACAAGCTTGCTAAGTTCATGTATGCCGTTGCTGAACCATTGTCACCGCTTGCTACATACTCAGCAGTTCCATCATCATCTAAGTCAAAGCCTCGGCCACCATGAAGCGGATGATCGATAGCAACGGTTGCGATTCCCGCAGATGCTAAGGTTCCTGCTATACCAAAAAACGAACTCTTATCAGCTGTAATACCATGTTGGAAAATTACAACAGGCCATCCATTTGTTGGCATAGTTCCGCTGTTAGGTACCGATGCCCAAACTGAAACAGATTCTAAAGTACTAGGAGCTGCTACTGGATTATATTTCGTTACGAAGCGATCCGGATCAACAGGATCACCACCAACTGTGTCAAAGTCGAAACAGTTATTAGGCGGTAAAAGTAGCGAAGGATCTTCTGCAAACCCTGACGGTAAGCTCGCCAAATCCGTATTACTTAATTGATCGTTCTCGTCTTCAGCCTGTATAGCATTTAATATCGCAGCAGGGCTATCACAAGCTGCTACCCAACGACCCGTCGTTGGGTCAGGGTTTGTGCTCGAATCTGGGTGTGCTGAGTAATATGGTACCGTTACACTCCCAGCGTAAAAATCAGCTAGAGCAGCTGACGGTGGTGGAGTTGTCCCGCCTGCCGTCATAGTGTCAGCAACTGTATTACCTGAGTTAGCCAAACTTAAACTCGGGGTATATTGACCTGCTATCTGTAGTTTTACAGCACCCAAAACATCACCGACAGACTGAGTCGTAAAGTTTGAGCTGTAAATGACGTCTTCAGGGTCTACACCGAACTGTGCCAACGCGCCTTCATAACTATTAACCAGCGCTTGCAAGCTTCTGCCCGACTCCGTATCAGAAGCTGGAGCTTCATCAACTGGTGCTTTCATTAGCGTGTAGGTCTGTGACGCTTTAACACGACGACCTAAAGAGTCTTGAATGTTATCCGTTAAAACAACTAAATAACCGGTCGCCGACTCCAAAGGACGAAGAGGCAATACCGCTAGGCTGCCTGCACCGGTCGCTTTAACCGTGAAGTCAGTACCGTGCTGTAACTCTTCAGTTACCGCACAAACAGCGGCTGGATTAGCTGCAGCGCAACCTTCAGAGACGGGCGTTCCACCTTGAACCGTTTTGAATACCCGAACAGCTCCCTGGGCTTCCACACTGGCTGGATCAACAGATACCTGCTCGCCGTTTTGATCAACAGGTAAAGAAAAATTAAACGCCAGAGTTGAGTGTGTTCCCCAACCGTCTAAACCGTTAATAGCAACCTGCGGGTTAGCTGTATCACTTGGGTCAGCGACCGGAATATTTAACGTGCCATCAACACTACCGCTCAATAAAATATTCGTCGGCGCTGGTATTTCACCGTTTGACGGGTCGAACACAACACGTGTTGCAGCGACATTCACTTCGTTTTCCGTAATAGGTGCTTCGTCACCGCTTCCGCAACCTACAAGGCTCAGAGCCGAACCGATTGCCAATGGGAGTAGTAATTTCTTCATGAGGTATCCCCAATCCTTTTTTATGTTTTGTTATTCTGTACCTTCTCTTAACGAAATTTATACACCTGTATTAAATAAGATTAAAGGCTTTTTAACGATTTTTCGTTCGTTTGCTGAGAAGTTATTCGAATATCGTTACAATAGCCTACTCACCCGACCACAGTCCAATGGTATTAAAAAACAGTTATGAAAATTAAAACCGTACACGAATACAAAGCCGCCCCGGACCTTCTAAAAGACAAAGTTATTTTAGTCACAGGCGCAGGCGACGGCATTGGTAAAGAGGCGTCAATAACCTTCGCTAAACACGGCGCTACTGTCATATTGCTCGGTCGCACTGTTGAAAAACTGGAGGCTGTTTATGACTCGATTGTCGAAGCAGGATACCCTCAGCCGGCTATTATCCCATTAGACTTAAAAGGCGCCACACCGTCTCATTACCGAGACATGGCTGCTACTATTCAAGAACAGTTTGGTCAGCTCGACGGTGTACTGCATAACGCAGGCTTGCTTGGCATTTTATCGCCGTTTACTCACATTGAAAAAGACAGCTGGGATGACATTATGCAGGTCAATGTGACGGGTCAGTTTGCAATGACTCAGGCGCTGATACCGGTTATGGAGAAGGCACCGAATGCATCTCTGGTGTTTACCTCTTCAGGTGTTGGACGCAAAGGTAGAGCTTATTGGGGCGCATACTCTATCAGCAAGTTTGCGACTGAAGGCATGGCTGAGGTTATAGCCGACGAATACGAGGGAACAAAACTGCGTACGAATGTCATTAATCCAGGTGCAACACGAACCAGCATGCGGTCAAAAGCTTACCCTGCTGAGGACCCTAAGAGCCTGAAAACACCCACCGAAATTATGCCAACGTACCTTTATTTAATGGGTGATGACAGCAAACACGACAATGGCATTTGCTTTGACGCACAGTAAGTCGCTTTGCTGTAGCTCTGGGTTCATCGAGCGTGCTACACTCGCTAGCAACTGTTAATAACGGGTTATAACAATGGCGATGACGAAGCTAGTACGAAACGCATGCTGCGCCGCGGCATTATTGAGCGGAGCTTCAACTTTTGGCTCCGCAGCCGCACCGCCAGAGCTGGAAATACTCGATACAATTAAAGAGCAACACTGGATTGGCATAAGCCCGGTCAGCCGCAACACCATTTGGGTCGCCGGTGAAAACGGAACCGTTGCTCGCTCAACCGACGCCGGAAAAAGCTGGCAGTACTTCCAGCCCGGCCCGGACGATCTTCAATTTCGGGACATTGAGGCTATTGATGACCGCCGGGCTTATGCAATGAGTGTCGGTGACGGCGGTCAGTCAAGAATCTACTACACCGAAAATGGCGGCAATAGCTGGCGTTTACGCTATCGTGGTGAAGGTGACTCATTTTTCAATTGCATGGCATTAGCACCTAGCGGTGAAGCTTGGGTGTATGGTGACAGTGTTGGTGACGAGTGGCGCATGGTCAGAAGCGCCGACGGCCGCAATTGGATGCAGGTTCGCTCCGCTGTTGCTGAGCCGCCGCAATCGAACGAAGGTGGCTTTGCTTCTAGTGGTAGCTGCGCACGTTTTAACAATGACACCTGGATGATAGCAACCGGTAATGCCGACAAAGCGCGCGTATTAGTTAAAGGCTCTTTCGGTATTCGCTTTAAGGTTATCGATGCACCTATGCAGGCAGGTCCTATGGCAGGTATCACCAGCGTTTGGCCTGACGATGAAGACAACTTTTATATTGCCGGCGGCTCACTGAGTGAAGAAAGCGACGAACAAGAGGCTCCACGCTTGTGGCACTATTCCAACGAAGAGTTCAAGGCGTTACCCGAGCCTCCTCTTAGCGGTGCGCTATACAGCCTCAGTAAAGTCTCACACGAAGGAGACTGGCTGCTAACCTCTAACACGCAAGGCGCCACAGCATTAAACGTTGGTTCCGGCCAGTGGTATCCATTATCTGATAAAAACATTTGGAATGTGCAGTGCCACGGCGATATTAGTTGTTGGTTCGTCGGCAAAGACGGTTTTATCGCTAGACTGCTTTGGCAGCCGGCGAGCTCAAAAGAGCAAGCCCTCCCATAAGGTGACGCGTTCGTTTGAATCCATGGCGCTGTAAAACATTAGCAACTACAGCGCTGCGGTTTCCCGAACGGCAGACACAGATAATGTCCCGGTCTTTTAACTCTTGGTGGTCATGAATGAACTGTATGGCTTCTGTGACAGGGACATTAATGACCTCTGCCGAGCACGGGATATCCGATACCACATGTTCCTGACGCTCTCTTACATCTATCACCACCAGGTCATCCCGACACCAAAACTCATCCGTTTCACCTATTGGTATGTTGACGTCGGCACCAGGGTCACAATCCCCCATCGTTTCACATAACGAGTAAACAAGGTGATGTTCGGGATCGTCTTTCGGGCAAACGAGCGCATTGACAGAGACTAAACTCTGATAGCTATTAAGCGGTGCACTTCCTGAAAAAACGAAATCAGTTTTCACCTCGCTTTTTAAACGAGCAGGCTCACTCAGAACAAAAACGGGTTGCTCACCAGCTAACCGAAACAGACGCCTTTCACCTACCTTAATGCAACCATCAATATCGGCCTGAGCTTCAACCGGAACGGCATCGCAATTGCGTTCATTGAAACCAGGCCAACCAAACACATCGTGTGTTTTTGTATCTAGCCTTACAATCCCTCTTAGTAGCTTTGCTGCTTCAGAAATCTCTGAATCTGAATCGGTACTTAAAACCGCTTTTACCTTGTAGCCACGGCAATTAACAATATTCTCTATACGAGCAGACAGCGCGGAGTGTGGGTCAATCACAGCAAGCTCTTTCGCCAGTTTATCGATAACTAAATAGCAACAATGCGTGTCGTACTTCAGTTGAACGACGCCATCTAAAGCCGCATCATTGTCATTATTGGTATCTGCTATCAGTAAACATGAGTGTTTTAGTGCATCCCCTGCTTGCCGAATACGGTAACAAGCTTCATCAATATCTTGTTGCGACGTAGCAGGACCAAACGACATTCGAATCGCGGATTCACTTTGCCAACCATCGAGCCCCATCGCTCTTAGCACAAAGCTGCCGACCACTTTAGAGCTGCAGGCTGAACCGCCGCTGACACGAATTCCGCACGCGTCAAAAACATCCATAATGTCTCTTGAAGCAACGCCGCGCACAGAAAAGTTCAGTGTTGTCGGTACACTCAGTTCAAAATCGTGGTTAAACACAAGTGTTGGAAATGCCGTTTGTAAGCTTTCCGCAAGCTGCCGACGGTACTCTCGCAACCTCTTATCAGACTGCAGTACTTCATTTTCAGTAATTAGTAACTCAAACAACGCATTCAACGCCGCAATTCCAGGTAAATTTTCCGTACCAGAACGTTGGCCAGACTCTTGCCCACCGCCAATAAGTAACGGCGTGAATGGCGCCTGCTCACGAACCGCCATAAAGCCTATCCCTTTGGGACCATATAGTTTATGTCCACTAAAAGGCGCGTAATCTATAGTTGTTTCATCAAGCGTCAGAGGCAATTTACCGAGCGCCTGAACGCAATCCACCATCCAGGGGATAGACGCATTATTGGCTCTTATTGCCTCTTCCAGGGCTTTAATATCCTGTTTAACGCCCGTTTCATTATTTACCGCCATTGTGCATATCATTGCGGCATCACTGACATGTCGCGCTATAAAATCAAGATCTAAACGCCCCTCACGGTCGACCGGAATCGCTTTCAATTCAGCGTGCAGACCAAGCAGTTCATTCCAGTGTTCTAACGCTTGCGGAACAGCTTTATGCTCTGTCGCCCCATATAAAAGGTATTTAGAGCCAGGCCGAGTTTTCATCGCATGAGAGATAGCAGAAACAACCGCGGTTTGAATACCTTCGGTGGCACCACTCGTAAATATGAGTCGCCCGCGCTCTAAACCAACCACTTTGCGCGCAAGTTGTCTGGTAGTATCTAAAATATAGCGAGCTTTAAGGCCGGTGATATGGCTACTGGATGGGTTTCCAAATACAGTTTCCATAGTGTGAGAAACTGCTTTCGCGATTTGAGGGAGAACCGGTGTTGTTGCATTACAATCGAGATATAACTCGTTACCGTTAGTCTGAATGTCTATCGGCTTCATTTCTCCCCCATCCGCTTGTAAAACCAAAAGTTATATCGTTATAACCTGTATGGGCTTTTTTTTCAATTAATCTGGTTTTCTTTCCACTGCTGTTCTTTTTTCATACGTGCTTTGCGCTTATCGCAAGGGTCATCGCAATCGCAAGCTTTGTCCATGCCCAGTGAGCTAATACCACCACAGCTACCTGAAATTGACTTTCTCTGTACCATATAACCAATGGCCATTGCCAAAACGACTAAGACAAATAAGGCAAATACCATTAAAAAGGTTTGCATGACTACTCCTATTTATTGCTCACTAATAAAGGTTTAAACCACTGACTGGTATACTCTTCAAAACCTTCATCAGTTTTATAAATCAGCATAACAGCAAGCTGATTTGCATCTGCAAACGCCTTTGCTTTCTCGGTGCCCATCACCAATAAAGCCGTTGCATAAGCGTCTGCTGACATTGCATCATCCGCAAAGACTGACACAGATACCAAGTTGTGCTGTATTGGTTCTGCCGTTGCTGGATCAATAATATGTGAATATCGACGACCATTCTCTTCAAAATAGTTTCGATAGTCACCTGAAGTCGCTAAGGCGCCTTCTTTAAATTCGACAATTTCCTGAACAGCTCGTTCCGTAGAAACCGGTTTTTCAACAGCTAATTTCCACTTTTCATCGGCTGGCTTCCCGCCTTTCGCTAAAATTTCACCACCGATTTCGATAAGGTACTGGTTAATACCCAGCTGGTCCATTAAGTTTCCAACTTTATCTACACCATAGCCTTTGGCAATAGTCGATAAGTCCACATACATTTCGGGGTGCGCTTTTATCAGCTGATGGTTACTGACACTCAGCTTTTCATACCCAACTCGTTTAGAAATCGCTGACAGCTCTTCTGCTGTTGGCTGCTGTTCAGGCTTGGCGTTTGGTCCAAAACCCCATAGGTTCACTAGAGGACCAACGGTTATATCTAAAGCACCATCGGTTTCACGAGCAATAGTTAAAGCCCGGCTAACCACTCTTTCCAGGTCACGACTAATAACCACCGGCTCGGAGCTCTCAAGCTGGTTAAACTGCGACAGCTCAGAGTTTGGATCGTAAGTCGACATTTGCGCGTTTACGCGC
The DNA here is from genome assembly GCF_002388365.1 of Idiomarina sp. UBA4520. Taxonomy (NCBI): domain Bacteria; kingdom Pseudomonadati; phylum Pseudomonadota; class Gammaproteobacteria; order Alteromonadales; family Idiomarinaceae; genus Idiomarina; species Idiomarina sp. UBA4520. Next base: position 38,515 of record NZ_DGMK01000020.1, on the reverse strand, counting down.
TCTAACACGGTATCGACTTTCGTTTGAATTTTGTCCGCCGAATGGCGCGGATCTTTACTAAATAGAACAACACTGTAGGTTGTTCCCATAGTCCCTCCGCTAAACTCGATACGCTCAGGTGCATCGGAGCAAGAGACTAAAAAGGCTAGCCCTAAAAGAGCTAGCCATAGTTTTACAATCGATAATTTCGACAGCATCACCAATTAACCACCAAAGTCATCTAACATGATGTTTTCGTCTTCGACCCCAAGGTCTTTCAACATATTGATGCAAGCTGCGTTCATGACTGGAGGTCCACACATATAGAACTCACAATCTTCAGGCGCTTCATGGTCCTTCAGGTAACGTTCAAATAACACGTTATGAATAAACCCTGTGTCGCCATCCCAGTTATCTTCTGGTTGCGGGTCTGACAAGGCAACATGCCATTCGAAGTTGTCATTCTCTTCTTGCAGCATGTCGAAGTCTTCAACATAGAACATTTCACGCAGTGAACGAGCGCCATACCAGAACGTAATTTTACGATCTGTATTTAAGCGACGTAACTGGTCAAAAATGTGCGAGCGCATTGGCGCCATACCTGCACCACCACCAATGAAGACCATTTCTGCATCTGTCTCTTTAGCGAAGAACTCACCAAATGGACCAGAAATAGTAACTTCATCACCTGGCTTAAGGCTGAAGATATACGAAGACATTTTACCTGCTGGCAAGCTCAAGTCGTTCGGTGGCGGTGTCGCACAACGAACGTTCAGCATAATGATGCCTTTTTCTTCAGGATAGTTTGCCATTGAGTATGCGCGAACAACTTCTTCATCAACTTTAGACTCAACATCTAAGAATCCAAAGCGTTCCCAGTCACCGCGATATTCTGGTGCAATATCGAAGTCTTTGTACTTAACGTGATGCGGTGGGGCTTCAATCTGAATGTAACCACCGGCACGGAATGGTACTTCTTCACCTTCCGGCAACTGTACAACAAACTCTTTGATGAAGGTTGCTACGTTGTCGTTCGACTTAACAGTACAATCCCACTTTTTGATACCAAAGATTTCTTCCGGCAGTTCAATTTTCATGTCCTGCTTGACGTTAACCTGACATGACAAGCGAACACCTTCGCGTGCTTCGCGTTTAGTAATGTGATCAAGCTCGGTTGGCAGAATATCCCCGCCACCTTCTTTAATGGTGACACGGCACTGTCCACATGAACCACCGCCACCACAAGCAGAAGATACGAAGATACCCGCGTTTGCCAATGCGCCCAATAACTTGGTGCCCGGCTGGGTCACAATCTTCTTCTCTTCGTCTTCGTTAATCAGGATTTCTACATCGCCCTGCGGTACTAACTTTGATTTAGCGAACATAATTATCGCCACCAAAATCAGTACGATGATGGTAAACATCCCTACACCGAGCGCTATCAGAGTAATATCCATCGATTCGTACCTTTAACGTTTACTGATTCAACACACTGGATTAAAGAGATACGCCGGAGAACGACATAAAGCCTAAACCAATCAAACCTACTGACATGAAAGTTGCGCCTAATCCACGCAAACCATCAGGTACATCGGCGTATTTTAGTTTTTCACGTACAGCTGCAAGAGCTACGATAGCTAAACACCAGCCAACGCCACTACCAATACCGTAAACCACTGACTCACCAAAGTTGTAGTCACGTTCAACCATGAACGAAACACCACCGAAGATGGCACAGTTAACGGTAATTAGCGGTAGGAAAATACCCAACGCGTTATAAAGTGCAGGCACGTATTTGTCCAAAGTCATTTCCAGAATTTGAACCAGTGCCGCAATAACACCGATAAAGGTTAAGAAACGCAGGAAGCTTAGATCAGCATCAGGGAAACCCGCCCAATCTAATGCGCCTGGCGCCAGTATGTTGTGATAAACCAAGTTATTAACCGGCACCGAAATACCCAGTACGACGATAACCGCAACACCCAGACCAAAGGCCGTTTTAACTTTCTTAGAAACCGCAAGAAACGTACACATTCCTAAGAAGAAAGACAGTGCCAGGTTTTCGATAAAAATCGCTCGAATAAACAAGTTAATATACTGTTCCATGGCCCTTACTCCTTAGGTTCGACTTGTTCTGTACGGAAAGTACGAAGTACCCAAATGAATCCGCCAATAATGAAGAACGCACTTGGTGGCATTAGCAACAAACCGACTGGTTCGTACCAACCGCCTTCTGATGCTAGTGGCAGAATTTGTACATCGAACAAGCTACCTGAGCCGAACAGCTCTCGTATGAAACCAACCACCAACAGCACAACCGAGTAACCTAGACCATTACCGATACCATCCAGTAACGACATGAATGGAGTGCTCTTCATCGCATACGCTTCAGCACGCCCCATGACGATACAGTTGGTGATAATAAGACCCACGAATACCGACAGCTCACGAGAAATTTCATAAGCATAAGCTCTCAACACTTGGTCAACCACAATAACCAAGCTCGCAATGATGGTCATTTGTACGATAATCCGCACACTCGAAGGAATGTGATTACGGATAATCGAGATAAAGAAGTTAGATGCAGCAACAACCGCAGTTAGTGCGATACACATAACCAAGGTGTTGCTCATTTTTGACGTCACCGCCAATGCAGAGCAAATACCCAGTATTTGCAACGCAATGGGGTTATTCGCGAAGATTGGCCCGAACAATACGGACTTCATTTCTTTTGCACTAGCCATTTGTCAGCTCCCCTTTGCGAAGTTTATCAAGCAATGGGCCGTAAGCTTTGTCGCTCATCCAAAAATCGATAAGTGCATCTACGCCATTGCTGGTTAAAGTAGCGCCAGAAAGCGCATCAACTTCGTGCTCACCTGAAGCACCACCTTTAACCAAATCAAACTTCACTTTTCCATCGTCACCGTAAAGCTCTTTGCCTTCCCAGGTTTTAACCCAGCTAGGATTAGTGATTTCGCCACCTAAGCCCGGTGTCTCTGAGTGTTCATAGAAGTGAACGCCACGTACGGTGCTCATATCATCTTCTAAAGAGATTAAGCCGTACATAGTGCCCCATAACCCCTGGCCACGGATATGCAGTACCGCACCGTTGCGCTCACCTGCTTCGTTCATAACCAAATAAACTTCGGTCATGTTTTCCATGGTGCCCAAACCAGCGATATCTTCACTTTTATCAAGCTTTGTGCTGGTTTCAGGGTCGTTAGCAGCCTTGCGGTTATCAAACTCTTTTGGGTCTTTATCTTGCATGACTTGATAGTCTTTAAGACTGACAACCAATGCGTTAATACGCTCGTCATACACCGCAGGAATATCCATCCCTGACTCCAAAATACCCGCTGCATTTAGAATGTTACGTTGCATTGCCAGCGCCGCATTCTTCTCTTGCATTGGTTTTAGTGCCACGGCTGATCCTGCTACTAAAATAGAGCACACCAAACACAGCGCCAGCACGACACCTATCGTTTTGCCTAAGCTTTCGTTCTTATTAGACATTGCGTGCTAACCTCCGTTTAATGTTTGCCTGTGCTACAAAGTAGTCAAACAGCGGTGCAAAAACGTTCGCGAACAAGATAGCCAGCATAATACCTTCCGGGAATGCCGGGTTAATGACACGAATCATCACCGTCATGAAGCCAATTAACAGACCGTATGCGAACTTACCTTTGTTCGTAAATGACGCTGACACCGGGTCAGTTGCCATAAACATCATTGCAAAGGCAAAGCCACCTAATACTAAGTGCCAGTACCAAGGCATTGCGAACATTGGATTTGAGTCGCTACCAATAAGGTTAAGCAAGCCTGAGAACAGCACCATTCCCACAAAGACACCGGAAACAATACGCCATGATGCAATGCGGAAGTAAATTAATGCCAGACCACCGATAAGAATCATCAGTGTTGAGACTTCACCGACTGAGCCCTGAATGTTACCTAAGAAGGCATTCCACCAGAGTTCAGTATCAGCGTAGTTCAGGTTGCCAAGCGCAGCCGCACCTAAGTTGGTTGCACCTGAGAAACTGTCTACCGCTGTCCAGATAGAGTCACCTGACATACTTGCTGGATACGCAAAGTATAAGAATGCGCGACCGGTTAATGCTGGGTTCAGGAAGTTACGGCCTGTACCACCAAAGATTTCCTTACCAATAACGACACCAAAGGTGATACCCAGAGCAACCTGCCAAAGCGGTGTTGTTGCTGGCAAAATCAGTGAGAACAGAACCGAAGTAACGAAGAAGCCTTCATTAACTTCGTGCTTGCGAACGGTCGCAAACAGAACTTCCCAGAAACCGCCGACAATAAAGGTTACCGCATAAATGGGTAGATACCAGCAGGCGCCATACCACATTTTAGTAAGCCAGCCAGCGTCGGCTCCAAGATCACCACCGAGTAACTGGAATAAGCCCACTTGCCATGCGTCTGATAACGCATAACCGTCAGCTAATGCTATAGCTGCCTGGTTACCGACGTTATACATTCCCCAAAACATTGCCGGGAATGTCATCATCCACACCAAAATCATGATGCGCTTCAGGTCGATGCGATCACGCACGTGCGTACTCGACTTAGTCACAGTACCCGGCGTGTATAAAACTGTGGCTACCGCTTCGTAAAGCGCATACCACTTCTCGTATTTACCGCCTTTCTCAAACTGCGGTTCAATACGTTCAAGAGTATCTTTCAAGCTCATGGTTAGCCTTCTTTCTCAATCTTAGTGAGACAATCACGCAACACCGGTCCATACTCGTATTTACCGGGGCAAACATAGGTGCACAGTGCCAGATCTTCTTCATCTAACTCTAAGCAGCCCAGTTGTTGACCTTCGTCTGTATCGCCAGACAGTAAGTCGCGCAGTAATAAGGTTGGCAAAATATCCAAAGGCATGACGCGTTCATAGTTACCAATAGGCACCATTGAACGTGACGAACCATTTGTCGAGGTTGTCATGCTGAATAATTTCTTCGGATTAAAATGCCCCGCATAAGCTCGGGTAACTGAGTGCAAGTCTGAGCCCGGGCGCAGCCAACCAAGAAACTCTTTGTGATCGCCTTCTGGAATCACGCTTACTTGGTTATGGAAACGACCTAACCACGCATGAGCATCATCGGCTGTGTGTCCGTGTAAGACAGAACCAGAAATAATACGCTGGTTGTCACCCGCTAACTCGCCGTCTGTCAACTGGTGCAAGTTAGCCCCCATGCGAGTACGCAATAAGCGAGGCTCTTTAACGCCTTCACCGCCTAAAGCCACCATGCGGTCAGTAAAGATTTCACCGGTCGTGAACAACTTGCCGTAAGCAATAACGTCCTGATAGCCAATGTGCCAAACCGGACGCTGCAAGCTAGCAGGCTGCAGGAAGTGAATGTGAGTACCGACTAACCCTGCCGGGTGCGGCCCCTGGAAAGACTCCAAAGTGACCTCTGCATCACCAGTATCAACTTCAGCGTCGCCCGCTTTAGCGACAAACAGTTTACCTTCAGTCAGGTTCGATAATACTTTCAAACCATCGATAAAGGCTTGCTTGTTTTCACTAATGAAAGCCGTTGGGTCGCCAGCTAATGGATTTGTATCCATCGCATTGACGAAAATAGCGGTTGCTTCTGCATCCAGAGCAGGAGCTTTACTGTAAGGACGAGTGCGAAGTGCCGGCCATTGGCCTGACTCAACCAATATTTCCTGCACTTTTTCACGACCTAGCGAGGTCAGTTTATCGCTATCGAACTTATCGAAGGTGACTTGCTCTTCACCATCCAGCTCAATAACTACCGCTTGTAAAACACGACGCTCACCACGCAGAATGTCTTTAACAACACCAGCTCCGGGAGCTGTGTATTTGACACCAGGGTTTTTCTTATCCTCGAAAATCAATTGACCTTTTTTAACGCGGTCATCGACTTTCACGTGCATGGTTGGGCGCATACCCACGTATTCTTCACCTAAGGTAGCAACCGTTGTTACGGCCTTACCGTCGGATAACTTTTGCTGGGGCGCCCCTTTAATAGGGATGTCCAGCCCTTTTTTGATCGTAATCATATGCGTTTGCACTACTCGTTAAGGGAAGATTCATCACAACCAGTCATAAAAGACTGAAACCTGAAAAATCAAAAAGTTACCGGCATAACTTTCCCCGGCTAGGGGTATTTTTGCCGGTAACTCGAAACGTTTTCCACACTTATCGTCGGAATTTTAGCATTTTTCCTACAACGCTTACCAGTTTACTTTTGGATTTACATCAGCATCGTAGTCGACGTTGTCAAAACCAAAGCCAAACAGTTTCAAAAAGTCGTTGTGGTAACCTTCATAGTCCGCTAAATCGTGGAAATTCTCTTGGGTGACTTTGTCCCAAAGCGCTTCAACTTTAGCTTGTGTTTTATCATTGGTTTCATAGCCGTCCATGTGCAGGCGCCCTGCATCGTCAAGCTCTGGGGTTTCAGCATAAAGCCCTTCAGTAAACAGGCGATAAATTTGCTCAATACAACCTTCGTGCGTTCCTTCCTCTTTCATTACGCCGTAAATCAGCGAAATATAAAGCGGCATCACAGGAATAGCGGAGCTGGCTTGTGTTACCAAGGCTTTTAGTGAAGACACATAAGCTTTCAGATTAACATCTTTATAAGTGTCATCTAGCGCAGATGAGGCTCTGTCGAGATCTTCTTTTGCCCGACCAATGGTTGCATGACCATAAATAGGCCAGGTCAGTTTCTTACCGATATACGTATAAGCCGTTGTCTGACAGTCATTCGCCAGAAGGTCGGCATCGTGCAGCGCTTTAATCCAACGCTCCCAATCTTCACCGCCCATGACTTTAACCGTGTTTGCAATGTCGTCATCAGTCGCAGGGTCAAGTGTCACTTCGTGCACCTGATCTTTATCGGTATTGTAGGTCTTCGTCGTGTATTGCTTACCAATTGGCTTAAGCACAGAGCTATAAAGCTCGCCGCTTTCAGGGTCTTTGCGCTTAGGTGACGCTAAGCTATAAACAACAAGGTCAATTTTGCCCATGTTATTTTTGATGTAGTCGATACTTTCCTGTTTTATTTCATCAGAAAATGCATCGCCATTTATTGAGTGGAATTTAAGACCTTCGCTTTCCGCTTCCTGGTGAAACGCAGCGGTATTGTACCAGCCTGCAGTGGCTGTTTTCTTTTCTGTTGGCTCTTTCTCAAAGCAAACGCCCAGTGTATGCGCTTGTCCACCAAAGGCGGCGGTAATACGTGAAGCTAAGCCGTAACCGGTAGAGCATCCAATAACAAGAACGTTTTTCGGTGCATTTTCGATAGGAGGTTGCTGCTTGACGTAACTTATTTGACGTTTAACGTTTTCGGCGCAACCGACCGGATGTGCGTTTGTACAAATAAACCCTCTGATTTTAGGCTTAATAACCATGTCGATATGTTCCCTTTTTCCGGATTATTTCCCCCATTGTAACCAATGAAAGCGCAGGAACACATCAGACATGCTTAATTTTTCTTTAATGCGCCGCGACTTTCGAGCCGCCCATACAATTCGGTGAACGTGGTGCTGTTCCGGAAACCTGTTCCCACTCGCCTTCAGTGTAGGTATGTAGCGCCAGCGCATGAATATCATTCATTAGCTCATCGGCTAAAATTTTATTGACTGCCCGATGCCGGTTAATCAGTCTCTCACCACTAAATTTAGGCGTTACCAAAACAACTTTAAAGTGCGACTCGGCATTAGGTCCGCCTGAGTGCATATGGCTCTCATCCTGCACTTCAAGGTGCACCGGCGCGAATGCGTCGCGAAGTTTATTTTCAATTTTTAAGCTTACTGACATGACGTTATCTCCTGCACTCAATGCCATAGTATTTAGTCTAGTAGACTCCTGTTCATTCGCAGGAGTTTTTTCTATTCATTACCCTAACTCTACGAAAAATCGGCAAATAAAGTTTGCTGCTTTGTTCTTTGTTCAGTACGAATCATCCACCGCAACGTGACACACTTGTTCCGATGACGACAGAAACGCCACCAGGGGAAACACAGCGTCTTCCAGTTCGCCTTTTGATACGTTTGCAGGCATAGCCACATGGTAACGCTGAGCGCTGATATTCCCTTCTTTTTGCCACAGCAACCTTTGTTGGTCAGAAAGCAGTTCTGCAAGCTTCTCAAGCCCCTCATCACGATAAGGCGGAAACGCAGTAGGTTCACCGGAACCACGCCAACCTCTTAACTCACTCTCAGACGCGAGAAGGTCCTCGTTGACCCTGTCACGACAGAAACTCAATTCAATAACAGAACGGCTTAGTTGCCACTCGCTGTTTGGCAGCAACTGCTGGTCCAGCGACATAATTTCACTCTCTTTTAAGGTGTTTGTTGTTTGCTGCTCACAACCAACTAGCGCTAACAAGGCAACTAATGCGAATACCCAGTTTTTCATTCTTCAGCCCTCTCTTATTTGCGAGCGTATTATAACGTATTCACACCAACAAACCGTTGTCTTCGTGTTAAAAAGTCTGGCACTATATAATGCAATTCTAATAACGAAATTATCTGTGAATGCGCTTCATTAAACACACATATTTAGCGGCAGCCTTGTGCGTCGCCGCTGCGTCACCCTCTTACGCTTCTGTCTGGATTGAAGCGAGCGATGTCGAGTTACGTAATAGCCTTATTGTTCTTGCCGAGTCAGGTTTAATAGAAACACCTATTCAGCAGTACCCGGTAGCCTGGAAAAGCATTTTACCTCAACTCGATGCTCTAGACCCAAGTGAACTCTCAAATACTCAAAAGTTAGCGCTTCAGCACGTTCGACACAGTTTGTCACAAGCGCAAAGTGGTCCTAAAACACGTTGGTATATCGCGGCGACCGACTCTGAAAATGCGGTTTTAGACTACGGCGACGACATCTACGAAGAAGGCAAAATAAGCCTAAGCCGAACCATGCATGGTGAGCGCTGGGCAGCGCGTGTACAAGTAAATTATCGACAGGATCCTTTCGAAGGTGACCATAAAAAGACATTAGACGGTAGCTATCTTGCCTACAACCTGAATGACTGGAGTTTTAGTGTCGATGCATTACCACTACGTTGGGGGCCGGCCGAGCACAGTAGCCTGCTATTTTCTAATAATGCACGACCTATTCCAAAAGTTCGCGTTGACTATGCGCCTGACTATCCTCCAGCAGGCATGGCTCCGTTCAAAATCAGTTTATTTAGCGGTTACCAGGACGACGGCTACAGCCAACATTATCAAGTTCACGGCATTCGCTTTTCCAGCCAGTTTCTAAGTAAGCTTTGGTTCGGCATTAGCGCCATAGAACAGCGAGAAGATACTATCAGTAACCGAATGCTGACTGCCGACGCCAGAACCGGCTTTAACTGGGGCAAACACCAATTTTCCGCTTATGCTGAAATTGGTATCGACAAGCAACTAGAAAGTGATGATAAGCCGGCTTACACCCTTGGTGGCCAGTGGATGATGGGCTCTGACAGCGTCCGTCATAGCGTTACGGTTGAATACAGTCAGTTAGACGGCGGCAATGAGCATGACTTTTATTCGACGAACAACGCAGGAAGGCAGTACTTTTTAAGTCACCAGCGGAACCCAGGCTCACCTTTTCCCAAAGGGACTCAAACTGCGTCCTTTAGTTATCGTCAGTTTTCAAATGATGGTTCCGCCTGGACCGTGTTAGTCAGTCGCAGCAATAACGACGGAGCCGACAGCACATCGCGCGCTTTAATTCGTCGTACACAGCCAGTTTGGGACAGTTTAGTCAGGTTATCGGTTCAATACCTTGACTCACCTGTGATTGATCAAGACGTTGGCGTTCAACTCAGCTGGGAGTGGCGGTTTTAATCGCCACTCATCGAGTTAACAGACAAGCTAATAGTGTCCATACTGTGCAACCAGGCTTCATCTAACGCATTGACTAAAGCAGCGTAACCGTCGGCTTTTAATGGCACTTTTTCAGTAAATGCACCACTGACTGTATTGGCGCTGTTCTCCATCTCGTATTGCCAATGACCGGCAATGACCGCATGCGAATTATAACTCCCATAAAAATCTTCAATGGTGACAGTTAAGAGTCCAGTGCAGTCATCGTTCAGCATTAGCCGCTGAATGCTGCGTTGTAACTGGTTCGACAAAGGCGTGCTCCAGCGGTGCTGTTTTGCCGTATGCCAACGCGTTTCATCCTGCTGAATTTGTATTCCCATTTTAGACGCCGCTTCACCTACGACAATGCTTCGCTGCGATGCGGGACAAATGGCGTCAACCGACTGGCTTAAATGCGGTAAACGATACTGCGTAATATTGTAACTTTGGCTAGAACAGCCCGCTAAAAACAATGCCGCTAAGCTTACCGAGCCGGCTAATACGTTTTTAATTTTCATAGGCTTTTGGCTCCGGGTCTGGTGTCACTGATGGGCTAAAAATCAGTGAGTTAGGTTGCTGCTGAAGCTGCTCAATAACTGGCTGTAAATCTCTTGAGAGCTTTTCAACTTCATTTAAGGTCTGGTTTAACTGCCGGCGCGTCGGCGAATCATCACTTAAGCTACCGGTTAATTCTTGCAGCTGTTGTAAGTTTTGCTTCAGTAATTTTGGAAGCTGGTTTATCTCTGGTTGCTCAAGCACTTGCGCCAGCGATTTTGATATGCCATTTAACGTGTTAGCCGTATCATCAACCGACTGCATCGCTTGAGAGAAGTCCGACAAACTATTCTCTAGCGGCAGTTTATTAAACTTATCCATCAGCTGCGTTAGCTTTTCCTCCAGGCGTGTGAAATCACTAGCCATCGCCGGCATAACCGGGTAGCCGGCGAACTTCTGGTCACCCTCAACCGGCTCTGCATCAGAGTAGAAACTGACATCGACAAACAGTGTATTTGTCAGCAAGTTTGACGCCCGTATATTAGCTCGCAGCCCCTGCTCAAAAAGCTCCGGTAAACGTTTTCCCCAACTATTAATGTTGGTGTCAGCCACTAACCCCCGTAATCGCTCGGGTTCAAAACGAATTAGAATAGGAATGCGTTTTAGAGGTGCCTCGTCGTCCTCATCCGGGAACCAGCGCAACGGAACCTCTCTAACCGTGCCGACACGCACACCTTTAAACTGCACAGGAGCTCCTTTCTCAAGTCCTGCTATGGACTCGTCAAGCAACACCACATAGTCAATGCCATGAATAAAGCCTTGTTGCTTAGCTTCTTCTAAACTATTAAATAGCTCAAAGCTTGTTGACTGTTGCAGCGTATCGCCCCGCGGCTGGCCTTCCGGCACTCCAAAAGTAATAGCAGCACCGAGCAAAGAGTCTATTGAGCCAAGGGCAAGATCAATGCCCTGAGAGTTCCACTGAACCGATACGCCACGTTGTAACCAGAAACGCGTATTTTCTGTCAGTAATTCATCATAAGGGGCTTTCACAAAAACTTGATAGCGGCTCTCACGCTTATCCACCAAAAACTCCGTTTGCTCAACTTGGCCAACCGTGAAGCCCTGGTACTGAACGGAGTCTCCGACAGACACCTGACTTTGACCGTCACTTACTAGCGTGAGTCGCTTGCCGGGCGTTTCCTGAGGTGTCACCGGCGGATTTTCGAGCGCCGTGAAATGCGATTGAAAATCGCCACCATCACCCGGCTGTAATTGAATATAAGCACCTGACAGCAAGGTACCCAGGCCGCTCACGCCACGACGCCCAATTCTGGGTTTCACAACCCATACTTCAGTGTCGCTATTCAGCATGCGATCAGTGTCCTCATTCATTGACACTTCAATCACCGCTTCTTTAAAGTCGTCAGACAAGCGTACTCCTGTGACCTGCCCAACATCGACATTACGCACTTTTATCCGTGTTTTTCCCGGCTCTATACCCTCTGCATCTGACACCGATATGGTAATTGTCGGGCCAGCGCCACTTGTGTCCTGCCAAACCATCCAGCCCGCAACAAGAAATGCGACGATAGGCACTATCCATACCGGCGACAGTACTTTTAAACGGCTGACTTTCGCGACATCGGGTTCTGTCATTTCTCTGCCTCACGCCAAAATAAACGAGTATCAAAGCTCATTGCCGCTAACATGGTCAATACTACAGCAGCGCCAAAGGCGATAGCTGCAGCGCCCGGGTAAACCGACATTACGGTACCGCTTCTTACTAACGCAACCAAAATAGCCACAACAAAAATATCTATCATCGACCAACGGCCAATCCAGTCAGTAACTTTATACAGAACCAACCTATGATTGACTGCTTGCGGCGTTTGCCAACGTGCCAACGCCATCAATCCCAACAAAGCGAGTATCTTAGCAACAGGAATAACTAAACTGGCAATAAATACAATAGCAGCAATAGGTGCATCGCCGGACTGCCATAGCTCGATAACGCCCCCAATAATGGTCGATGGCTGGGCGGCACCAAAACGTACTGTTTCCATTATCGGTAACCAATGAGCAGGAATCAGTAAAAGCGTAGCTGCGACAATTAATGCCAACGTTGCCTGTGGAGAGCGCCACCAGTGTCGGTCAATATCGTCCCCGCAACACGGACAATCTGACACGCCAAAAGACACTAATCGGTGACACACTTCACACACCTTATAACCTTGTTCGTGTGCGGTGATTCCAGCTTTTGCATTGTTGAGCGTTTTTGTTTGCTTCCCAACGACCGACCATAAGTTCATCGTATTCACTAAGTAATAGGTCACCAATAAAAACGCAACAAACCCGCAAAACAGCCAAAAGCCCAACTTTAATTGAACATTAGCAAGCCCAGAAATTTTTATCAGCGAAATTAGCGTCCCCAACAAAAACACATCGACCATAAGCCAGGGTTTAACGTGCGAACTTAATCGCAAGAAATAACGCGCCAAGGCTGACGCTCTTGCTTTTATGGCGACAAACACAGCGATAAGACTGAACAAATACAGTAAGGGATACAAAATAACGGTAAGCAAAACAATGACAGCCAATAACTTTTCATGAAAGTACGATAGTTGCCAGGCGGCATCCAGAAGCGTCATTGACTGAGTCAGTCCAGAGCTATCGTATTGAATAAAGTCTAGAGTTAACGCAAAAATAAGTAAGACAACAGCGGTAACAGAATAAGCCAGTAACTTGTCTGCCCGGTACTCTGATTTGCCAAGCAGCCTGTAGCCACACCTTGGGCACTCAGCTTTCTGACCTATTTCAACAGCCCCGATGCGGCTAATTAAGTCGCATCGGGGGCAGCCTAAAATATCAGGCTCAGTTGGCGTTAGGTTTCTCACTTTCTGACTCATCGCTTTCCGTCGAAATCATCGCTATAACCGTCCAGCCTGGTTGCGGTATTAACTCACGCTCAGTCGTGAATATATGCAACTTCTCTGCTTCATCAATTGCAAACATTGGTAGCGCTCGTGTGCCGTATTTTTGCTGGTAATCCGCAAAGCTGAAGCTGTCAGTAATAGGTGTCGACTTAATTTTAGCCCCCTGAAAGTGAAGGCTCGCTAACTTCGAGTAAGTCACACTTTCACCGAATAAGTTCAGGGTCTTACGGTAGCTTTCCGTCAGCTGGTGACTTGCCCGATAGTCCTGCTCACCGCCATTTAGACCATGCACTTTTCTGGAACCAAACCAGTCCTGATAATACATCGAAACTAGCGGGTTTAACTGTTTATAGGGCGACATCACCAGCAAGCGGCCAAGGCCTGTTAAATCGATATTATTGGACGCATGCTCAGAGGCTGGGTTCCCGAAATATACCGGCAGGTTATCCATACGCGCCAGCTTAATATTTTCCCAGTTGGTATCAGCAAGGCGCACATTCACGCCACTTTCCTGCAAGGCTTTACCCACGGCCCGCGCCATTTGGTTAGCCCCGAAGATCAAAAAGCCTTTTGCCGCCGGCTCCAGAAGCCCTAACATTCTCGCAAGCGGTTTAGCCGTTAAACTCTGCAGAACCACCGTTGTCATAATAACCACAAAAACCAACGGTACGATGGCCGCAGCCTCTTCCCAACCGGACTCTTCCATTTTTAATGCGAATAACGCTGAAACAGCCGCTGCAACAATACCCCGAGGGGCAATCCAGGACAGTAAGACTTTATCTTTAAACCTAAGCTCTGTGCCTATAGCAGACAGCCAAACCGCTAACGGACGCACGGCGAACAAGATAATTGCGATAAGAATGACCGCAGGCATACCCAGAGCATCGAATTCAGCAAAGTCGAGACGAGCAGCCAGAATAATAAAGAGCGCAGAAATAAGGAGTACACTCAGTGTTTCTTTGAACTCCAGTATTTCTTCCATATTCAGGTTGCGCGTGTTCGCCATGACCATACCCATAACCGTCACAGTCAGCAGACCCGATTCGAGCTGAATGGCATTGGATAGCGCAAACACACCAAGCACAACGGTTAATGTTGCCACGTTTTGTAAGTAATGCGGAAACCAGCCACGACCTAAAGCCAGCCCAAGTAAACGCGCGGCCCCCCAACCTAAAGCAAAGCCAATAGCTACCGTTGTGGCAAACGCTTGCAGTGCATGTAAAAACGCAACGTCCTGACTGGCAATAATGAATTCATAAACCAGAACTGCGAGCAATGCGCCCAACGGGTCAATAATAATGCCTTCCCAGCGGAGAATGTTCGCAAGCTTATTAATAGGGCGAATGGAACGTATCATTGGTTGAATAACAGTAGGCCCTGTCACCACAACCAACGCCCCAAACAACGCGGATATTTCCCAGCCGTACCCCATTATAAAGTGGGTAAGAACGGCAATAACCAAAAAGGTCACTAACATGCCAACGCTGACCAGGTTGGTCACCATTCGGCCGTGCCCTCTTATTTCCTCAAACTTTAGCGTTAGACTGCCTTCAAACAGAATGACAGCAACGGCTAAGGACACAAAAGGAAACAACAAATCATCGAATAACGCATCGGGGTTCAGTAACCCCAACGTTGGCCCAAGCACCAAACCGCAGATAAGCAGCGGCAATATAGCTGGCAGCTTTATACGCCACGCCAACCACTGGCAGCTAATAGACAGCACACCAATTAACGCTAGCAATGATAATTCCGACATAAATTCTCCGCATGTAGGCAGTCGCTTGTAGAATAGCAGAAGCTAAGTTATTGACTACCCACAAATTGAAAATTTGGATGACATTTTCAAATGAGAATGGCTATCATTATTCATTTACTCTGATATAATCGAGCGAAATTCATCGAACGTTCGTATAGAGGTCAAAAAGATATGCGCAAGTTAAATCGCTTATTAACGGTTATCGCTGCGACTTCTGCGACACTGGTGTCATTCACTAGCGCCGCTGCTGAAGTCAATATTTACTCAGCACGTAAAGAAGCCCTAATCAAACCTGTTTTAGAGCAATTCACGGAGAAAACAGGTATTGAAGTCAACCTTTTAACAGGTAAAGCCGATGCGTTATTGGCTCGTTTAGGCTCAGAAGGCGAAAACACCCCCGCTGACTTATTCTTAACCGTTGATGCTGGTGCGCTGTATCGTGCGGTTGAAGCCGATGCATTTCAGGCGCTTAACTCAGACGTTGTCAAATCTGCGGTGCCCGAACACTTCCGCTCAAAAGACAACCTTTGGTTTGGCCTAAGCTTACGCGCTCGCCCTATTTTTTACTCACCAGATCGAGTTGACCCAGAACAACTTGAGTCTTATCTGAGTCTGGCCGACGAGCAGTGGAACGAACGTATCTGTATTCGTTCATCAAATAACCTGTATAACCAGTCGCTTGTTGCCGCACTGCTTGATCACCATGGCGCAGAAAAAACCGAAGCCTGGGCTGAGGACTTTGTTTCAAACTTTGCTCGTAAACCGGTAGGCGGCGACAGAGACCAAATTAAAGGTGTTGCGTACGGCGTTTGTGACGTAGCTATTGCAAACACTTACTACTTTGGCCACATGCTGAACTCAGACGACGCGGACGAGCGTGAAGCTGCGCAAAAAGTGAAAATATTCTGGCCGGCTCAAGATGCTCAGGGCACTCACGTTAATGTGTCTGGTATCGGTATTACCAAGCACGCCAAAAATATTGACGAAGCTCAAAAACTTATCGAGTTTTTAGTCTCTGAGGAATCTCAGAAGTGGTATGCTCAAGCCAATTACGAATACCCCGTACGAGACGGTGTTGAGTGGAGTGAAACACTTCAACAGTGGGGTGAGTTCAAACAGGACGACATTTCAATGGACGTTCTGGGTGAAAACAACGGTGAAGCCGTACGTTTAATGAACCGTGCCGGCTGGCGTTAATTTAAACATGGAGTGTACTGCATGAGCCGTGGCACGCTGTTACTTTTTGCCGTGGCGGTATTAATAGGGCTGCCACTTATTGTGGTGGCCCTATCCTTATTAAACCCGCAATGGGATATCCTTGCCCACCTTTGGCAAACGGTTATTCCTGAGTACATTAGCCACTCTCTTATTTTATTGGTTTGCGTTGGTCTGGGCGTAACCGTGCTGGGAGTGAGTACCGCTTGGTGCATCAGTCAGTACGACTTTCCCGGTTGGCGATATTTAAGCTGGGGCTTGCTGTTGCCGCTGGCCATGCCCGCGTACATAACCGCCTACACCTACACTGGCTTGCTTGACTACGCTGGACCTGTGCAGCAACTCATTCGCGATCTATTCAACGTATCTATTGGCGATTACTGGTTCCCGAATATTCGTAGTTTAGGCGGTGCCGTATTTGTTTTGTGTGTCGTTTTATACCCTTATGTTTATTTAATTACCCGTGCCGCCTTTATGCAGCAATCAACGGCGGCTTTTGAAAGCGCGCGGACACTAGGTGCCGGCTCGTTTAAGAGCTTCTGGCGAGTGGCCATGCCTCTGGCACGCCCTGCCATCGCAACCGGTGTTACTTTGGCATTAATGGAAACACTGGCTGACTACGGCACGATGGAATACTTCGGCGTCACCGTTTTCACTACTGGCATTTTCAGAACCTGGTATGGCATTGGCGATGCCCAGGGTGCATTGCAGTTATCTGCCCTGCTACTGATATTCGTCATTGTATTAATCATGGTTGAGCGCTATTCGCGCCGCAGAGCCCGCTTTTACCAACAGCGCTCGTCAAACCGCACACCACAACGACGTCCACTAAAAGGCTGGCGGGCAGGACTGGCTTCCTTTACCTGTTGGTTACCTGTTGCTTTAGGCTTTCTCATTCCTGCCTCGCAACTGCTTTGGTGGTCGGTAGAAAAATCAGATGTCTGGCTCGAGTCTTCATTTTGGGTGTTAACCGCCAACACGCTTTGGTTAGGTCTATTAGCCGCATGCATTACCGTTTTACTGGCGTTGTGGTTGGCCTACGGTCGCCGTCGCCACCCAACTCGCCCTTTACGCGCCGCTATTACGCTGGCAGGAATGGGCTACGCTATTCCGGGGATTGTTATTGCGGTTGGTCTGCTGTCGCCGCTGGCATGGTTCGATCATCAACTTATCGCAGCCAGTAAGTGGCTATTTGGTATGAACCCCGGGCTGATTTTCTCAGGAACCGTCATTGCTCTGCTATTCGCCTATAGCGTTCGTTTTCTGTCGGTATCACTACAAACGGTAAGCTCAGGGCTTGAGCAGATTACCCCGCAAATGGATGACAGTGCCAGAACTTTGGGGGCCAGCGGTCGCCGTATTTTATGGAAGGTTCATTTACCACTGTTAAAAAGCCCACTACTGGCTGCGTTAATCTTAGTCCTGGTCGATGTTATGAAAGAGCTGCCGGCAACGTTAGTGCTACGACCTTTTGATTTCAATACACTGGCCGTTCGCGCATTTGAAATGGCTTCTGACGAGCGCTTAGCCGATGCTGGTCCGCCGGCACTGATGATAGTTGCGGTTGGGCTTATTCCGGTTATGATGCTGTCCCGGGCGCTGCGTAATAAATCCATTAAAACAGGAGATTAAATGAGTACTTTACTGAATCTCGAATCGGTCAGTATCGAGCTTTCTGGCAACCGTATTGTTGATCAGCTCAGTTTATCTCTTGCGCCCGGCGACATTGGCTGCCTACTAGGTCCTAGTGGTTGTGGGAAAACCACGTTGCTGCGTGCCATTGCCGGTTTTAATCCAGTATCGTCTGGTAAAATCTCATTGCACAATAAGGTTATTTCCAGCAATTCGACGCAACTAGCGACAGAAAAGCGGAATATCGGCATGATGTTTCAGGACTTTTCACTGTTTCCCCACTTAACTGTTGAGCAAAACATTCGCTTTGGTATTGAAGACTGGAGTCAGTCAGAGCAAGAGCAACGCGTTAAAGAGCTGCTCCTGCGTATCGACCTAAACGGCTATCAGAAACGGTACCCTCATGAACTTTCAGGTGGACAGCAACAACGTATCGCTTTGGCCAGAGCATTAGCACCACGGCCTCAATTAATGCTTCTGGACGAACCATTTTCCAGCCTGGACGCCGAGTTACGTGAAATTCTGGCGCACGACGTTCGTCACTTATTAAAAGAAGAGAATATAACGGCGCTGCTGGTCACACACGACCAACAGGAAGCCTTTGCTATGGCTGACAAAGCCGGCGTTATGTACTCAGGTCAACTCTTGCAGTGGGAGACACCGTACGAGTTATATCACGAGCCCACACACGAGCTGGTTGCTGACTTTATTGGCCGCGGTGTTTTGCTGCAAGGTGAAGTGAAAGAGCACAAATTGCACAGCGCCTTTGGTGTTATCGAGCACGACGACATTAAAAACCACCCGAATATGCAAGTGAACTTCCTGGTTCGCCCGGACGACATTGTCCTGAATAAAAACAGTGCTATGAAAGCTATTGTCGTTGGTAAAGGCTTTCGCGGTTCCCACTATCTCTATACACTCGAGTTATCCGATACCAGCCGTGTGCTTGCCGTAGGTCCTTCACACCAGCCTCTCAACGATGGCGCAACCGTAGGAATAAACGTAGACTTTGACCATTTAGTGGTTTTTGACGCATCATTGTGTGAGTTACCCGACTAAAACGAGGCTCAAATGGACTTTCTTATTGATAGCTGGGACTTTTCAACAAGTCCCGCCAAAGCCTGCGCGTCGCCAACGACTCATCAGCCGAGTTGCTGGTTTCACTTTCAACGGGACGCTGAAGGGCTAAGCGATTGGCTGACTCAGGCCGGTATTCCGGAGCCTCTCATTGACGCCGTACTGGAAGAAGACACCCGCCCTCGTTTTCAACGCTTACCCGACGGCTTTATTTTGCTGCTACGTGGCGTTAACCTAGCCAGCGGTGAACAACCGGAAGACATGTTGAGCCTACGTTTACTCTATTATAAAGGCGCGCTCTATACCTTTAGAAAACGCCCCTTCAATGCCATTGCGCATTTGCGCGAGCAGCTTAAACATCAGTCTGGCCCAGACTCTTTGCACGACTTTATTGTCAGCCTTATTGAGCAAATTAATCTAAAAGTCGAAGACGTGGTGTCAGACGCTGAAGACGCCATCGAAAAAATTGAAGGGCAAGGCTTCGACGACACTGCGTCTTTGCAGATTCAGCTGACATCACTGCACCGCAGATTATTGCGTTTAAACCGTTTTATACGCCCGCAATTAGCGGCGTTAGAAAAGCTCACAACAGAAGCCGAGCGCATTATGCCAAGTGAGTTGCACCAATGGCTCATTAACGAACGCGACACCACCCAACGACTGTTCGAGCAAATCGACTTAATGCTTGAACAGATTTGGATGCAGCGTGAGCAAATACAGCAAGCCATCGCCGAAAAAATGAATAGAAACACTTACTGGCTGTCGGTTATTGCCGGAGTTTTCCTTCCATTAAGCTTTCTGACGGGGGTTTTCGGCATTAATATTGGTGGTATGCCAGGGGTAGGAAGTGAGGATGCTTTCCTCATTTTCTGTGTTGCCCTAGTTGTTATTGCCGTTGTCGAGTTCTTACTACTACGGCGTCTCCGATTTTGGTAAAAATCTGTAAAAGTCACCTTAGTTAGACCTAAGTCGAATGGGAAATTGCGGGTAACAGAATAAGCTTGAAAGCATCAGTATTTAAGAAGTAAGGACAGTGCTATGCAAGCTTATAAGAAGCTTTATTCTGAAGCCCAGCAAGACCCGGAAGGATTCTGGCTTGAGCAGGCCAGTCGCCTAGACTGGTTTACCCCACCCAAAACCGCAGCCAATGTTCGAAAAAACGGCATGGCTGACTGGTTTCCCGACGGCAAAGTAAATGTCAGTCATTTAGCGTTAGACGCACAAATTAATGCAGGTCGTGGTGACCAGGTAGCACTGTATTACGACTCTCCCGTTACCAACACACAACGCCATTACACCTATAGCCAGCTTAAGGAAGAAGTGGCGGCTTTTGCCGGCGCCTTAAAGGCTCAGGGGGTTAACGTTGGTGACCGGGTGGTTATTTATTTACCAATGATTCCACAAGCTGCCATTGCCATGCTGGCCTGTGCCCGCATTGGTGCTATTCACTCTGTTGTGTTTGGCGGCTTTGCTGCGCATGAGTTGGCGGTTCGAATCGACGATGCTAAACCCAAGGCCATTGTCACCGCTTCTTGCGGTGTCGAGGTTAACAAAGTTCTAGAGTACAAGCCCATTGTCGATAAAGCCATAGAGGAAGCAACACACAAGCCCAGCTCAGTCATTGTTCACCAAAGGCCGGAATGCACAGCCGAGCTAAAAAATGAGGGCGATATCGACTGGAACGATGCTGTCGAAAATGCGGCGCCCGCAGAGCCCGTTGCCGTACCTTCAACACACCCGCTGTACATTCTCTACACCTCAGGAACCACCGGTAAACCGAAAGGGGTGGTACGCGACCACGGCGGTTACGCAACCGCTTTAAATTTCTCAATGAGCTATGTGTATGGCTTAAAACCCGGAGACACCTTCTTTACCGCCTCGGATGTCGGCTGGGTTGTTGGACACTCGTACATTGTCTACGGTCCATTAATTTTTGGGTGCAGCACCGTGCTGTATGAAGGCAAGCCCGTTAACACGCCAGACGCGGGGGCGTTTTGGCGTATTATCGAGCACTACAAAGCTAAAGCGGTATTCTCAGCACCAACCGCGTTCCGGGCAATAAAAAAAGAAGACCCCGACGGCAAGTTTTTGGAAAAGTACGATATTAGCTCATTAGAGCGAATTTATATGGCCGGCGAGCGCCTTGACCCAGCCACCTATGAGTGGACCACTGAGTTGACCGACAAACCGGTTTACGATCACTGGTGGCAAACCGAAAGCGGTTGGCCAATGTGTGCCAACCCGGTCGGCATTGAGTCGGCTAAAGTTAAACCCGGTTCATCAACATTTCCGGTACCCGGTTATGAAATATCGGTGCTCGACCCTCTGGGCAAGTCGGTCGACAACGGCGAGGAAGGTGCCATTTGTGTCAGGTTACCCCTGCCCCCTGGTTGCCTGACAACCGTCTGGGAAGACGAGGAGCGTTTGCACAACAGTTACCTGAAAGCCTTCCCGGGGTACTATTGCAGCGGCGACGGTGGCTACATCGACAAAGACGGCTATGTCTTCATTATGGGACGTACGGATGATGTTATTAATGTCGCCGGTCACCGACTTTCAACAGGCGAAATGGAAGAAATACTGGCCAGTCATCCCGCAGTGGCCGAATGTGCTGTTGTTGGACAGCCGGACGATCTTAAAGGTGAGTTACCCATCGGTTTTGTTATATTGAAAAACGCTGTCGATATTACTCAAGAGCAATTACAGGACGAGCTCATACAGCTCGTTCGCAGCAAAATTGGCGCCATTGCCTGTCTGAAAACCTTACACATTGTTCCGCGTTTACCCAAAACACGCTCGGGAAAAATTCTGCGCCGGATTATTCGACAGTTAGTACAAGGCAACGAGGTGTCTGTACCATCAACCATTGATGACCCAACAAGTATTGATGCTTTAAAACAAACACTGAGTTAAACTAGCGCCCATTGTTTATTCAGTGGGTAAAGCGTGAGTTTTTATGGTGTTATCAATAGTTGCAGTTATTATTGGCCTGGCGGTTCTGGTTTGGAGTGCTGACAAGTTCGTTGAAGGAGCCGCCGCCGTTGCTCGTCATTTAGGCATGGCGCCATTGGTTATCGGCATGGTGATCATTGGATTTGGCACTTCGGCCCCGGAAATGGTTGTCTCGGCCATTGCCTCTATTGATGGCACCCCTGCGCTAGCATTGGGTAACGCCTATGGCTCTAACATCACCAATATCGCGTTAGTGCTGGGTATAACCGCTGTATTAGCGCCCATTGCCGTGAAGTCAGTGGTTATTCGTCGTGAAATGCCGGTACTTATTGGTATTACACTTCTCAGCGCTATTTTCTTGCTTGATTATGAAATTACTCACCTCGAAGCCGCTATTCTTCTATTGGTTTTCTTTGCGTACATGGGCTGGTCTGTGTGGGTCGGCTCGAAAAGCGGTGACGACGCGCTCGCTGCTGAATACACTCAAGAGCTCGACGAGCATCCTCTGCCGATGAAACCCGCTATTATTTGGTTAATTGTTGGCTTATTGCTGCTTATTGTCAGCTCAAGAGCATTGGTTTGGGGCGCAGTGAATATTGCAACAGCATTAGGTGTCAGTGACCTTGTTATTGGCCTGACCGTCGTTGCCATTGGCACCTCATTGCCGGAGCTGGCTTCTGCTATTGCGGCAACACGCAAAAATGAACATGACCTGGCATTGGGTAATGTAATTGGCTCAAATATGTTTAATACCTTGGCTGTCGTGGGTATTGCCGGTGCTATTAAGCCTATTACACTAGAGCCTCTGGTACTCAGCCGTGACTGGATTGCCATGGCCGTTCTGACATTGCTATTAATGGCCTTTAGCATACGTAAAGCTCGTCAGGGCCGCATTAACCGTGTCCACGGCGCTATTTTTATCGCTTTATACATTGCTTATACACTGTACCTGCTTAAAACTGGTTTTATTAACCCTTAGTAAGTACGGTAAGTACCACTCAAAAGCTATTGCAAATAGTTCGCATTTAAAATAGACTATCACTAACTCGTTGAGGTGATAGTCTATGTATGTATGTCTTTGTAAAGGAGTCAATGATAAAACCATCCACCAGGCCGTAAGCCGTGGAGAGGTTTCGTCAATGCGTGATCTCCGCCAGCAATATGGCGTAGCGTCGCAATGTGGCTGCTGTAAAGACTGTGCAAAAACCGTTCTTAACGAGGCGCTTCAGGAAAACTCCCCGAAAAAATCTCAAGAGACTTCGCTGCCAGTATCAGTGTGCTACACTTAATTCATACGTTGTGAATTAAGAGGTAGCTCGAACTATGAAAGGTGATGCAAAAGTTATTCAGCAGCTTAATAAGGTGCTGACCTTAAAGCTGACCGCTATCAACCAGTACTTTCTACACGCCCGCATGTACCAAAACTGGGGCTTCAACAGCCTTAACAAAGCTGTCTACAAAGCATCTATCGAAGAAATGAAACATGCCGACGTTATTATCGAACGCATTTTATTTCTTGAAGGTATTCCCAATTTACAAGAGCTAGGAAAGCTGTATGTTGGAGAAGAGCCTCGCGAAATGTTAGAGCTTGACCACAAGGTGCAGTTTGGTGACGTCAGCGCCATACGCGACGCCATAAAAGTCTGCGAAGAGCACAAAGACTATGTCAGTCGTAAAGCGTTACGGGATATTCTGGACGCTCAGGAAGAGCACCTGGACTGGCTGGAAACTCAAATTGATCTTATCTCCCGCCTTGGTAATGAGGTGTACTTACAAACAAAAATGGATGAGGCTGAGTAATGCGCAGAGATAACAATGTTGTTGAGCAATTAAACCGTTTGCTCGCGTTTGAACTGACATCAATTGACCAATACACCTCCCACTCACGTCAATACGAAGATTTTGGCTTAATGAAGCTTTATGAGCGCATTAACCATGAAATTGATGACGAACGTGGTCATGCAGATTTACTGATTCGTCGTATTCTGTTTTTAGAAGGCGAGCCGGACATGAAAAGCCGTGAGCCGCACAATATTGGCTCTGACGTTCGTGAAATGCTGGAAAACGACTTACAGCTTGAGTACAACAATGCGAAAACATTGCGTGAAGTTATCGAGTATTGCGAAGAAGTCGACGACTACGTTACGCGCGATATGTTGGTAGGTATTTTAAAAGACACCGAAGAAGACCACGCCTACTGGCTGAAAATTCAGTTGGGCTTGATGGACAAGCTGGGTGAACAGCTTTACTTACAGAAAATGATGTAAGTTTTGTTTATGAAAGCAAAAAGGCGCCAGAGAGCGCCTTTTTAGTATCTGGCTTATAAGCCGTAGACCGTGACATAAAACTCGTCAGCATCGTCGGTTGATTCAACGGTATACTCTACCGGCACATTGCTCTCACCACCCGGGCCAGACATAATTAAATCGGCCGCGCACTGGTAAGTATCCAGCTTTTCATCGTGCCCCTGCGTGCGAATAGCGTCTAATGACATATCAATTAAGTTCGCAAATTCAGTTCCAAACTGAGCAACTAACTCGTCATTGCTAATTTCTAACACTAAATCGACCGTTTCAGAGTCACTGCACGCCGGCGTTCCGCCGCTGCACGCCGATAACATAATTGCGCCTGCCACTACCGGTAAAACTCGCTTAAACATAACCTGTCCTTATTGGTTTTATTACTTGGCAGGAAAGCGCCAGAACAAAATGCAATGTCACACCTTCCCTGGTACTTACCTATTAAACGAATTTTTAAACTACCACCCGGGGGGATTATTGCAATAGAAACGAGTCTTGCAGACACAAAAAAACCGCCACAAGGGCGGTTTCTTTGTATCTGGCGGAGAGAGAGGGATTCGAACCCTCGATACGTTGCCGTATACACACTTTCCAGGCGTGCGCCTTCAGCCACTCGGCCACCTCTCCAGAACGGCCGCTATGGTAGGGGTTTTAGCCGTTCTAATCAAGGGCTTTAAGCAATTTTAAAGCGCTTCATGCCATTATTTAACCGTTTTGCCAGCTCTTGCAGCTCGCGGCTGGCTTCACTAATTTGCTCTGAGCCCGCAGCGGCTTGCTCAGCAGCTTCGGTGATAGAGGTGAAGTTCTGGTTAATTTCTTCTGCAACAGCGGTTTGCTCTTCAGCAGCTGTTGCTATTTGTGCGTTCATGTCGCTCATTTTCGCAACCGAGGTGTTTACAGACTGCAATGACTCCCCTGCTCTGCGCGCTTGCTCAACACTCTCGGTGGCTTTCTGGCGGCCTTGCTCCATCACGTCAACCGCGTTGGTGGCGCTGCCACGCATGGTTTCAATAAGGCTTTGAATGCTGCGTGTTGAGTCCTGAGTTCTGTTTGCCAGTGCCCGAACTTCGTCGGCGACTACTGAGAAACCTCGCCCATGTTCACCTGCGCGAGCTGCCTCTATCGCTGCGTTCAGCGCCAGCAAGTTGGTCTGGTCAGCAATGCCTTCAATAACCTCTAGAACTTTATTAATTTCAGCAGTATTGTCAGACAGTTCACCAATAACCGCTGAAGCACTTTCAACCTGCTTAGCCAGCTCTTCAATAGAGCGCACCGTTGCTTCCACTTCACGGCTGCCGTTGACGGTTTCCTTGTCGGTATCATCGGCTAGCTGCGCCGCTTCTTCGGTATGCTGTGCAACTTCACGAACCGTTTGCGACATCTGGTGAATGGCTGTTGCACCTTGAGTAGTTTGCTCTTGTTGTTCAACCACAAGCTTCTGATTATTGCCAGCAGTTTCGGACAATTCAGAAGATGCGTCAACTAGGGTATTAGCCGACTCGTTCACTTCCTTCAACAAACCCTGTAAACGGCGCACCATGGTGTTTACATCATCCATCATGCTGCCTTTGTACTTAGACCGTGTCTCAACCGTTAAATCGCCATCCGCAATTTTCTGAAGCACCTCGGCTGCTTCTTCTGGCTCACCACCAATTTTATGTGTGAGTCGAACCACAATTCTCCAGGCAACCAAACCACCGGCAATAATTGCAAAGGCGGTTATCCACCACATTAACGTGGCAAAGTTTTCGCTTCGCTCCATAACACCCTGGGTGCCCTTAGAGATGCTCGCTTCCTGATAGTCGATAAAGTCGTTAATACGGTTAAGCCACTCAGCGTAAATAGGCCCCAGCTCACGAATAACGTAGTCCTGCGCTTGCTGACGTTGGTCCGACTGCAGCAAACGCTCAACTTCCGCAGCAGACTCTAAGCCTTGTTCACGTATTTGCGCTATTGCCGCTAATAGCGATTTTTCCTCGCTATTAACGAGCTGCTCGTCAGAAATAATTCGCTGCATACCCTGTTGAGACTCTGCGTAGTCATTTTTTAGCTTCGCAATAAGTTCTCTCAAAGGCGGCCGTTCGCTGGCACGCTCAACTAACACTAAGTCGCGTAACGCAATGGCTCTGTCGTGCACACTGCCACGGTAATTGATAGCAAATCGTTGTTTTTCGCTACCGACTTCGTTGACACGCATCAGGGTTTTATCAATTTCGCCTACTTGGTAGGTGCCTATAATGGTGGTTATTGCAAGCAATAACAGAATGAACGCAAAGCCTGCGTATAACCTATTTGCTATCGTCATCTTTCTCTTACCTCAAAACTGCCGGGATTTATATTTAGTTGAATGTTTATACAGAATAACTGAAAGGAAGGATCAGAAAGAACGGATAAAATAAGATGAAATTAATCGGTTTTTGCGTTTAATTATTTAACGGCTTAATAACCAACGAAAAATTCTGAGTTGGCTGGGTACGTAAAACATATATTCCGGATGCCACTGAACGCCAATAACGGCTCGTTCTCGACCATCACTCTCAGACGCCTGAATAAAGCCGTCTAAGTCCCAGCCGGTAGCTCGTATGCCTACACCCACCCGTTTTACAATTTGAGAGTGCAGACTGTTCACGCGGAGCTTATTCTTCTTGCATATTTCTGACAGCAAACTGCCCTTTTCTAAAAACACTTGTTTAGTCGGCAACAAGCCCGGACGGTTATAGGTTAGCTTTCTCAGCTCTTTTATGTTCTGGTTCAGTTCACCACCAAGCACGACATTAATAAGTTGAGAGCCGCGACAAATGCCCAAAAGCGGCTTTCTATTCTCAAGCGCCCACTGTATCCAGCGAATTTCAATGTCATCGCGATCGGGGTCATATTCGCCATCGGGCTCGGGAGGCTGGTTGTAGTGAGACGGACTGATGTCATCGCCACCACCAATAATTACGGCATCCACGTTGGGGCTTTCACAGCGGTGCCTGACACTCACTCTTATGGGGTGAGCACCAAGTAGCCTGAGCGCCAGCCAGGTGCACCACCACGAGGGAGACCATTTGCGTGCGGCCCCTGTTACCACCACTCGCGGTCGCTGAGCCATTGCGTTAGCCTTTCTTTCCAGTCCGTTTCGGCGACGCCCATTATCGGTCTCTCCGCCTCGAGAAATGCATTGCGCCAATACGCCAAAGCGTTTTGGTCACTTGCCAAAGCTTCTATCACCCACCATAAGTTCCATTCTTCACTAAGCTGCCAGCCGGGATGCTCAATTTGGCAATTAGGAAGACGGTAATGAAACGTTGGACGTGCTTTTATTTTTCCGTCATTAACAACATTCATGACCTTATCTTCGTCAACCATGCTAAACAGCGGAAGCATATCTAACGCTCGGTTTCGAGTTGCGTTAAACGACAAATAATCATCAATGAGTGTCGACATATCAGCCTCGTCCTGAGTCATCAGGCGGTGCAGATAGTCTTCAGGGTATTTATCAATATACGGGCTGATTTTGCGTGTGGTATCAACCTGATGCTTCTCGATTAGCCACCATTGCAGCAGACCATAGGCCTGCAAATATCGCAGTACGGTTGGCGCATCGAGTTTAGGAATTTCAGCATTGATATGAACCCCATAGGCAGCTATCCAGGACTCATCGGTACCTTTTGCGCCTGCGTTACGAAGCTTATCAACGAGCGTTGTCAGTACCTTGCACTGCTCTAGCGTTAACGGTGGGCAGACAATTTCAATCGGCACCCAACGCTCCGCTAAATTGCCCAGCTCTTTTAACAGGCTGGACTCGTCGGCGCCCTCTGCTTTCGCTTTTTTCTTAAGGTACGCCCAGTCAATTTCGACATTGAAAGTGCCTAAGTCGGACGTTTTAACTTTGTGCTCTGCTTTTGATTCACGAACACATTCGCCATCGACGACTGAGCACAAAATTGTCGATGTCTGTTCTAATGTTAAGCCACTGAACTCCAGCTCAAAACCAACAGTTCTTGGTTCGTCGCTGTCATTCAGTGGCACAGGTAGTTCTTTAAAGTACGTCTCACTCAATCGAAAACTGTCCTGCTGGTCCTGGGAAAACAACCGGGCTTTCAAAGCCGTCTTTGCTTACACTAGCTACACCAAAAATGTAGTTATCGATCACAATGTTTTCCAGCGTGTATTCATTCACGTTGCCAACATAGCGGCTAAACTGCCACTGTGGTGCGTCGGTTAAACGCCAATACACTTTATAACCAGTAATGTTCTCTTCGTCTTCGCTTTGCGCACTCCAGCTTAACGTTGTATCTGGTTTAACAGCCCCTTCAATTTCAACGTTCGCCGGTGGTCGTGGAGCCCACGCCATGCTAGCCAATGATGCGGCGTTCAATGCGGTTAGTTTAGCGGCGTATTCAAAGTTCACACCATCAATAGTGTCACCATACTTAATGCCATTTTCGGTACGCAAGTCCTGATGCTGACGGTTGTAGTTTTCATTCGTTTCCATAATACGAATGCCCGGATAGCCGAGGTCGTTAAAGGGTCTGTGGTGACCGCCACGACCAAAACGGTCTAAACGATAAATCACCATGGTATCTAAATTCGGCACATATCGGTCTGCCACCCAGTCTATGTAACGCGCTAAATTGCGAGACGGAGAGTCAACCTCCCCACCATAGTAACGACGCATAGTGGCTTCACGGTCTGACTCGTTCATACGGGTGCCTTCAGCAAAAATTCGCGCAGTTGAATTGTTGATAACACCGTTAATACCCTCAATGTTGCCAATCATGTCGTTATTCAACACAGCGGTTAGATGCCAATTTTCGTCTTTGGCTTTCTTCGCCAAAATTTTACCGCCAAACAAACCTTGTTCCTCGCCCGCCAAAGCGGCGTAAACGATAGAGCCATCAAACTCGTATTGACTCAGCACGCGTGCCGCTTCCAAGGTGCCTGCAACACCTGAAGCATTGTCATTTGCACCGGGAGCGTCTGATGTGTAGTCCATAACGTCACTAACGCGAGAGTCGATATCGCCTGACATCATGACGTAGCGATTCGGATCGGTTGTTCCTTTTTGAATAGCAATAACGCTTTTTACTTCTACCGGGTCTGGAATGCGGTCTTCGCCAGACACAACGTCACTGACATACATAACTTCCAGACAACCACCGCAGGCTTGCGATATTTTCTCAAACTCCGAATAAATCCAGCGGCGCGCAGCACCAATACCACGAGTATCAGACTCCGTTTCTGACAGCGTATGACGCGTACCGAAGCTCACTAATTTACGAATGTCTTTTTCTATGTTGTCGGCTTCTACGGCTTTCACAATGTCGTGCAGCTCTTCTTTATCTTCATAACTCACTGCGTCCTGAGCATGGACTCCGAATGAAAACGTCGTACCCAGCCCCAGTAACAGCGCAGGCGCTAACCATTGTTTAGTCATAAAACAACCCTTCTTAACTATTGAAGTAATGTCATTCGATTATGCGGTATGACAACCGTGATGAAAAGGCGCTTAATTGGCTTGCTTTAGAACGCTCTTTGGCTGTTGTACAAGTGAAGATAAATGAATCAGGCTTTGAGTCACGTCTGACACGGTAATAACAGCCTTACACTGAAGAAACTCCGCTTCAAACTCTTTCGCCCGGTGCGGTAGATAGCGGCTTATATAGGACAATTCGTTACGCACCGCATCGCTCAAGTTGGCTTCACAGCAGCTGCCGTGGATGTGTAAGGCTAAAATTTGACCGTCATCTTTTAGAAAATTCACATATTCAGCCGCCTCATTAAAAGTCTTGTAGGTCTTTAATGACCGCCCTATTACCGTTTCTTTGCCTGGAAGGTGCGACACTCGTAATACAACAATCGTTGGCAAATCGCTGGGATCTTTTGTTCGCTTTAACGCATCAATAATTTGCCGCTGTAACTGTCGCCCCCCCAATACTTTATCACTGTCACTGAGCCAAAAGCCGGCGTCTTTAAAGGGAGCCGGCAAGCCCTCGCTAAAGGGCATAAGACCCGCTACTTTAGGCTGCCACTTACCGCCGTCTTTATGAACAAATAAGGCGTTCGATAAAGCATTGCTAAATTGCACTGACAGAGTGCTCTCATCGCTTTCAATAACTGAGACTTTCCGTAACGAAGGGTCTTCTAACTGGTAAGGTTTCAACTTTGACAGCGCTAGCTTCTCAACATTTGTGTCATTCACAAACGGCAGCGGCAACTTTTGAAGTTCAGCAAATACTGCGTGTCGCTTGGCATCGTGCGTTAGGGTGATTTCATAAATCTGTACAGGGTACCCAGCCTGTTTTAAAGCAAATAACGACCCTAGCCAGCCTGCTTCTTTGCTCAATTCGGCGACAGGAACAATGTACTCGTGCCAACGCTTATTTAGCGGCAGACTCAATCTGAAAAAACAAAGCTGACGTCGACTTTGCTTACGTTCCGCTTTCAGCTCATCAACCGATTGCTTCACCCACGCCATTTCCATGAGTTGCGCGAGCGTATCGGTGGCATGCTTTTGCCAACTGTTTAATAAAGTCCGGTTAGTTTCAGTAGCCAGCACACAACAAGTTGGCTTATCGTCTGGCAAGACTATTTTTAATCCACCGTAGACGCTCGCCCACAGTGTTTCATAACCACGGGCTTTTACTCTCTGCAAGCTATGATCAATATTGACTTTATAGCGTGGTTTATACTGACTGATAAGCTCATTAATAAAAGTGCGAAAGGCGTTGTTGTCATCAGTTTCTAATCGCTTCAGCCGCAAGTAAACGTATGGTTCACTGCTCTGCACAGCAACCACGCGGTATTGCACGCACGGCTTACTGTTAACCACAAAATTCTCTGCTATGCCAGAAAAGCACACTTCCAGCTGAGCAAAAAGTAACGACTTTATTTGTTCGGAAGATTCCACTTTTATTTGCAGACCATTTGTCGATATATCCACCGACGTTGCAGTAAACGACTGTCCATCCGCTAACGTAAAAGAAATCGGCGAGACAAAGTTCATACGCTCTTCCCGACGAGAATAAGGATGCCCGGCTATAAAGCTGTCTAAGGAAGCCGCTTGTGTATTACTTGCCGTTAATTCATGAGTGTATTGATTTCTCAACGCCAGAATTTGCTGTTTAGTGTCTTCGGTAAAAACGCCTTTATACGCTTTAAGCCCCTGTTCAAACAGTTGCTGTGCGCGGTTGTGAAAATAATGCGTGCGGCCCTGAAAGGGATAAGGGAACACGTCATATGGGACTTTTTTACGTAAATCGACAACGCCTAATGCCGGTTTCGCCAATTCGGTAATCGCCATTTTCACTTTCAGCTTTTCAGGACCGCTGAGGTGCTTTGTTTTGCGCTTAAATACAGACTCAAACTGCGAGCGATGATACTCTGTTTTTAACTCGTCAACGAGTGTCTGCAAGGCGGCATTGAAGGTCATTGTGGCACTGTTTTTTATCGTTATTTAAGTCGCTGATACATTTTATTTACATTAACGCTAAGGGGTTGATCATGCAAACGCTTTTACTCGGCTACGGAGACATCGCGCAACGTATCGCACGTTTATTGGCAGCAGAAGGTCATCGTGTCACCGGACTTTGCCGCCACCCCGACAACAAGCCTGTTATTGACGGCGTGCAACTTGTTGCTGGGGACTATGATAACGAGCAGGACTTACGGCAGTTATTCGACACTCAATGGGACGCTGTTGTTATTACTCTGACGCCTTCGAGCTCAGGCTCACAACGCTACCACGATGGCTACGTCGTGCCTTGTAGGCACTTGCAGCAGGTATTGGCACAAAGTGGGCAACAGCCTTACATTATTTATGTGTCCAGTACCGGCGTTTATGCTCAGGAAAATGGCGAGTGGATAGATGAAACCAGTGAAACAGCTCCGACGTCAGAGTCTGGCAAAGCGTTGTTACAGGCTGAGTCGTTAATCGATTCGCTGCCGAGCCAAACCACAGTATTGCGTTGCAGCGGTATTTACGGCAAAGGTCGGGACTATTTATTAAAACAACTGATTGCCGGCAACATGAGTTTACGTGACAGCTGGACGAACCGAATTCATCAAGATGATGTCGCCGGTTTTATTCATGCGTTATTAACATCGATTAAAAGCCCGCAGCCGCTTTATCTTGTCAGTGACGATAAACCCGTTAAACAATACGACATGTATCAATGGTTAGCGGAGCAACTCGGAGCCAGTATTACCTCTGACGTAGAGCCTGGCCCAGGTCCCAGAGGTTCAAAGCTCTGTGACAATAGCCGCCTTAAAAACAGCGGCTATAAGCTTAAATACCCCACCTTTGTCGAAGGCTATGAGGCTTTTATTGATAGCTGGTCAAAATAATCGAGCATTCCTTCAGCGGCGGAGCGACCTTCGGCTATAGCGGTAACAACCAAGTCTGCGCCGCGAACCATGTCACCACCGGCGAAGATCTTCGGGTGACTGGTTTGCATAGCGAACTCTCGATTCGAGTCGGTTAACACCGTGCCCCAGTCGCTCAGTTCAACATTATGCTTCTTCAGCCACTCAGGTGGGTTCGCCTGGTAACCAAAAGCAATGATCACTGCGCTTGCCGGTAAGGTAAACTCAGAGCCCGCAACAGGCTCAGGCCGGCGTCGGCCATCACTGTCGGGCTGTCCTAATGCCGTTTTCACCATTTTGACACCAGTCACCTGTCCAGACTCGTTTGCTTCTATTTCCACTGGCTGAACGTTAAATAAGAACTCACCACCTTCTTCTTTGGCGTTTTCCACCTCGCGGCGCGAGCCCGGCATATTGCTTTCGTCGCGTCGGTAAGCGCAAGTCACCGACGTCGCACCTTGCCGAATTGAAGTGCGTACACAGTCCATAGCGGTATCACCACCACCCAGCACCACCACTTGTTGCCCGTTAAGGTCGATATGCGGGTATTGCGGCATGGGCTTATGCGCCATTAGGGTTTGTGTGTTACCAATAAGAAACGGTAATGCCGGATACACTCCGTTATGCTCTAACCCTTTTAAGCCGCCATCCAGTGCTTTGTAGGTGCCTAACGCCAGAAACACCGCGTCGTATTGCTCAAGCAGTTCCGAGAGCTTGATATCCTCACCAACAGTAACGCCCAATTCGAATCGCACGCCCATTTCAGTGAATATCTCGCGGCGTAACTTCATGACTGCCTTGTCGAGTTTGAATGGTGGAATACCGTAAGTCAGCAACCCACCAATTTCAGGGTAACGGTCATACACCGTTGCGGTAACACCATTACGCGCCAGTACATCGGCACAGGCTAAACCGGCCGGTCCTGCGCCAATAACAGCGACTCGCTCCACTCGCGGTGCGACCCCGCTTAAGTCGGGTCGCCAGCCATTGGCAAAGGCTTCATCGACAATTTGCTTTTCAATACTGCCAATAGTGACAGCACCGAAGCCATCGTTAAGCGTGCAAGCCCCCTCGCAGAGACGATCTTGCGGACACACACGACCACAGACCTCTGGCAGACTATTGGTTTTATGCATAAGCTCTGCAGCTTCCGTTACCCGCCCCTGATTCGCTAATTCCAACCATTGTGGAATATAGTTGTGAACCGGACACTTCCACTCGCAATACGGATTACCACAGTCCAGGCAACGATCAGCCTGCCCTTGCAACTGTACACCCGACATAGGCTCATAAATTTCGGTAAATTCAATACGGCGCTCATCGGCAGCCATTTTCGGCGGATCGATTCGCTGAACGTCTAGAAATTGATACACATTTTTATTCATTACATCACCTGTACCCGAAGTTCAGCAGTAGAGCGTGCGCGGTGTCCCAGTAAGTCGGACACGTCCTGAGATTTTGGCTTCACAATACGGAAGCTTTTTACCGTCTCGTCAAAGGACGCTAGTAGCTTTCTGGAGTATGCACTGCCGGTGGCCTCATGGTGTTCATGAATAAGCCCACGCAAATGCTCTTTAATAATGGAGGTTTCTATTTCTAACGCATCAACCAGCTCATGGTTTAAACGGCGGTGTAAGTCTCCGTCGATGTCTCGCAAATACGCAAAACCGCCTGTCATACCGGCACCAAAGTTGATGCCGCAATCGCCTAATACTGCGACAATACCACCTGTCATGTACTCACAGCCGTGATCACCAATAGACTCAACCACAGCGGTGGCTCCTGAATTACGTACGGCAAATCGTTCGCCGGCACCGCCCGCTGCATAAAGCTTGCCTCCGGTGGCTCCGTACAAGCAAGTATTACCCATAATGGCTGCTTTATGACTTAGGTAGTTTGCATTTCTAGGCTGCTTTAAGACAATTTCGCCGCCAGCCATGCCTTTACCGACGTAGTCGTTGGCATCTCCGGTCAGTCTTAGTTTTAAGCCACCAGCGTTCCAGGCACCGAAGCTTTGGCCTGCCGTACCGTTAAAGTTCAAAGTGATAGGCGCTGTCGCCATACCCTGATTACCATGCCATTTAGCAATATGGCCCGATAAACTCGCTGCAACAGAGCGGTCGTTATTTTGAATGGAAAACGACCACTTGCCGCCTGACTTATTTTCCACGGCAGACTGAGCCGCTGATAATATTTGCTGATTCAAGTCGCCTTTATCGAAAGGCTCGTTCTTTTCTGTGCAATGCAATGGGTATTCAGACTGAATGCCCGACGACGCAAGCAATTCGGTTAAGTCTACCGCTTGCTGACGTTTCGTTTCACCCGGTAAGCGCTCCAGCAAATCTGTGCGTCCAATCACGTCCGTAAGCTCTGTTACGCCCAAGTAAGACAGAATGTCGCGCACTTCTTCCGCCATAAACTCAAACAATCGAATGACTTTTTCCGGCAAGCCGGAGAAATGCTTCTTCCTGAGTAATTCGTCTTGGGTTGCAATACCGGTCGCGCAAT
Organism: Idiomarina sp. UBA4520; assembly: GCF_002388365.1. Classification (NCBI taxonomy): domain Bacteria; kingdom Pseudomonadati; phylum Pseudomonadota; class Gammaproteobacteria; order Alteromonadales; family Idiomarinaceae; genus Idiomarina; species Idiomarina sp. UBA4520. The sequence continues at coordinate 3,467 of NZ_DGMK01000020.1, read as the reverse complement.
TATTTAAGTGGCAAATTCTTAAGTATTTACAGCCCAGAGCGACCATCGGCGCAGTACCGAAACCAAAGCTTTCCGCACCTAAAATAGCGGCTTTGACAATATCTTTGCCGGTTTTCAGACCACCATCTACCTGCAGCCGTATTTTGTGTCTTAGTTTGTTGGTAACCAAGGCCTCATGCACCTCAGCGAGCCCCAGCTCCCAGGGTGAGCCGGCATACTTCACTGAGGTTAACGGACTGGCACCGGTGCCACCGTCGTAGCCCGAGACCGTAATAAGGTCAGCATAGGCTTTTGCCACCCCCGTAGCGATGGTTCCAATACCCGGCGTAGAAACCAACTTCACTGATACCAGCGCCGTTGGATTTACCTGCTTAAGATCAAAAATAAGCTGGGCGAGATCTTCAATCGAATAAATATCATGATGCGGCGGCGGTGATATTAATGTCGTACCCGGCACTGCGTAGCGCAGCTGGGCAATTTCCGCAGTCACCTTCTCGCCGGGAAGTTGCCCTCCTTCTCCGGGTTTCGCGCCTTGAGCCACTTTAATTTGAATAACGTCAGCATTCACCAGGTAATGCGGTGTCACACCGAAACGCCCTGACGCGACTTGTTTAATACGAGAGTTCTTTTCAGTATTGAACCGTTTAGGGTCTTCACCCCCTTCTCCAGAGTTGGAGTGTCCGCCAATTCGGTTCATTGCTACCGCTAGTGCTTCATGGGCTTCTGAACTGAGCGCACCAATGGACATAGCGGCGGTGTCAAAGCGTTGGTACAAACGCTCTTTGGGTTCAACCTGTTTAATGTCGATAGCGGGGGTTTCCGGCAGCTTCAAGTCCAGCAAGTCACGAATATGAGTCACTGGTCGTTCATTCACATGCTTGGCGTAAACTTTGTAAGCGCCTTCGTCTCCGGTATTAGCCGCTTCCTGTAAGGCCACCACAACATCGGGGTTATAAGCATGATACTCACTGCCATGAACGTACTTTAATAAACCACCCTGCGCTAAGGGTTTGCGTTTTAACCAGGATTTCTGGAAACGCTGCAGTAAATCCTGCTGTATGTCGTCAAAACCTGTTCCGTTAATGCGCGCAGGCATATTGCAAAAGGACAGCTCTCTGACATCCTCATTAAGCCCAACGGCTTCAAACAGCGATGCGCCACGGTAGCCGGAGATTGTCGAAATACCCATTTTCGAGAGTATTTTCAACAGCCCTTTATTCAGCCCTTTGCGGTAATTCAGTAGTGCTTCTCGGACGGATAAGTCAACTTTTTGCTTTTCAACGAGCTGTTCAACCGTTTCGTACGCCAAAAATGGGTATATAGCCGTGGCACCCAGCCCCAGAAGAACCGCCATGTGATGCGAGTCACGCGCTGACGCAGTTTCAATAATAATATTGGAGTCGCAGCGCAGGTTTTCATGCACCAACGCCTGTTGAACCGCGCCAACCGCCATTGGTGCCGGAATAGTAACATCGCCTTTTTCAAAGTGGCGGTCGCTAAGAATGGCAATGACCACGCTTTGCTGCCTTACCGCCTCAACCACGTTCTCAACAACTTCAGTGAGCGCCTGTTGTAACGGCTTATCTGCCGGATTAAAGGCCAGTGAAAAATTCATACTACGATAGTGTTTTTCATCTAACTCCCGCAGTTGCTTAATGTCGGTATACATTAAAATAGGCGACTCAAAGACCACTCGGTCGGCATCGCCAGACGCTTCATTAAATACGTTATGCTCGCGACCAATGATGGTGCTTAACGACATAACGTGACGTTCCCGAATAGGGTCGATGGCGGGGTTAGTGACCTGCGCAAACTGCTGCCGGAAATAGTCATAAAGCAGTCGCGGTTGCTTTGACAAAAAGGCTTGCGGGGTATCGTCGCCCATGGAGCCAACCGCTTCCTGACCGTCTTTAGCAAGAACACTAATCACCTGCTGCAGTTCTTCTTCGGAGTAGAGAAACGCTTTATGAAATACCGCCATTGTCTCGTCGTCATACAGCCGCTGGCCTATTTTGTCGGCGTGACTGCGCTCAAACGGCACTAAATGGCGACGGTTTTGTGACAACCATTGCTTGTAGGGGTGACGATCTTTAAGCTCGGTTTCTATGTCATCGTTATACCAAATTTTTCCGGTATAGGTGTCGACGGCCATCATCTGCCCCGGTCCCAGTCGACCTTTTTCTTTGACTTCGGCTTCGTCGTAGTCCCAAATACCCACCTCTGACGCGATAGTGAGAGTGCCAGATTCGGTCAACACGTAACGTGCAGGACGTAAGCCGTTTCTATCCAGACTGCAAGCCACATGGCGACCATTACTTAAGACAACACCGGCAGGACCGTCCCAGGGCTCCATATGAAGCGCGTTAAACTCGTAGAATGCACGCATATCTTCCGACATGGTTGCATCACCCTGCCAGGCAGGTGGAATTAACAAGCGCATTGCGCGGAATAAGTCCATACCACCGGCTAACAGTAACTCCAGCATATTGTCGAGAGAAGCAGAGTCTGAGCCGCTCATGCCAACTAACGGCGTTGCGTTTTGTAAGTCTGGCAGTAGCGGCGTGTGGAACTTATAGGCTCGGGCTCTTGCCCACTGTCGGTTTCCCCGTATGGTATTAATTTCACCATTATGGGCGAGAAAGCGAAATGGCTGTGCTAATGGCCAACGGGGTTGAGTATTCGTTGAAAAGCGTTGGTGAAACACACAAATAGTCGTCGTCAGTTTGTCGTTAGCGAGATCGTGATAATAACTAGCCAGATCTTTTGCTAACACCAGACCTTTATAAACAATGACTAAACTTGATAAAGAAGCGATATACAGTTCACTATTGTCGGCATAATGCTGTTCTATGCGACGGCGCGCCATATATAGCCGACGTTCCAGGTCTTTTTTTCGCCAGCCGGGAGGTGCTGACACAATGACTTGCTCGATATCAGGCTCAGACAGTGCGGCTTGCTCACCTAAAATAGAAGGCTCTGTCGGAACCTTACGCCACCCGTTTACGGTTAAAGTTTCTTTTTGTAACTCTTGCTCTATAAGCTGGCGAGCGGCTTCCTTTTTGTCATGGTCTTTACTAAAAAACACCATACCAACAGCAAACTTTTTACTGAGCGACCAATTCTGAGACTTCGCGTAGTCCTTAAAAAATTGTTCGGGTAACTGCAATAAAAGACCACAGCCGTCGCCTGTTTTACCATCCGAACCAATACCGCCACGGTGCTGCATTCTGTCCAGACCATGCAATGCGGTAGCGATTAACTCATGCCTGGCCTCACCATTGATATTAGCAATTAAGCCAAAGCCACAGTTGTCTCTTACATCTGCATTTTGATACAACCCCATGCAACGCCCCTGAATAAATAGTCAATTATTTTAGATTAGCATGCAGTTGTTAGGTTCGGAAGAGGTGCCGATTATTATCGTTATAAACAGGTTGTATAGATATATCGAGTAGGGTGAGGCGTCA